>NZ_JBWKJZ010000016.1:0-208938 GCF_056431945.1 Streptomyces sp. NPDC045778
GCCACCCGGTACGACAAGACCGCCGAGTCCTACCACGCAGCAGTCACCCTCGCCTCACTCCTGATGTGGGCGTGACATTTGACGACAGAACCTAGGCGCGGATGTGGACGGAGGCGTTCGCGTGGTCTGTGGGAGCAGGGCCACGATACCGACCGCGCTCTGGATGGAGGCCCCTGCCAGCTCCCCCGCACCCGGGCTGTCCAGCAGCCAGACCAATGGCGTCGAAACGATGCCCGCCGCCGCCAGCACCACGACCGCGATCTTCCGCCCCGCGTCATGCCCCCCGCACATCCCCCTAACGGACCGCCAGCCCAGCATCCCGCTGCGTCATACGGGATCGCCACCTTGCCGTCAGACCGTCAGCACATACGGGGTTGGGGAACATCGGTACAGCCATTGACGCTAAACACTTGATCATGGTCGGCGACGACCCCACCGGCTGAAGTAGGAGGTCATCACGCGGGCCGGGGACGTCCGGGCCTCTACCGTCCGCCGGCAGGATCGGCGATCCACTCAGGAGACACAGCCGACACGGACCATCGGTGTTGAGGTGGCTGTCGTGTCCGCACCGACGGCACGGACCCGGATCCGGGTGCATCCCAGTTGCGCAACGCGGCTTCACCCCCGCTGTGCTCGCCGGTCGCCACAACCGCTCGGACGCCCATGTTCGTGCCCAGGGCGAACAGCGTGAGCAGCAGACGGCGCTGGAGTACGCCGCGTTCGATGCGCTCGCTCCTGGTCTGACCCAACCGTCAGGGCGTCGCGTGCACACCGGGTTCGGTCAGTGCCGGATAGTCCGTGTAGCCGCGGTGGTCGCCGCGGTAGAAGGTCGCCTGGTCGGCCGGTGCGACGGCGCCGCCGGTGCGGAGCCGTCGCACCAGGTCGGGGTTGGAGATGTACAGGGTGCCGAAGGCCAGGATGTCGGCCAGGCCGTCTTCGATCAGGTGCAGGTCGCCCGGCCCAGCGGGCCAGGATTCGGGGGTCTCGTGCGGGTTGAGCATGAAGACCGACGGCCAGGCGGCGCGCAGGCGCCTGGTGAGCGCCCGGTGACCGGGGAACTCGAAGATGTGGAGGTAGGCCAGGTCACCCCGCAGCTCGGACACCAGGGCCGGGTACAGGTCATCGACGTCGGTCTCGGTGAGGCCGAAGGCGGGGCAGCCGGGTGAGATCCGCAGGGCCAGGCGTCGCGGACCGATCCGGGCGGCCACGGCGTCCACCAGCTCCAGCACGAAGCGGATACGGCCCGCGATGGAGCCGCCGTAGCGGTCGGTGCGGTGGTTGGCGTTGTCGGAGAGGAACTGCTGGATCAAGTAGCCATAGGCTCCGTGTAGTTCCACCCCGTCGAAGCCGGCCCGGATGGCGTTGTGCGCGGCCCGCGCGAAGTCTTCTATCGTCTCCCGCACCTCCGTGATGCTCAGTTCGTGCGGTGCGGGGTAGGGCTTGCGGACGGCGGGCTCGGCGCCGCTGATGCGCACCATCCCCTCGGCCGCCACGGGGGAGGGGGCGACGGGGTGCAGCCCGTCGCCGAGCAGTTCGGGGTGGCTGTTGCGCCCGGCGTGCATCAGCTGGGCGTAGATCCGGCCGCCAGCCGCGTGTACCGCGTCGGTGACCCGGCGCCAGGACCTCACCTGCCGCTCGTCGTGCAGGCCGGGGGTGTCGGTGTATCCCTGGCCCACGCGGCTGGGCTGGAGCGCCTCGGCGATGATCAGGCCCGCCGTGCTGCGCTGCACGTAGTACTCGGTCATCAGCGCCGTGGCGGACAGCCCCTCGCCGTAGGCGCGGCGGCGGGTCAGCGGCGCCATGGCGATGCGGTTGGGCAGCGTCAGCGAGCCCAGGACGATGGGGGCGAAGGCGGTGGTCATGAGGTGCGATTCCTTTACGGGTGGCAGAGCCGGTGCGGCAGTCGCCAACCCTGACAACCGGCGCGCTCCACGACCAGCCAGCCCGGGAGTTCTGGCGATATCCGATGACAGCGCGTCCGACCGCGGCGTTTTCTTCCTCGCCTTCATGGAACGGTTCGTCACGGAGGAAGGGCGGGGCAAGGGCACACGAGGTCTGACACACCGACGAGCAGGGTGTCGGAGGTTCACGGCAGGCTGTTTCAGGCGATCCGGCCGGCTCAGGGTCGCTGCTGTGGCGGGCGCCGGGCGGGGCCGCCCTCCTGCGGGCGGCCGACCTGCTTGACGGTGCGTGTCGCCGGTGCGGTCTCCACCGACCGGATGCCCGGGAGCTGTGCCACCGGGCCGGTCAGGTAGGCGTAGAGCGCCTTGGTGTCGCGGCACTGCACACTGGCGTACAGGTTGGCCGGGCCGGTCGTCGCGGCGGCGAAGCTCACTTCCGGGTGGGCGGCCAGTGCCTCCCCGGCAGCGGACAGCGCGCCCGGTTCCACCGTCAGCCACAACGAGGCCAGCGACCGCAGACCAAGCATCGCGGCATCGAAGTCGATGTCGAAGTACACCGCCGAGGTACGGCGCAGTTCGGCGAGCCGACGTCGCACCGAGGTCTGCGACCAGCCCGTGACGGCTGCCAGGGTCCGGTAGCCGACGCGGCCGTCCTCGGCCAGCGCGTCCAGCAGCGCCTGATCCTGGTCCGACCACACCGCGCGGTCGCGGTCCGGGGCCGTGGCGGGCGGCCGTAGCACGGCGCACTGCGCGGTGGTGAGCGGGCCGTGCTTGACCAGCGGGCTGACGGCGCCCCCGCAGAACGTGTACAGGACGCAGTGGGCACTGACGCCCGTCAGCCGGGGTGTGCGCGGTAGCTGGGCGAGGGCCGTGGAGGCCGGGCCGATCCGCAGCATGCTCAGGATCTCCGCACCTCCGGACATCTCCAGCACCCAGGAGGTGTCCGGTCGGCGGGCCAGAGAGCGCGACAGTGCGCCGGCCGCCTCCGGAGCACACTGCACGCGCACCAACCACACCTCCTGGCCGACCGCTTCGGGCCACGTCGTGCCCCGTACGTGCACCGCCCCGCCCGCGCGCAGCGCGCGGTAGCGGCGGGCGACCGTCTGGTCCGACACTCCGAGGATCTCCGCGACGGCGCTGAACGCCACCCGCCCGTCGATCTGGAGCGCCTGCAGCAGCCCCCGGTCGATCTCGTCCAGCCCTACCCCACTCATCACGAACCGCCGTCCGAGAAATCTTCCGGGTTGGGCAGCTGTCCCTGAGCGTTGGGCTGCCAGTTGCTTGAACAGGGCTGTCGTCGGGCGGCCGCCCCGCTCATCGGAGTGCAAAGACGTGTGGCCACGCGGATCAGGTCAGCGACTGCGCGAAGGCGGCTGTGCGGCGGCCAGGCGATCACCGTCGTCACGGGCGGAGCGTCCAGGACCGGCACGGCGGCGAGGTCCCGGCGCAGGTCGCCGCCGGCCGACTCGGGAAGGACCACGGTGGTACGGCCGAGCGCGATCAGCTGGAAGACCTGAGTCAAGTTCCGTACCTCTGGGCCCGGCCCTTCCGGGTAGCTGCCGCCGGGACCGGGCCAGCGGGCTGCCGGGAGCGTTGGCAGTGAGGCGACGTCGGCCATCCGGACCTGGGAGCGGCCGGCGAGCGGGTGTGAGGCCGGCAGGATCGCGACCTGTCCCTCGGTGTGCAGGGCTTCGGTGTCGAGGCCGACTGCTGAGTCGAAGGGCAGGTGCAGTAGGGCCACGTCGGCTTGCCCGTCCCACAGGAGCTGCTGATGCTGGTGTGCCTCGCAGAGCAGCAGATCAACGGTGGCTGCGCCGGGTTCGGCGGCGTAGGCGTCGAGGAGTTTCGTCAGCAGCTCGCCTGCGGTGCCGGATTTGACGGCGAGGACGAGGCTGGGATGTGTAGTTGCGGCCCGTTGGGTACGCCGCTCAGCTGCGGTCACCGCGCTGAGGATCGCGCGCGCTTCGTTCAGCAGTACGGCCCCGGCCTCGGTGAGCGTGACCTTGCGGCTGGTGCGTTCCAGCAGTGCGATACCGAGCCGCCGCTCAAGCTGGGAAATCGTGCGGGACAGCGGCGGCTGAGCTATCCCGAGGCGCTGGGCGGCCTTGCCGAAGTGCAGTTCCTCGGCGACGGCGACGAAGTACCTCAGCTCGCGTATCTCCATGAGCCCAGGCTAGTGACGGCAGCCGCCAGATCAATACCGTTCGGGTATCGCCGCACTACCGAGAGGGTGTTGGTACCCGGCAGCGGCGCGGGCATGCTCGCTGTCATGAGCGAGAGCACGAGTGAGAGCATGGTCGCGCTGGTCACTGGCGCGAACAAGGGGATCGGATATGCGATCGCGGCCGGTCTTGGCGCGCGGGGCTGGAGGGTCGGTGTCGGCGCCCGGGACGGGCAGCGCAGGGAGGACGCCGTGGCGAAGCTGCGCGCCGCTGGTGCCGATGCGTTCGGCGTACCCCTGGACGTCACCGACGACGGGAGCGTGAGCGCCGCGGTCCACCTGTTCGAGGAGCGGGTGGGACGCCTCGACGTACTGGTCAACAACGCCGGCGTGGCCGGCGGCTGGCCGGACGAACCCACGACCGTCGACCTGGAGACCGTGCGGCGGCTGGTGGAGACCAACGTCATCGGCGTCATCCGGGTCACCAACGCGATGCTCCCGTTGCTGCACCGCTCCGAGCACCCGCGGATCGTCAATCAGTCCAGCCACGTCGGCTCCCTGACCCTGCAGACCACGCCCGGCGTCGACCTCGGAGGGATCAGCGGGGGCTACACGCCGACCAAGACCTACCTCAACGCCCTCACCATCCAGTACGCCAAGGAGCTGAGCGGCACCCGCATCCTGATCAACAACGCCTGCCCCGGCTACGTGGCCACCGACCTCAACGGATTCAACGGGACCCACACCCCCGAGCAGGGCGCGGCGACCGCCATCCGTCTTGCGACCCTCCCGGACGACGGCCCGACCGGCCAGCAGTTCGACGACAACGGGGTCGTCCCCTGGTGAGCTGGCCTTCGGATACCGAACGATGACGACTTCCTACATCAGTGCGACGGCGGGTGTGCGTAGTCGCGGTACAGGAAATCCTGGTGAGAACGATCACGGTCATGAGCTGAGCGCTGCAGCGTCCGGACGGGCTCGGGGAACATCTGCGTTCTGGAGTGCGGCGAAGTCGGCGTGGGCCTGCTCGACGGCTTCGGGGGTGCGCCTCGCGCTTGGCGTGCTCGGCGAGCGCCCGACAGACGCTCGCCACCGAGGGGCTTTGTCCCTTGCGCTTGCCGGTGGGGATGATCAGGTCGGGCTGGACCTGTTCGACGGACTCACCATCCGCCCTCCTGCGGAGCACGGTGGGGAGCATGTCGTCGGTGATGACTGACGGCCGGCCGCCGTGCTTGCCCTTGCGGGCCGCGGTGTCGAGCCCTTCCAGCGTCGACTCGCGGATGTTCTCCCGCTCGGTCTCCGCCATCGCGGCGAAGAACGCGAACAGCAAGCCAGCGCCTTCCCCATCGCGGCCGCATCCACCTTGGCGCCGGTCTCCTCGATGTGCTCCAGATCCTCCAAGAACACCTTCGAGATGCGGGCCGTGATGCGGGAGGCCTTCCCCAGCTGCGGCAGTGTGGAGAGCCGGTCCTTGTTCGTGAGCCGCTTCGCGGTGCTGATCCACTTGGTCGACATCAGCACCGTGAACAGCTCCAGCGCGTCGTCGATCGCCATGGCCTCCAGGTGCCGCTTCAGCGCGGTCAGCATCGCGGTGCGCTTCGGCTCGCTCGCCCGCTGAAGGCTCGTCGCCTTCGACCCCAGCCCGTACCAGGCCGGCGCGGCGAGCCGATACGGCGGCAGCTTGTCCAGCTTCACCCGCCCCAGTCGGTACACCGCGATCTCCTCCACCCGCTCCAGCGCCCTCTTTTCGGCCATAGCTACTCAATCTTGCGCCCCAGTTGGTTGATCTTCGAAGTGCCAGGGCCGCCCGCTCGAAGAGGAAGGGAGATGGCCCAGGCCGTCAATCCCGCCAGTTCTTGTACCGCTACGCCTGCGGACGTCGGGCGGCGCGGGCTCGGAGTGCTGGTATCGAAGCGATCTTGTCGGCCGAGAGGTGGTCCCAGAGGATCCCGGGAGGCCTGGGTGCCGGCGGGCAGGTGATTGTCTCTTCGGGCGTAACGATGAGGTCGATGCTGACGTCGTGGTCGGTGGACGGGAGGGGGGTGTCGACGACTTGGAGAGGGTGGACGGTGGTGACGATGAGGGTCTGGGGAGTGATCACGCCTGCTTCGGTCAGCAGGGCGAATTCGATGTCCGAGTAGCCGGCACCCTTGCCGATGCGTATGCCGGAGCGAGTGCAGGCCACGCTCCCCAGGACGATCATGTCAATGGGCTGCAGGGCGTCCACGTCGACCGTGGGTGCAAGGTCGGCCGCAGTCTGGCTGGAGGCGACCGCATAGGGGTCGGAGAGATCGGGCAGCTGGGCGGGGTCGAGCAGGTAGAAAGGGCGCTCGGCGGCGAGGGCGGGCACAGCCATGTAGAGGATCTTGTTGTCCGCCAAGGCGCGTGCCCGTACGGGCAGTTGCGCCTTGTCAGGGACAGCCTTGATGGTGCGGGCCGCCTCCCACGCTGCCACCTGAGCGAGGCGCTCCGCGGCTTCTTCAGCCCCCCGGAAGTGCGGGATCCGGCCGTGAGAGGTGGCAGTGTGGACCGCGCCGGCGGCGTCAAGCGCGTCCCAGACCTGCTCGCGTACCTTCGCCTTGGCTTCTTCCGTCGTCGGCATCACGAACTCCTTGGGTAGGCAGCGGCCAGCAGAGCGAGCATGCGGTCGGTGACATCGGCGACCGCCGTGTACGTGCGCCAGGGCCGCAGGTGGCGTACCGCAGTGGCGGCGATGGTCATCCCTCCCCCGCCACGCGACTTCTCCGGGTCCCCGAGGGCGGCATCCAGGGCCTCGCCGGCCCAGTCGACGTCACCGGCGCCGATATAGGCCATCGCCAGGTTCCCTTGCGCGATCGACCGTGATTTGGGGCGACCGGCGAGCTGGGCTGCGGTGCCTGAGAGGATCGTCTGGGCGCGGTGGTGCTGGCCCAGGGCCAGGTAGCAGGCGCCCGTCAGGCGCCCTACAGGCGAAGGCGACAGCAGATCAGCGTGTACGTCCGCATCGCTAGCCCGCTCGAGCTGGTAGTCCGCCGCGGTAAGGGCCCTCGTGCAGGCGCGCTCTTCGCCGAGCATCGCTTGGGCCTCGGCTGCATGGAGGTTGGCGACGCCCGCCAGAGCATGGCTGACGGGACCGGCACGGCGGGCTGCCTGCTTGGCCAGCTCGAACCCCTTGAGCGGCTGCCTGGCCCCGTAGAGTTCCAGGTAGGCAAGGCGCAGCAGCGCGTAGCCCTCCAGAGCGCGGTCCTGGAGTGTCCGGGCCGTGCTCATGGCTTCCTTGTAGTACATCGCTGCCGAGTGCGGAACGCTGCGTTGTGAGGCGTCCCAGACGAGCGCGCCCATCAGAAGCGTGGCATCGGCGTGCAGGATGTGCAGTTCTCGGCGGAGGCGACTGCGCTGGGCGTGGGCAGCGGTCGTCTCAAGCCGTGTCAGCTGTCGCTGTGCTTCGGGGAGCAGGCCGGCCGAGGGAAGGGTGTCGTAGCGGGCGGAGAGCTCCTCGAGGTCGTCACGGAAACCCCGTGCGGCCATGAGGTCGACCGACCGAGGGTGCCGCAGAACATGGTCTCGCCGGCATTCCGCGGGCGGTAACGCCTCACCCTCATCCCAGAGAAGGGCATCCAGTTCCTGCAGCGACACCTTCAGCGCCTCAGCCAAGCGGCGGAGGTGATGAGGTTGCGGACCATTCTGCCCGGACAGCCACCGTTGAACGGTATACCGACTCACGCCGACCGCCTCGGCGAGCTGAACCTGTGTCAACCCCAGTGCCCTGCGCCAACTCTCCAGGCGCGGGCGAGTCAAAGGCCACGCCGCAGTCCTTCGCTCATGTCCTCCGGATAACTCTCGCAGGTCAGCGCGCCGTGTGTGGCAAAAGTGTGGCATCTCTGTAGCCTCTGTGGCTGGTACCGAGCAGTGTTCGGCGCTTTCCTGATCCTCGTGATCGTGACGGCTGTCCGCTCCCCTCCGCGGACCGCGCCTCGCACTCGGCACGGTCCCAACCCGCGGCAGACGAGCGTACGGTCGATGGCTACCACCCCCTGCGCTCTCACCTGGCCCGTCTGCCGCACTCTTTGACCGTCGTTCGTCCTGGCCGGTGCCCCTGTGCCCGGGCAGCAGCGGTCAATCAACGGGCCCGTCCGGTCCGTCAGGCCCGGCTGTACTCCTGCTGCGGCACGGCGCTCGTCGGCTCCGGATGATTGTGGCGCCGCTGCATGTGCTTGACGCAATCCCGGCTGCGTCAACCATGCGGCTGAGCGCCCCAGCCGCCGCTGTACGACGCGAGGGACGGCGGCGGCTGGCCTCCCTCTACCTGACGTGCACCAGACGAATCGGATGATGACGATGGACGTGTCGACTCCCTGCTCTGGACAGCAGATGACGAACGCGTTGGCGGAAGCGCCCCCGGGTAGCCGGGCACCGCAGCCTCAGCGCGGCGCTCAAAGAGCCGCACCTTCGAAAGCGCACACGCGGGTCTTCGGCGCGGGCGACCAGTCGCCTGTTCTCTCGGCCATGCCGACCGCGGCTGAGTGGGATCAGCACTGGCGGACTGGGAGAGGCCGCCTGGTGACAGCGCTGGAGCAGGATCGCTTTCTGCGGCTGGTGCACCTGCAACCAGGGATGAACGCCGTCGACATAGGCTGCGGGACAGGAAAGTGGACACGGTCTTTGGCTAGTTGGGGCGTAAACGTCACCGGATACGACTTCAGCAGCGAGGCTCTACGCCACGCGCGCGCCTTCCAGCACCCCCGGCCGGCGTTCCAGCGCTGGAACATCGGGGACAGCACGCGGGCGCCAGGTCTGCTGGAGGGCGGCTCGCATCTGGTGACTGTCGTCTGCCGCTGGAGTACTTCGGCACGCACCAGTTCCTGGCCCATGCCGCGCGCTGGCTGGCTCCGAGCGGGACGTTCTACGCCCTGACCCGGGTTTTCGCAGCGGCGGCCCCGGCGAAGCGGAAGTCCGAGCTGATGCAGGAGGGTCCCGAAGCGGTGGGATGATCTTGCGGTGGCTGGTGTGATGGCGGCGCCGGAGCCGTCCTGGGTAGCCCCGTTCACCGGGCTGAGCCCGCGCGACTTCCGCAAGCTGATGACGGTGCTGCGTCGCGAGGGCGCTGACGCGGGCCGCCCCCGGCCGGCCATGGGGCCTGCCCTCGGAGGACCGGGCCCTGCTGGTCACGGCCTACTGGCGCCCCGACCTGGCCCGGCGCCAACTCGCGCCGTTGTTCGGGGTATCCAAGCCGGCGGCCGACCGCATCATCGACCACGTCGGCCCGCTGCTCGCGCTCAAGCCGCGACAACGCTTCCGCAAGGGCACCGCGCTGATCATCGACGGCACCTTTGCCCCCACCCGCGACCACCCGATCGCCGAGCAGTCCAAGAACTACCGGTCCTCCACCGACCATCAGGTGGTCATCGGCGCCCGCACCCGCCTGGTCGTCGCCGTTGGCAAGCCCCTACCCGGCAACCGGAACGACTGCAAGGCATGCAAGGACCCCGCACCGCCGACCACACGGCGGCGAACTCACCGAGTGGCAAGCCGAACACCACCGCGAGCATAAGCAGGTCCGCGCCCGCGTCGAGCACGTCTTCGCCGGGACGAGGACCTGGAAGATCCCTTAGACCAGGTTCAGCTCACTCACCGCGACCGACCGCAGAAGTCGTACCGAAACCTGGGTTTCAACGCAGAGGCGCTGCAAGAAAATCTGGACTTGTGGGTCCATTTTTGGCTGCCTAACGTGATTCGCGTTCCCTCACGAGCAAGCTGTTCAGAGAGAGGTGTTGCGCCGATGTACGCGATCCGCATCGAGGAGCACGGCGGCCCCGAGGTCATGCGCTGGACGGAGCTGCCCGACCCCACGCCCGGCCCCGGCGAGGCGTTGGTACGCCTGGGCGCCGCAGGCGTCAACTACATGGACATCGGCGCCCGCGCCCGGGGCGGCCCCGGCTGGGCGGCCCCGGCTGTCCTCGGCGCCGAGGGGATGGGCTACGTCACCGCCCTCGGTCAGGGCGTCCGGGACCTCGCCGTCGGTGACCGGGTGGCCTGGTTCTACCACCCGGGCAGCTACGCCGAACTGCTCGCCGTCCCGGCGGACTCCCTGGTCAAGGTGCCCGACGGTGTCGACGACGAGACGGCCGCCGCCGTGATGATGCAGGGCCTCACCGCCAGCCACCTGGGTACCGAGACCTATCCGATCGGACCGGGCGACACCGCCGTCGTGCACGCCGCGGCGGGCGGCGTCGGCCGGCTGCTCACCCAGCTGGCCAAGGCCCGCGGCGGCCGGGTGATCGGACTGGTCTCCCGCGAGGAGAAGGCCCCGGTCGCGAAGGAGGCCGGCGCCGACCACGTCCTGGTCCACAGCGGCGGCGGCTTCGAGGAGCGGATCAAGGAGCTGACCGGAGGCCGCGGCGCCGACGTGGTCTACGACGGCGGCGGCACCGGCACCTTCCACTCCTCCCAGGCGGCGCTGCGCCCGCACGGCGTGCACGCCTACTACGGCCCGTTCATGGGCGTTCCCACTCTGCGGCCCACCGACCTGCCGAACAGCATCCTGCTGACCTACCCGGTGGTCCACCACCACGTCGCCACCCGGGAGGCCCTGGTGCGACGCACCGGCGAGCTGTTCGACCTTGTCCTGGACGGGCGGCTCACCCCGCTGGTCACCGGCCGCTACCCCCTCGCGGAGGCCGCCCGCGCCCACGCCGACCTCGAATCACGGCACACCACCGGCAAGCTCCTCCTGCTGCCCTGACCGGTTCCGGCCCGGTTGAATGGGGCCACCAACGACCAGCATCGCGGAGGATTCGTGTCACTCACCCGCAAGGGCGCCGCAACCAGGCGGCGCATCGTCGAGGGCGCCGCTGAACAGATCCGCGAACAGGGCGTGTTCGCCGTGCGGCTGGAGGACGTGATGGCCCGCACCTCGACCAGCAAGAGCCAGCTGTTCCACTACTTCCCCGGCGGGAAGGACGAGTTGCTTCTCGCGGTAGCCCGGCACGAGGCGGCCCGGGTGATCGAGGACCAGCAGCCCCAACTCGGTTCCCTCACCTCCTGGGCCGCCTGGGACCGGTGGCGTGACAAGGTCGTCGCCCGCTACCGCGCCCAGGGCAGCGACTGCCCCCTGCACGCCTCCCTCGCCCGGCTCGGCGGCACCACCGATGCCACCCGGGCCGTCGCCGGCGAACTGATCGAAGGGTGGCAGCAGTTGCTCGCCGCCGGCATCCGCCGGATGCAGGCCGACGGTGAGATCGCCCCCGCACTGGACGCCGACCAGGAGGCCGCCGCCCTGCTGGCCGGCGTCCAGGGCGGCGTGCTGATCCTGATGACCACCGGCGGCTCCGCCCACCTGGAGGCCGCGCTCGACACGGGCATCGCCCACCTGCGCGCCTCCGCCCACCACGACCGCTGACCGCTTGTCGGCGCCGCCGCTCCCCAGAGGTCCCTGTCGATGGCAGCGGTACATTCCGCGTATTCCACACCGGTACCGACGGGGACGTCTACTACGGGACAGTTGCCGTCCAGCCCGCCGACCAGTCCCCCCATTACCTTCTTCGTAGTCCCGCAACGGGACTACCGGCCTTCGGAGTTGGCATGACTACCTCCCCTTGTCGAGTGCATGGCCCGGGGGGTGGTGTCACCAGCTCCGGAGGCGCTGACAGACCGCTGATCAGGGGCATGACCACCGGCCTTTCCCCAGGTCGGGAGGCTCTTCGTAATGTGGATGTGGCGATCGGCGCCGTGGTGAGGCCGGGTGAACAGCACCGAAGGAACCACCACGTGATCGACATCAGCAGCATCAACGTCTTCCTCGGCCTGTACGTCGGCAAGGGCGAACACCACGCCACCGCCCTCACCCCGGCAGGGAAGAAGGCCCTCGACCGCAGGCTGCCGAACAGCGAGCCCAAGCTCCGTGAGGTCTTCGCCAAGCTCCAGGCCAAGCACGGGACCGTACTCGTCATCGTCGACCAGCCGGCCTCCCTCGGGGCCCTGCCGCTGGCCGTCGCCCGCGCCCTCGGCTGCCAGGTCGCCTATCTCCCGGGCCTGACGATGCGGCGAATAGCCGACCTCTATCCCGGCGAGGCCAAGACCGACGCCCGCGACGCGTTCATCATCGCCGACGCGGCCCGGTCGATGCCTCACACCCTGCGCTCGATCGAGGCCGGCGACGAGAGGGTCGCCGAACTGGAGATGCTCGTCGGCTTCGACGACGACCTCGTCGCCGAGGCCAACCGCCTCTCCAACCGGCTCCGCGGCCTGTTCACACAAATACACCCGCACTTGGAACGGGTCCCGGGCCCGCGCATGCAGCACCCGGCCGTCCCGGCCCTGCTGGAACACTTCGGATCCCCGGCCCAGATCCGCCGGTCCGGACGCCGCAGGCTCACCAGCCTGATACGTCCCAAGGCCCCGCGAATGGCGGGCCGTCTGACCGAGGAGATCTTCACCGCGCTCGACGAGCAGACCGTCACCGCCCCCGGCACGGAGACGGCCGCACTGATCGTCCCGAGCCTCGCCCGGTCCCTGACCGCCGTGCTCGACCAGCGACGTCTGCTGGAGAAACGACTCGATGAGCTGCTGGAGGCCCACCCTCTGTCGGCAGTCCTGACGTCGATGCCGGGTGTCGGCGTCAGGACCGCCGCCCGCCTCCTCTTCGACGTCGAGCACGGCACGAGGTTCCCCTCGGCCGCCCACCTCGCTGCCTATGCGGGCCTCGCACCGACGACCCGCACCTCGGGTTCCTCGATCCGCGGCGAACAGCAGTCCAGAAGGGGAAACAAGCAGCTCAAGAGGGCTTCTTCCTCTCCGCCTTCGCCGCCCTTTCCGACCCCGCCTCGCGCACCTACTACGACAGGAAGATCAAGGAGGGCAAGCACCACACCCAGGCCCTCCTCTGCCTCGCAAGACGACGAGCCGACGTGCTCTTCGCGATGCTCCGCGACGGCACGTTCTACCAACCCCCAACCCCCGTTGCCCCTTGACCAAGGTCATAGGGGCACCCCCCGCGTCCATGGGCCGCCTGGACGTGCTACGAGAAGGGAGCGCCTGGCTATGTCGCCGATGCGGTCCCTTCCCGTGCCGGAGGGGTTGTCAGGAGAAGATGACCGAGCGGAACTTCAGGCGGTTGCCGAGGATCTTTCCGGGGTCCATGACGTAGAAGACGTCACCCAAGCAGTCGAACTCGAGGAAGACCGTGGCCGCGGAGAGGGTGGCGTTGCGCGGGTTGGAGGCCGGTTCCTCGTCCGTCGTTCCCGGGATATTGAGACACTCAGCGCTGGGCGGGTTGGTGAGGCCGGAGGGAAGACCGCTTCCGGTGCGATAGGTGAACTCGCCGACGGCGGCGTTGGCGGAGGTGGGGATGGTCACGAGGAGCGCGCCGGCGCTGACAGCGGCGACAGCCATGGAACGAAGGCGCATACGATGACGACCTTTCGAACAGAGGCCAAGGTCGACCCTGAAGAAACGATAAGGGTCTGACCCTCACGGAACTTCCTTCTCCTGCCCTCGATTACCTCTTTTGCATGAATGATGCCCAAGATGGCATACATAGCCCACACCGGGCCCTGGACGGAGGGGGCACCCGGGGAGACCTCCGACAACCCAGACCCGTATCGCCCCTGGCCCATCCGCCGCCCAGCCGCCAGCCCGCCCTGATTCTGCGCACCGTCCTCGAACCGAAGACGGCTCAGCCAACCGCGGCACCCCCCTCTCGGCCGGCCCTGCGAATGCGCCCGGGCTGACGTCCATTGACCCGGACCCGAGATCAAAAGCCAAGCTCAGGGTTGGATCCAGATCCCCGGGCGCCGCGTCAGCACGCGATATGCGCCGTTCGACGTCAGCGACCACCCCCTGCTCGCCGACCCGTACGAGGTCGATGTCGTGGGGCTCCTGGACGCCGCCGTCGCGGGGGTGAACTCGTGACCGCCGCAGCTTCGTACGAGATCGAGACCAGCGAGGGCGGCGACGGCACCATGCTGGGCTGGTGGGGACATCGGGGCGGAGCCAGTGGTTGACGTCGGCAGCGAGGACCAGGCGCCCGTCACCGGTCTGCGGCTGCGGGCGCACAGCCTGCACGCCGCCGCTCAGTGACCTCGCCGGGTGCCGTGACGTTGTGGTGGTCATGGAGCCCTGCTCGTATCTGAACACCGCTCATCGTGAGCCCGGTCGGCTTGGGCGTATGCGCCACCGCCGTGGGTTGCAGGCGAGCGGCTCACCCTTCTTCTCCCCGCGCAGAGTTCATGTCGATCCGTGTCCTGGAGCGTGTCTCGCCGATGGCCGTGGGGAAGGTCCGTGGGCCAGCTTGTGGAAGGCTGGCCCACAGGTATTCCATGGCGCCCACGAGCAGGTGAACCCCCAGGCCGGAGCCGTCGGCCGCGCGGGCGAGCACTATGGGTGCAGCCGTGTTGCCGCCCACGCGCCGCTGCCGGGGCAGCCTCGCGCAGTCGTCCCTGCCTCAGCGCTCGCCGACTGATCCGCGATGTCCGCAGATGCAACCTCCCTGGACCAGCTTGGTTTCATTGTGGGCGACCTTCGCCGGCTCCAGTACGGGGTGAGCGGGTTTCCCAGCGCTGGCGGGGAGGTGGCGTCAACTGCCGCCAGAGACCTGCCCGACGCGGTGTCCAGAGGCCGAGTCACCCAGATGAGATGGCGCGGCAGCATGCTGGAGCACCGGTTGACGGTGCTTGGGGCCCTGGATGGGGGGTTGCGCAAGGCCCGGCCTCTGATGATTGCCGCTCTGGCACGCGGATGCGGCCTGGGGCCGGCCGATGCGGCCGCGGAGCAGCGGGCCGCGGAGCGTCTCCTTTCCTCCTATGGGCGGTCCGTGCGACGGCGGTTGCGGCAAGGCCGGTGGCGGGGCCGTGGCGTGGCGGGCACGGATGTGTCGCCCCAGGCGGCGGCCACGGCGTTGGGTGCTGATAGAGCCCGGCCTTTGGTGTCCATGCTCGAGGGCCTGGTGCCCGCTCTGCTGGCCGGCAGCAGCACCATCGCCCTGGTCGGTGCCGGGAGTGCGGAGGTGGCTGTGCTTCTGGCCCGTGTGGCGCGGAGCGCGGGCGTTCCTGAGGGGCTGTGGCAGTGGGCCGTGTCGGGCGATCTGTCTGCACATGCCGCCTTGCAAGCGGTCCTGGCCGAGCATGTTGAACTCTGGCTGCCCTCCTGCTGTCAGGACACGGGTCCCTCGCCGGGCGCTCTTGCTGCGGTCCGTCATGACGGATCGGTCGGCAGGGCCGCACGGTCGGTGGCTTTCGCCTGCTTCACCCGTGCTGGCCGGTTGTGTACCAGCCCTTCGGTCATCACCGTGCACCACCAGCACTGGCAGGAGTTCCAAGACACCTTCCGTCAGGTGCTCCTGCGCATGACTGTCCTCGCCCCGCACGGGTGTGTGGTGCCGGAGGATGAATACGGGCGGGCCGGAGCCTGGGCGCGGGAGCTGGTGGGGGCCGGTGCTCGTCCGCTGCTCGGGTCCCAGGGCGGCCGGGCGCGATCGGGAGGCGCGGGGGCCCCGGCCGTCGTGGTTGCTGACACCTGGTATCAACTGCCGCTGGACAGCATCCCGCGTGGCCCGGTCGTGCTGCTGCTGCGCAGCAGGGCCTGGTCGGACACTCTGTATCTGGCCCAGCGCGCCAACCGGCACGTCGGGATTTTCACCCGCACCCCTCCAGAGCATCTCCTGCCGCAGTTCGCGACCTTGGGGAGCGATGTGCGGTTCAACAGCCTGGCAGAGCCGGGGATCGGCCTGCCGGCCCTCCTGAAGGGCTCCAGGTGGCGAGATGCCAGGCAAGGGCCCCTTTGGGGGTAGGCAGCTCAGGCTGGCGAGAAGCACTGCGCGGGGCCAGTGCGGGCTTGGGCGGCGAGATGGTCTCCGTGAGGGTACGTCGCCGGCTCAGCGTCCGCCGGCTCAGCGTCCGCGGGGGCCTGCGTGCTCCATGGTGGGCCTGGGCTGGGCGGAATGGGAGCGCGCGGAGGGCAGGCGGGCAGCTGCCTTGCGGGCCAGGCAGGTCAGGGTCGCGCGCACCGCCGAGTCGATGTCGCCCGGCTGCGGCGCCGGCAGGCCCGGCACGTTGGTCTCGGGGAAACCGGATGCGTTGTGGATGGCTGTGGCGCTGATGAGCATGTGGGCCAGCCGGAAGCGGATGGTCGCGGTGCCCTGCTCGGCCTCCAGTTGGGCGATACGACGAAGGGACTCGACCGGTTCGACGCACTGCGCGTCGGGCCGTCCCGTGATGCCGTGTGCGGGCCGCAGCCGGTTGATCAGGTCGGTGGTAGCGCTGCAGGTCGTCGAGGAGGCGCCACTGGTCAGCCAGTAGGCGCCTGGCGGGGTGGCGGGGTTCATGGAGACATCCACCGCCTCGGCGACCCGGTCCGAGGCGACGACGTCGAAGACCGTGCTGCCGGCCAGCGGGACGAACGGTGCCTGTCCGCTGAGGGTATGGAGGAACCCGGCGCACAGTCCCTGCACCTTGGGCAGCTCACCGCTGCGGGTATGTCCGATGACCATTGATGGCTTGAGTACGACGGCGTTGAGGCCGCTGCCGGTGACATACCGCTCGGCGGCGATCTTGGTGTCGATGTAGTGGGCGACGGGCTGCGCGGCTCGCCCGGCGTAGGCGGTGATGTTGTCGCGGACGGTGGTGGAGCATGCGGTGAAGGCGCTGGAGAGGTGGATCAGCCGGGCGCGGGCCTGTTCAGCGAAGCAGGCCACGTGTTCGGTGCCGGTGATGTTGACACGGCTGGTGTGGGCGGGGTCGGTCCGCCACCCGGTTGCGGCGGCGCTGTGCACGACGGTGTCGACACGGCGGGCCAGGTTGTCGTAGGTGTCGGGGTCCAAGCCCAGGAGGGGTTGGGTGATGTCCCCGGCCACGGTGCTGCCGCCGAGGGGTGTGGAGCGGGTAAGAGCGACGACGTCGTGGTGTCGGTGCAGGTGGGGCAGCAGGGCGGCGCCCACGGCGCCGCTGGCTCCCGTGATCAGTACTGTGTGGCGGGCCATCTGTTGCTTTCGTCCTCGGGAGTGCGTGTGGGGGGTACGGCTCCGGGGCCAGGGACGTGTCCCGGACAGAGCGCGGGGGTCAGGAGGTGATCCTGTGGGCGGAAGTTACCCATCAAGCGCCGGTAGGCGTGGACGGAGCGCGGCCACACGGCGGTGTTCTCACCGGTGCGCTCGTCGAGGTACCAGTTGCCGCAACCCGCATTCCAGGGGGTGTTCTCTGTGTGCGCCCGCAGATAGTCCCGGTAGCGGGAAAGCGCGGCGGGAGAGGCTTCGATGGCCTGTGCGGCGTGTTCCCGGGTGTACTGCAGGCAGGTGGTCATGTACTGCAGCTGCGCTTCCAGGAAGGGGATCTGCGAGGTATGCGCCAGGCCGCTGTTGGGCCCCAGCAGCAGGAACAGGTTGGGGAAGCCGGGCACGGTGACGTTGTTGTAGGCAGCCATTCCTGCGCTCCACGTCTTGGCCAGCGTCGCTCCGTTTGCCCCGGTGATCAGGTGTGCGACGGGAGGGTTGCTGACGCGGAACCCGGTGCCGAAGACGATGACGTCGGCCGGGCGGGCGGTGCCGTCCGATGTCGTGATGCCGTGGGCAGTCACTTCTCGGATGGTCTGGGCAACGATGGTGACGTTGGGCTGCGTGAGGGCGGGAAGATAGTCATTGGCCAGGATGAGCCGCTTGCAACCGATGCTGTAGCGGGGGCGCATGCGGGCGCGGAGGGCAGCGCTGTTGATCTGGAGCCGTCGGAGCAGGCCTGTGATGGCCCGGGGCAGGGCCATGCTCCACCGCATCCGAGGACGGAATCCAAGGCCCCAGACCTCCCGGCCCCAGAACGAGGCGTGGTATAGGAGCCGCTGCAGGCGGGGCGAGCGCCGCAGCACGGCACGTTCGAGGGGGGTCGTGCGGCGCTGCAGGCGCGGCAGGACCCACGGTGGTGTGCGCTGGTAGATGTCGGTGTGTGCGGCCTGCCGCTGGAGGTGGGGCACGCACTGGGAGGATGACGCCCCGGTGCCGATGATCGCGACCCGTTTGCCGGTCAGGGCGAGATCGTGGTTCCAGCTGGCGGTGTGGAAGGCTGTCCCCGCGAAGCGGTCCAGGCCCGGCAGATCGGGAATGCGGGGTGCGCCGAGCAGTCCGGTGGCCGCCACCAGGACCGACGCGGTCAGGCGGCCTCGCGAGGTCTCGATCTCCCAGCAGCCTTGCTGCGTGTTCCAGGTGGCGGCAGTGACGTCGCATCCCAGGCGCAGGCGGGGTTTGAGGCGGAAGCGGTCGGCGCAGTCCTCGAGGTAGTCCAGGACTTCCCGCTGGGTCGGCAGGCTGGTGCGCCAGGCCGGGTTGGGGGCGAAGGAGAAGGCATACAGGTGGCCGGGCACGTCGCAGGCGGCACCGGGGTAGGTGTTGTCGCGCCAGACGCCCCCCAGCCGGGCGGATCTCTCCAGGATGAGCACGTCGTCGCATCCGGTCCGCATCAGTTGGATTGCGGCGCCGATACCGGAGTATCCGCTGCCGATGATGACCACCTCACTGTGGGCGGGAAGCAGGTGTTCGGTCACGAGTTCATTCCTGCTGTGAGGTGTCCCATGCCGCGGCGCAGGTAGCTTTCGGTGAGGGGTGCGGGGGGTGGGACGAGTTCGATGGCCTGGTGCAGCCCGGTGGTCTCGTAGGACCGCGTGGTGTGCAGATGCGGTACCAAATAGCCGAGGAAAAGGTTGAGGTGCTGGGGAGGCGCGAGGAATTGGCCGTCACCGGCTGCGGTGCCCAGGCGCACGTCGAGCCAGTCCAGGTGGCGCGTCGCCGCCTGGGCCAGGTCCTGCACTCCGAACTCTTCAGGGTGGGTCACGTGCAGGGTGCGCATCGTGTCTGCCGTGTGCGGACTCGACGCCGCGGCCCACATGGCGCGGGCTGCCCAGTGGACTTGGAGGATGTTGGTGCGGGCCTCCGGTGTCCCGGGCAGGAGGAGGGTGCCTGCCCCGTTGTCCGGCCAGTTGAGCCCCATGCCTTTCATGGCCTGGATGCCGAACCGGGAGAGGAGCGTGATGCGTTGGGCGAGCAGCGCCTGCCAGTGCTCCGGTGCGCCCTCCCGGTACGGCTGATCCGTCACGAGCAGGCTGGGCCTGAAGACGGTCACGGCCTGTTCGTGCTCTACGGCCCAGTCGCGGACCAGGCGTTCGGACCGGTACTTGGATTCCTCGTATGGCGTCATGAACCCGGCCGCGTCACTGAGTTCGTTCTCGCGCACGGTGCCAGTGCGGCGGGCGCCGGCCACGAAGGCCGTACTCAGGTGGCAGAACGAGGCGTGCGGTGGGGCCTGCGCGGCGAGTTCGAGCACGCGTGCGGTGCCGGTGACGTTGACGGCGTGCAGCCGTGTGCGATCGCCGAATCCATCGGTGAACGCCGCGCAGTGCCAGATCTGGTCCGTCTGGGCGGCGATCTTTTGGAAGAGAGCCGGTTCCAGGCCGAGGCGCGGGGCGTCCAGCCGGATGAGCACGGGCCGCACCCGTGCAGCGATCTCTTCAGCGGGTACCTCCGCGCCGGTCGCGGCAACGGCTGCCGCCAGCCGGTCCACGGTTGTAGCGGGATCATGCCCGACCAGGGCCGTCGCCGTCTCCTGGCTGTTCTGCAGGAGTTCGGCCATCAGGTGCGCGCCGACGAACCCGGTCGCCCCCGTCATCACGATCACCGGCTGGTTCCGTGGTGCTCGGACTGTGCAGCGGGGCGGGACGGTGCAGAGAGACCGGCTGCCGGGTGTTCAGCGAAGATCATGGAAGGGGATTATGGCCGCAGGCGCCGTGTTGCCTGCTCTCTGCTTGGTGCCCTCGGGTGACAGCCGGTGGCTTGTCCACTCGGGTGGCGCAGCCCGTGATCTTGCGACCCGCCGGGTCACCAACTGGTGTGGCTACGTTACATGTCCGTGAAATCAATCGCGTCCACCGCGCACTCCGATCCTGCCCGGCACCGGGCGATCCGGGTCCTGCTCCTGTCAGCCGTCACTCTGCTCATTTCGGGCATGTCCTGCATCGGGGTGTGGGACCGGCTGATCCAGGGCGGCTTCGAAGTACGGGGCTCCGCGGTGGAACAGAGCGACCGGTCAGCAGCGGCACTGGGGGGCGGCACCCAGCACTTGACCTTCCTGGTAGCCGGCCGCGCCGCGGCCGACTCCCCCGAGGTCGCTCAGGCGGGGATCGCCCTGACGGCCCAGCTGCGCGCCGAACCCACCGTGCTGGCGGTGCACAGCTACTGGGACACGGCAGCCAGCCCGCTGCTGCGCGCACGCGACGGCGATGCGGCTTTGATCAGCATGGCGCTGGTCGGCGATCCTGCCGCGCGTGCGAAGGAAGCCACCACGCTCGTCCAGCGATACGCCGAACAACCTCCGCAGGGTCTGCGGATCACAGCGACCGGCCCGGCGATGGCCGATACCGAGGGCACGCTGCTCGCCCGCACCGACATCATCCGCGCGGAAGCCCTCGCCGCGCCACTGGTCTTTGCGATGTTGGTGTGGGCCTTCGGCTCCGTACTCGCCGCGCTCGTCCCCATGGCCGTGGCGGTATGTGCCGTCACCGCTACCGTGGCTCTGCTCAACGCCCTGGGCCACGTCATGGCCCTATCGGTCTTCGCCGTCAACCTCACCGCCGCCCTGGGCACCGGTCTGGCCGTGGACTACGCCCTGTTTTTGACCACCCGCTATCGCGAGCAGTTGCACCGCGGGGACGATGTCGCCGGTGCGCGCTCCGTCATGCTGACCACCGCGGGGCGGGCCATGTGGCTCTCCGCGGCCACCACCACAGCAGCCCTCAGTGCCCTGTTCGTCTTCCCTCTGGACTTCCTGCGTTCCATGGCGATCGCCGGGATGCTGGTGACCGTCTTGTCCGCAGCGTGTGCGCAGGTGCTGGTTCCCGCCCTCCTGGTTCTGATCGGGCCGCGGCTGGCCCGGGAGGACCCGGCGCGGCGCGAGCGTCGCGTCAACAGCGCGTTCTGGAGGCGGATCGCCCGCACGGTCACCCAGCGTCCCCTGGTGATCGGCGGGGCCAGCTGTCTGGCCCTGGCCGCGATGTTCCTGCCGTTGTTCGGGATCCGTTTTGCTCTCTTCGACGAGCGCGCTCTGCCAAGTGACGCTGTCACCCGCGTCACCGCTGAGCAGATCAAAAGCCGCTTCGCGCTCCGTCCCCAGCGTGACGTGCAGATCGTCCTTCCCGGGCTGGACCGCGAGCGTGATGCCCGGGCGCTTGACGCCTACGCAGAAAAGCTCTCCCGGCTGCCGGATACCGCGATGGTCCGCAGCCCGGTCTCTGTGTATCTGGGGCGCATGCACATCGAAGTTCCTGGCGTGCCAGACAGCTTCCTCGCGGCAGGCACACCGGAGCGGTCCTCGGGAGCCGTGATCGTGGTGACGGGCACAGCAGCGCCCGAGACCGCCGCCGCCCAGTCGCTGCTGGCGGCCATCGAGAAGGTAGCCGTCCCGGGGGGCGGGGAAGCGCAGGTGGCGGGGGACTCGGTCCGGTTCAGGGAGACAACGGGTGCGCTGGCCGCGCTTCTGCCGCAGGCGATCCTGACGCTGTTCGCCATGACGTTCCTCACGATCGCGCTGGGCACCCGCAGCCTCCTCGTGCCGGTCAAGGCCGTGGTGATGGCCACGCTCAGCCTGGGCGGTGCCTGCGGCCTGCTCGTCCTCGGCTTCCAGAACGGCCATCTGGCCGGAGTGCTGCAGGCCGCCGCCACAGGGACACTGGATCCGGCCATTCCGCTGGTCACGTTCTGCATCGCTTTCGCACTCGCCGTCGATTACGAGGTCTTCTCGGTCTCCCGCATCCGTGAGGAACACCAGGCCGGCGCCACCAATGAGGAGGCGATCGTGACCGGAGTCGCCCGCACCGGCCGGCTGATCAGTGCCGCAGCGTGCTCCCTGGCACTGCCGATGCTGGCCATGGCCGCCTCCGGGGTGACGCTGCTGCAGCAGTTCGGCATCGGCCTGGCACTGGCCGTGCTGGTCGATGCGACCGTGGTCCGCGGGATCCTCGTCCCGGCGGTGATGACGCTGGCCGGCCCCGCCAACTGGTGGCTGCCCACTCTGCCCGGGGCCCGCCGCCTGCGCTCAGCGTAGGGCCGGTCCCTGGGCCGGACACCCGGCAAGGCCAGTGCTCCCCTTCGGGAGGGAGCAAATGCGCGCATTGCGGCTGGGGGCGACCTCCGGTTCACCGGGCACCCGGTGCAGCGGCGGACCGGACCAGTCGGGCTGCGGGGCATGGGCCGCAGATCGCGCCCATGCCCATGTGCCGCTTGGCGTCTTCCATGGCTGCAGAGTTCCGTGACGCAGGTGGTATCCGCAGACTGCGGCCGACCAAGAAGACGCTTCGAGCTGTCGTGGTAGCGCAAACAGGCCTAATAAATGGCGCAATGGCGTGTTCCCTTCGAAACACACGATCACCACCCGCCCTTATCGCCGCTTTCTGTGCACCAATTCCCCCGACTCTGCACGGATTTCCCCCTTCGGGGTGCCGAGAGAAGGATTCAGAAGCATGCCATTGAAGCGCTTTATGATTTTCGGACTGTGCGCGGGAGCGGCCGTCGCCGCCGGCGCCCTGGGCAACAGCGCCCTTACCGGGCCGGCGCCCGAGGCCTCGGCGCAGCGTGTGCACGCACCGGCTCAGCCACAGGCCGAGCCGGTGCAGGACAAGCCGGGTGAGCGTTCCGCGCCGGCCGCCGCGAAGATCCACCTCATCTGCAACGGAAAGGGCAACGTCACGTCTGACCCGGCCGTCAGCACCACGCCACGCGTCATCAAGGTCAAGGGCTCCGGAACACTCCAGGACTGCACGTCCCCGGACGGTTCCCACGAGAACATCAGGTCGGGCCGGTTCTCCATCACTGGGAAGGGCTGGGGGTCGTGTACCAGCGGTGGCGGGAAGGGCACGATGAAATTCACGTGGTACTCCGGTGACAACCAATCCGGGCACGAACTCGGGCGCTCGGTCATGCACGACGACTTCACCGCCGGCCCCGACGAATGGAACCGGCGCTCCCCCATGACGCGTGACAGCGCCCTCTTCCCCGGTGCTGCGGTCAGCATGGGCGGCGTTCCGTCCCACGGGAACTGCACGGCCTCCTCACCGGTCTCCTCCGGAGAGCTGGTCGCTGCCAGCCTCACGGTGTCGAGCAGGAAGCTGACGCCTGACGTCGGCATCCTGCCCAGCTGAACGCCTCACCCCAACTCCAGCCGACTGCCCCGGCACGGTCGCCCGCCTACCGTGCGGGCCGGAGCCGCAGACCGCTGATGCGCTGGGATGACGAATGGGCCGGACGACTCCACTTTGGGATCTTCCGGCCCATGTGCGGTGTCAGCGCGCGCGGTTGAGGTGAGGTCTGCGGGAGTGTGGGGCGCCGAAGATTTCCGTCCCCAAGGAGCCCGGTGGTGTACGAGAAGCTGGCTGACATCCTGATCAGTGATTTCGGCCTGGACGCCGAGAAAGTCCTTCCCGGTGCCACTCTGCAGGGCCTGGGAATGGACTCCTTGTCCCTCGCTGAACTCGGCGTGATCATCACCACCGCCACGGGGAAGCCGCTGCCGGCCATCGGCACTGACATGACCCTCGCGGAGCTGGCGGACGCATTCGAAGCGAGTGCGCACCGCGATGGTCCGCTTCCCGCGCTCGAGGAATTGTCCGCGTGAACCGGCAGCCGTCGGCTGTGAGCGGAGGGGGCGGGCATGGGTGAGGTCGCCGTCACCGGTCTGGCTATGACCACACCGGGGGGCCTGGACGCCGAAGCCAGCTGGGAAAGCGTCTGCGCGGGTCGGGGACTTGCCCGCCGTGATGCGCAGTTGGCCGGCATGCCGGTGGACATCTCCTGTCGCGTCGAGGCACTGGACCCCTTCGCGGAGCTGACCCGGCCGCTGGCCCGGCGTCTGGACCGGAACGCGCATCTGGCGCTGGTCACCGCCCGGCAGGCCGTCACGGACGCCAAACTGGATCCTGCGGCCTGGCCAACGGAACGGGTCGCCGTGGTGCTCGGCGCCGGGGGCAATAGCCTGGAGACCTACGCCAGGGAGTTCGCGTGGCTGGCGCGGGGCCAACCGAAGGCGGTCTCGCCCCTGGCACTGCCCCGCAGCGTGCCGAACATGATCGCCGCGGAGATCGCTCTCGATCTGCAGGCGCAGGGGCCGAGTTTCACTGTGGCCAGCGCCTGCGCCAGCGGGGCCACCGCGATCGGTGTGGCCCGCGATCTGCTGTTGTCGGGAACCTGCGACATCGCCTTGACGGGCAGCGCGGAAAGCGCACGCAACCCGGTAGGCGCGGCATGTTTCTACCAGCTGGGTGCGCTCTCGAAACGCGTTCAGGATCCCGGTGCCGCATCGCGGCCCTTTGACCGGGAGCGCGACGGTTTCGTTCTCGCCGAGGGGGCGGCCGTCCTGGTCCTGGAACGTCGAGAGTACGCCCTGAGGCGCGGTGCCCAGGTCAGGGCTCTGCTGCGCGGAAGTGCCTGCACCAGCGACGCCCATCATCCGGTGGCACCGCAGCCCGAGGGCCGGGGAGCCGAACGGGCCATCCGGGCTGCCCTGGCCGACGCCGGCTGTACACCGCGAGACGTGGGGCACGTCAACGCGCATGGCACCTCGACCCCGGCCGGCGACACGGCCGAGGCGCTCGCGCTGCTCCGGGTCTTCGGCGCGCACAGCCCGCCCGTCACGGCGGCCAAGGGCGTCCTGGGCCATGCGCTGTCCGCCTCCGCCGCGATCGAGGCGGCGCTGACCGTCCTGACCCTGCAGCGACAGTGCATCCCTCCCACAGCCAACACCCGCGCCCAGGACCCTGGCCGGCCCCTCGACCTGGTCACCGCGGAGCCGAGACCTGCCTCGTTCGAGGTCGCGGTGTCCAACTCCTTCGGCTTCGGCGGCCAGAACACCGTGCTGGTCTTCACCACCCCCTGAGGCACGCCGGAGAAGAACCTGCAACACCGTCGGCCTGCTTGGCACTTGCCGACCACGGACCTACAGACTGGGACGCTGGAATGGAACGCCTACCTCTCCCCCGCCGCAGCGTGCTGCGCTGGGGAGCCGGAGCCGCCATGGCCGGCACCGCCGGCATGGCGCGGCCGGACTCCCGCGCCCCGCGCCTCGCCCGCGGTACCCGCGGCCGGGTCGCCGTGCTCGGTGCGGGTATCGGCGGATTGACGGCCGCCCACGAATTGGCCGAGCGCGGTTTCGAGGTACATGTCTATGAGCGCCGCGGCGAAGCCGGCGGCAACGCCCGGTCCCTGCACGTCCCGCACAGCGCCACCGGCGGCCGTCGCGATCTGCCCAGCGACTACGCCCCCCGGGGCGTCTTCGGCTTTTACCACAACCTTCCCGACACCCTGCGCCGCATCCCCCGTCCGGGCGGCGGCAGCGTCTACGACAACCTCACTGCCGTCTCCTCGGTCGAACTGGCCCGCTCGGGCCGCCGCCTCAGCACACCGCTCCCGCTCAAACCCTGGCCGACGGGGCAGGGAATGGGCCTCACCGACCCCACCCGGACCATCCACGCCATCGCGGGCAACCTCAGCGCGATGCTCCACTTCCCGTACGAGGAAGCGGTCTTCATCGTACGGCGGCTGATGATGATGTTCACCAGTTGTACCGAGCGCCGCTTCGGCCAGTGGGAGCACATGGACTGGTGGCGCTACATCCAGGCAGAGAGGATGTCCACCGACTACCAGCGGCTCTGGGGCAGCGGCACCCACCTGCTCACTTCGTTCGCCCCCACGGTCATCAGCGCCCGCACGGTCGGTGAGAACACCGAAGCGATCCTCAGCAGCACCATAAGCCGCGGCAGTGACGGAGCAGTCGACCGCATCTTCAACGGCCCCAGCAGCGAAGCCTTCCTCGAACCCTGGACCGCCTACCTGCGCTCTGTGGGCGTGCGCTTCCACTTCGGCTGGAGCATCGAGGAACTGGAAGCGGGCAACGGCACGATCACCGCCGCCAGGGCCCGCAGCCAGGACGGCGACACCATCCGGACCGAGGCCGACTGGTTCGTGGCAGCCCTGCCCGCCGACCACGCCAGCCGGCTGTGGAGTCCCGCCCTGCGCGCCATCGATCCGCGCCTGGCCTCCATGGACCACCTCCAGCACACCTGGGTCAATGGCGTCCAGTACTACCTGCGCCGCCCCTCTCCCCTCATCGCCGGCCACATCGCCCACATCGACTCCCCCTGGAGGATCCTCTCCATCAGCCAGTCCAAGCTCTGGCGTGCTCCGTTCGCGCGGACCTGGGGCGACGGCCGGGCCCGGGAGGCACTGGCCGCGGTCATCGCCGACTGGGAAGCCCCCGGAATCCTCTTCGGCAAGCCCGCACGCGCCTGTAGCCGGGATGAGGTACGGCGTGAGGTGTGGGCGCAGATGCGGGCGCACCTGAACAAGCGGGGCAAACGCCTGCTGGAGGAGGACATGGTGCACTCGTGGCACATGGCCGGCGACCCTTCGCAGGGGCCACGCAGCGGCAACTCCTACTTCGTCAACGCCCGCGGCTCCTGGGACTGCCGGCCCGAGGCCGCCACAGGTGTCGCCAACCTGTTCCTGGCCGCCGACTACGTGCGCACCTACAGCAACGTCGACAACACCTCCATGGAAACAGCGAACGAAGCCGCTCGCCGCGCCGTCACCGCCTTGCTGAGCGCAGCCGGCGCCTCCGAGACCAAGCCCGTCCCCACCTTCAGGAAATACCAGGCACCGGAATTCACCTCCTTGAAGGACAAGGACCGCGAACGCTGGGAGGCCGGGCTGCCCCACCTCCTGGACACCGGGCCGCATTAAGCAACCGGAGCTGACTGCGTCGCCACCTTCGGCGGCCCGGCGCTCTGCGCGCCGTACCGGACCGGAACCCTCCGCAAGGATCAGATTGCCTGCGCGAACAACCGGGCTGCTTCATCGAGCGTCGAGGCGGAGGGCAGCTCCAGCACGGGCTCGGCCTCAACGATCAGGTCGAAGTACTCGCCCTCACCCGCTTCTTCGGCCCCGACGCGTCGCACCGGCAGGCGACCGTGGCCCGTGCACGGCGAGGGCTGCACTGGTCCGGGCCGACCGGGCGACGGTGTCCGTACTGTTCCGCGCGACCAGGGCGCACCGTGCCGGGCCGCGGCCGTGACCCACCCCGTCCCGTCGGCTGGTCGCTGCCCCGACCACCAGTGCGCCCACGCAGCGGCGGCGGCCGGTGAGCGCACCGCGCTCGGGGCCGGCGGCCGAGGCGGCCCGGCCGGAGGGACCACGGCTCACACGTCGATCTCCAGCACGGTGCCGGCGGCGGCCCGCGACACGCAGGGCAGCATCACTCCGGCCTGCTGATCCTGAGCGGTGAGCCGGCTCTCGTGATGCCGCGGGCTGCCTCTGCGCACACGTACCCGGCAGGTGCCACAGATCCCCCGGTGGCAGACGTAAGGGTGCTGCGGCCGCGCCCGCAGCAGGGCTTCCAGGCGACGTGCGCTGCGCGCATGGGCCGCGGCAACCGTCACGCTCTCCACCCCGTCGAGGGTGTTGAGCACGCACGCGTAGAAGCCTGCGATCCGACCCGCGCCGATGAGCCCCAGCCGCATGGGACAGTCCCTTCCCCACCTCGGCAGCAGTCCCAGGAGCATCCACCTCTTAGTTTTGGCCGCGCCCATGCCACCCGCAATCCCCAAACCCGCCAACTGGAAGGGGTTTCCCGCGCTCAGCTCGGCCTCAGAGGACGTCTGGTTCACGTAGTTTGTGACTAGTTGCGTTTATGGGTATCGCCAGGTTGGGGTGGTTTCGCCGGTTGTTCGTCTGGCGCAGTTCGAGATCATCGCGAGTCGGATCATGCTTTCGGAGTGCTCTGGTTTGGTCCCGTAGTCGCGGGCCAGTCGCCGGTGCATCATGATCCAGCCGAAACTGCGCTCCACCACCCAGCGCCTTGGGGTTACCGAGAAACCTTTGACCTGGATGTTTCTGGGGACGACGTCGCCGTCGACGGCGGGGGGGCGCCGTGTTCGATGGCCTGGTTCTTGTAGCCGGTGTCGACCCATGCCTTGGTGATGGGGTCAACGACGATGCTGCGTTTGCGGCCGACGATCTTCTTGCAGGCGTCGATGCCCTGAGGGCTGACGGGGACGCTGGGGTCCGTCTTGACGCTCTGGGCGTCGATTGCGCGGGCGTTCGGCCCGGCCTTGCGTCCTTCCTGCTCGCGGACCAGATGGTGCAGGCGGATGCCAAGAATCTCGATGGTGCCGTCGGTACTCCAGGCGCTGTACCGCCGCGCGCGTGGGCGGCAACCTGGCCATCACCCACGCCGGCCCCGCCGTCCACGAAGCCCCGCACAAGGCCGGACTCCACGAGGCCCTTCCGGCCACGGCGCCGTGAACTCCACGGGCCATGCCACGCCGAGGCAGCACCTGAACCCGCCCGGCAGCCGCCGACGCAGGAGTGAGGTGCCGCCCGAATCGCTGCGGGCGGCACCTCGGCTCTGATATCCGTGGGCTCTGATATCCGTGAACGGCTGGACTCAGTCGTCGTCGCCCCGGTCGTGCCGCTTCTTGGCCTTCATGGTCTTCTTGGCCTTCTTGGGGTGCTTCACCTTCTTGCTCTTCTTCCGGTCGTCGTCTTCCCGGTCGGCCAGCGCCGACTGCGGCAGCAGGGACGATGTGGTGACCGCGGTCTTCGTCGGGGTCGAGACAGCCGATGCGGAGGCCGCGGGCAGGACAGTCAGGGCGAGGCCGGCCACAACAGCGGCGGCAACAGAGTGCTTGATCACGTCGTATGCAACGACGGGATATTGCTGAAGATACGACAGATCACGCATCGGAGTGGCTGCACCCCGGATCAGGCCAGGGCAACACCGGCCTGGTCACGGGATGAAGCCGCATCCGGCAAAGGGCGACAAAGAAGCCCAGCACGCGGACAGCGCCTTGCGCTCGCGGCCGCCCCCAGGCACCGGCTCCGAGTAGCCGGTCGATGTGTTCCACCTGCTCGAGCCCGGACCACAACTTGATCAGTAGTCATGTCCTACGAAGGTCACTCAGGGCGGCGCCGGCCAGTGTCTCCAGCTGCGGCCGTGGCCGGCTGGTGCTCGCAGGCAGAGGACGGCAACCAGGTCCCCGTGGTCCGCAGGTGGACAGGGGCGTGCACGACGTGCCACGGCAGTGGGCAGAGCTGACGGAAGCGGAGAGCCATGCGATCGATCTACGTGTGCATCGGGTGCGCGGCCATCTACCTGCCCCCCGAAAACATGGCCTACCCCTCGCTCGGTATGACCGCATCGCCCGCGCACTGCACCCAGCCGGGCTGCGCCGCCGCCGTCCGTGAGGCCGTCGCTCTGTCCGGCCTGTCCGAAGACAAACTCGGCGAGCTGGCTCGGCGCGCCATCGGCCTGGAGGGAGAGCCGCTCCGTCCTCGGCTGAACCGCCGTGCCGCCCGCGGCCGGCGGGCCGCCGCCACGTCCGGAGGCGGACGCGGCAAACTGCGGTAGCAGCATCTCGGCGTGCTGTCCTGCGGCGCCGACACCGCGCCACTTCGCCCGTGTACGTACCCTCACCCAGCAGCAGAAGACGGACGGTGCGGTGGTGACCGAGACCGCGCCGATCCGGGAAGTGTGACCACCGGCCCTCTGCGGGCCTAATGAGTCCAAGGCGGCGTGAGGGTGCTGCCGTCGGCCAGCTTGGCGCTGAGCCCCACCCGTGTGGTGACCCACATGTGCGCGGGCTGGTCGGTGGTATTGGCAACCGCCAGCTCGGAGCCTGCCGGAGCCACCGCCGCGTCACCGACGCCGAGTTCGGCGCTCTCGCCGTCGACGGTGAGCCGGAGGCGGCCGGACAGAATGTAGAACGTTTCCTCGTGGCTGATCACGTGTGCCGGACCCACCGTTCCGGCCGGGATCTCGCCGCGCCAGGCGGCGAGGTCCCGACTGCCCGTGCCCGGACGGACGTAGGAGACGAAGCGGGCGCCGTGGATCTCGTGCACGACGGTCTCGTCACTTCGGATGAAGGGCATACCAACTCCTTATAGACAAGCTACTTGTCCATAAAGGCAAGCAGCTTGACGAGTTATAGTCAAGCCCATGGATGACGCTCTGGCCTTCTCCGCACTCGTGCTGACACTTTCCGGACAGTTGGTGCAGGAGATCCACGCTCGCGTGTCCCAGCGGGGATTCGAGGACCTGCGGCCTGCACACGGCTTCGCCTTTGCCCGCATCTCCGTGGGCGACGCCACTACGGCCAACCTGGCCGAGCACCTGGGGGTGACCAAGCAGGCCTCCGCCCAGCTGGTCGATGAGCTGGTCCGCAAGGGGTACGTGGTGCGGCACCCGCACCCCCACGATGCCCGCGCCCGGCTCCTGGGGCTGACCGAGGCCGGCTGGGCCGCCACTCGCGCCGCCGACGAGGCGGCCCGGGCTGCCGTCGCACCTTGGCGAGAGGCACTGGGCGAGGCGCGCTTCAGTGAACTCGTGGCCGATCTGACCCGGCTCACACCACCGGGGCCGATCCGCCCCCCTTGGTGAGCCTGCAAACCACTGGCCCGGACTGTCGCACATCACCAAGGAGGAGCCGGGACAACGGATTCGCGCATCCCGTGACGGGGGTGCGCAGCAAGTCGTGGGCCCCGCAACCGCCGAAGCCGACCGCTGAGGAGCTACGTATCCGCCCCGGCGGGCGCGCCAGAGCCTCGCCATGGCCCGTTCGGCGTCACCGTCGGGCTGGTGGTAGGGGACGGCTATCGCATCAGCCTCACCGAAGCGCTCGCCCGCTGATCCGACATGGCATGACGAGACATCGGCGATGACGCGCCTCATCGGCAGACCACGACCGGCTCACGGCAACTGCTCCGCTCACGCCGTGGTCCGCAGCTGCGGAGACTGCGGCACAGCGGCCACCGTCCCGGCCTGACGGGCAGCGCGTTCGCACGGGCCTGGCGCCAGGCCCGTAGCGTAGGAGACGTCGGCCTCGCGGCGGCGCTGGACGCGGGCCCCCTCGATCGGGGTCGGCTGATCGTCCAAGTTGGGGTGGTCGGCGATCAGGCCCTGGAGTACGGCGGCAAACCCGGACCGCTCCCGGTCACCACGCTCCCCGGCCCGAGCTGGGCGGCGGCGCGGGGTGCGGGTCTCGCTCCGGCCGCGCTTCGTAGCGGCCTCGGGCGGGCCTCGACACCTGCGCACGCCGGGGCGCCGAGCGCACGGGCCCCCTTCACGTACTCGCGGCGGGCCTTGCGCTGTGCCGGGAGGGGTGGCCGTGGCCCCCGGGGCGCCGTGGAGAGACCGAGGCGTGGGTGCCCGGTCCGTCGAAACCGAGGTCCTGACGAACCGGGCCGGACGGCGCCGCGGTCGGCCATGGCGGGGAGCTTGGTGCCGATGACGTCGTCGAGGAAGGGGGTCGGGTTGCCGCGGCGCGCGTCAGTATGCGATCTGGCCGGTACTCGCGTTCACGTTCCGGAACTGAACGTAGAACTGCTTTCCGGGTATCGCGTTGTGAGCGATCACCGTCCATACCTCCTTCTTCGCCTCCTTCCAGGCATTGCAGGCGCTCGGGGTGCAGACTCTGACCGTGCGGGTGTGGTAGGTCATCAGACCGATGCTGGGGCACCCGCTGTTGACGGTCGCCCAGTGTCCTGTGGCGGGCCAGTGAGCGTCGACACCGGGCCATCCCGCTTCAGAGGTGTAACCCACCACGTTGCAGCCATCGGAAGAACCCGAGGGCGAGGCGCCTGCCCCGGGAGCGGTGGCCAGTAAGGACGAGGCGGTGAGGGCAAGGACCGCAACTGCGGGCGTGATCATCTTCTTCATGACTGTGACTCCTTGAGCGTCGGCGAAGTAGCGACCGAAGGGCCGAGTTGACGGCACTCCCTGAAGATCGCTCCCGCATTGTGCGGCACGGGGAGGGGGCGAGGATTGCGGTTTGGCGCATTCCGTGTGCCCCTTGGGTGCGGTGCGTTTCGAGTGAGTTCGGCGGCCATCCAGCGTGGTCATGCGGCCTCCGACACGCGCTGTACAGCCCGGCTCCCGGGACCCGTCAGTTGCCCTCGTGCCGCTCACGACAGGCCGGATCTCCTCGATGCGCTGACGGCGTACCGCATCCTGGACGGCCCGCCCACGGGCCACCGCCTCGGCCCGCTTCACCGGGGAGTCGACTCCTTGCTTGGCACGCTGCCGTCCTTACCTCTGTGCCGGGCTCTCCCCCCCGGCTCCGAGTACTACGACGGCTTCACCCCGCTCGCCCCATCGGCAGGTATCGCGCCTATCCCCTCGTCTCCCGGCCGGGCTGGCCGGAGCGCGGGGAGCGGACACGAGCGATTCCCATGTTCACCGCTGTTCCCACAACCCCCCGACAAGCTCAGTTCCACCAACTGGCCGCCGGTGGGGAGTTCCAACCGGCCATCTACAGGCTGAGTCCGGCGCCCTGGGACTGGTCCAGTAGGAAAGGTGGTCCGGGGGCTTCGGGCATCCAGCCTTCCGCACGGGCGGTTTGAATAGCGTCGGCGACGCTGGAGGGCAGAACCGGGAGGGCCGCCGCGCCCATCCAGTTACCGGGATGCGGGTGATCGGTGCGGACCGTGAGCAGGGCTCCCGATGTCTCAGCGCACTCGACCGTGTAGGTCAGGGAGGACCAACACATCCCCTGGTCGTAGGTCGGCCGTCTGCGGACCCTCCAGCGGTACGTGACACCGTCGACAACGATTCGCCGTGAGCCCTTCTTGGGCAGTGCCATGTTCTTCGCCTTCCGCCTCGCGCCAGCCAGCGCATGATGCCGGTATGAGCAATGATCACTACCGATGAACCGCAGGCCGCATCTGCTGTGGAGCCAAGGCCGTCCCGCAAAGGTCTTGGCTCCGAGTGCGGAGCAGCCTGTAGCGCTGGCGAGGTGCTCAACTGGTGGTTCGTGAGGTGTCCAGGGACCGGGCGAAGTCGGCGAGCGCGTGGAAGTCGCTCTCTTGTAGGCCGTTCCGCGGGTTGACGTGGTGCAGGAGCCCGGGCCCTTGGTGATGAGCGGTCGCGTAGGTCTGATCCAGCTCGCTCTGTTCGTCGTCCACCCAGACGAAAGGATGGCCGCCTGCGTAGTCCGCCAGCAGCTCGGACTTCCAGTGGGCTCCATCAGTGCGTTCTCGGAGCAGGGTGTCGCCGAAGTTGACGAAGGGCAGTTCTGGAAGGCCCCCAGGACCGGTGCGATCCACTGGTTGGCGTCGTCCATCCATGTGGTGGCCCAGCACAGCTCGAAGCCGAGCTGGAGCAGGAGCCGTCCGTGCCCTGGGTTGAGCCAGATCCGCAGGGGTCGTCGGGACGCGAGGCCCCTGTCGTCCCGGTCGGCGTCGTTTCGGCGGACTCTGAGTGTGGTGCAGCCGTCGGGACGCTTCTCCGGCTTGGCCGCGTATGGGTTGAGCGGCCCGTCCACGTCAAGGAACAGCAGCGGTCGGTTCACGGTTTTTTCCCCGGGCCTGCGCACTGTGGACTGCCCCGATCAGCGTAGCTGTAGGGGGTGCCTCGGCACTGGGCCGGCCTGAGTGATGATCATGGTGGGACGAGGTGGCGCCGGCCGTGCCAGGTACGGCCCTTGAGGTGGCCCGGGCACAGGCCGCGTTTGAGTTCTCGGTAGTCATGCCGGATGCATCAGCGCATCTTCGCCGCACTTCGTGACCGTTCTTACCCGATGGCGTATGTGGACTCCCGAACGCAGGCAGGCGCTGTTACGTTGATGTCGTTCAAGCCTGATGAGTTCGGTCGGCCCCTGGGCTTTCCAGCCCCCATGTTGTGCAACACGCGGCAGCGGCGCGCCGGTTGGATCACGCGCTTCAGGCGGTGAACGATCACTCCCACTGCTGGTCTCGCACCATGGGAGGAATCCATGTCCCGCACGATCCGCCGTTCCGTCACCACGCTGGCTGCCCTCGCCTTCGCCGCCTTCGCCTGGTCCTGGGTCAATGGCCAATCGGAGTCACAAGCCCACGACACCACCGCCGCGTGGATCAAGCACGACGAACATCGGGTCCTGTAGTCCCGCTCCGAGCACGCGTCTGCCGACGGCGTACGACGTGAGCCATGGCGTGATGCCGAGCGGACGGGGGGCCGGTACTTCGGGGGCAGTTCTTTCGGAGGCCTGCGAACTCCTCCAGGGCCTGGCGCAGTCTCTGGCGCCCGATGCCCCGCGCGCCTCGTAGTGCGGGCCCCGGGCCTGTCATGGTGACAGCCCTGGGGCCCGCCGTGCACTTCTCCGTGAAACCCAGACCACGCCTCCCCCTCCCTGCGCTTATGGCAGGCGGTCGCGTTGTGATCAGGCTGTGTGGGGATGTTCGAGCACGCTCCGATACGAGGCGTTGCGGAGGGAGAAGAGGCCGGGACACGGCCGTTGCCTGGATGGGATGCTCCGTCCGTGCCTCGCAGTGACAACGACCAGCCTCCGTGCGCGTACGTAGTGAAGGGCGAGTGGCCGCACATCGCCTTGGCCGATGACACACCAGTCAGTGCCGTCTACGGGCACCTCACCCAGGCCATAGGCTGAGGTGCCTGGGCGAGAAGGCTGGTGTCGCGCACACCAGCATCGGACGCGTCCCGCGCGGCCAAGTACTGCCTGACATCGGGAGGTTGGCCCACCAGGAGCAAGCGCTCGACACCAAGCTGTGGCCATGGTGAGTCTGGCGCCTTGCAGCCGTCCCGCCTTGAGGGGCCACCACACCAGAAGCGACGCTCTGGACCGGGCCCGAGGCCGCGCGCGTTAGCTGTTCGCCGGGCTCACGCCCCGGGAAACGGGCATGCGGACGGCCGACGAGATCCCCGAGAAGATCCTGGCCGTCTCCCACCGCTGCCAGGACGACGGGCCGCCCGCCCACGGAGATGCATCCGTCCGCGCTAAGTGATCAGCCCCCTCGCGAAAATCAGAGCGCGGAAGTCAAGGTGCTCGTAGGATCGCGGATGGGAGGGGGCTCGTAGCGCAGCGGTTGTCGCGCCTTCACTGCATGTGGGAGGACGCCGGTTCGAATCCGGCCAGCCCCATCCCGCCCTGGCTCCCAACCCGCGGGCTGCGGTCGGCCTGTGTCCCAACCCGCGCGAGCGCTGCCGGAGAGCCTGGCGAGCCGGGCCGCGGCGCGGAGCCGAGTGCCCGAGTTAGGGTGTCGACATGCTCAGCAATCGGGGATCGCTCACAGCTGCCGCCGTCATCTCTTGCCTACTTGTCACCGGCTGCGGCAGTAGCGACAAGAAGGGCGCGGCCGGCGAGCCCTCGGTGATCGGCTCACCGGTAGGCCAACCCATCTCCTCGCCGAAACCGGCCCCCTCCACCGGCGCCGAAAGCGTTCCGGACCCGGCAGCCGATGCTCCCTACGTGGAACACGTCAAGCACGAACTGCGCACCCGCACAGTGAAGATGGCGGGCGCGCCCGGCAAGACGAGCGCCCGCTGCGACAAAGACGACGTGAAACCGGCCAAGGGCGCCGCCATCACGTGCACTGTGACGTATGAGGGCATCGACGTGACCTGGCCCGTGAGGTTCACGGGCGAACCGGGATTCGGTGGCATGGGCGACGGCTACGAAGCACAGCCCAGCACCGGCATCCTCACCCGCGAAGGCGTCACCCGCTACTTCTGGGGCAACAACCACGACGCGGGCAAGGACTTGCGCTGCGAGACGATGCCCAGAGCCAAAAAGGTGCCGCTTGACCGGAAGTCCGGATACCGGTGCACGTACTTCACGCCCACCGCCAGTACGGACGGCCGGGACATGTGGATCACCCAGGACGTGTACATCACCATGAACGGGCCGCGGGCACGAGTCTGACGTCAGCGACGTCAGCGACTTCTGCGACCTCGACGCCACTTCGGCGGAGGATGTCCGCGGAAAGGGGCAAGCCGGCAACCAGGTAGAGGGTTTCCTGTACCGCGCCTGCTCACACCCGGGTTCAGGGCCTGCGGCCAACGAAGCACAGGAATGCGGTCTGTGCGTCGGCGCCCGGGGGGACGGGCGTCTTCGGGCCGAAGGCCCAGGGCTGGCGCAGCGCTTCGTCCATGGGCTTGAGGTGGGCGTGGACGTGGGCGACGGCTTCGGGGTCCAGGCGCTCGTCCCCGCCGGTGGCGCGGGCCAGGTCCCAGGTGTGGATGAGGACGTCTTCCGGCAGGGTCTCGACGATGTCGGCGAAGGGCATGGGGCCGGCGAAGGTGGGCATTTCGGCTCGCAGGCATGCGGGGTCGTCGATCGCGGCGGTGAGGCCGTCGGCGATCTCCTTCCAGGCGGCCTGCGGGTCGGCGTCGGGGGTGAAGTCCGGCAGGCCGCCCATGTCGGCGACGGCGATGCCGTGCAGCGGTGCGGGTTCGGTGCCGTGGACGGTGGCGAGGATGCGCCGGGACTCGTTGATCACGTGGGCGGCGATGTCGCGGGCGCTCCAGTCGGGGCAGGGGCTGGGCGCGTTCCAGCGGTCGGCGGGGACGGTGGCGAGGCGGGCGGCGAATCCGTCGGCGGTGCGGCGGAAGCGGTCGGCCGGGGCGGAGGTGGGGGCGGGGGTGAGGGTGGAAGGGGACATGATCGTGTTCCTCGGGGGGTGTTGCGGGGTGGGGATGGAAGTGGCTTGGGGCGCAGGGGGTTGCAAGGTGCAGGGGCGCCTCGGGGGTGGTGCGGTGCCTCAGGGGGCGGTGGGGCGCCTCCCGGCGGTGCAGCGTCTTGGGGGCGGGGCGCCAGTCGGGGGTTGTGGCGGTGCTGGGGTCAGGACCAGGCGGGCAGCGGCAGGAGTTTGCCGGTTTCCAGGTAGGTCTTGAGGTTGGACAGGACCGCGGACCAACCGCCTGCGGCCTGGCGCCGCTCGGCGTCGTCGCGCAGGTTCTCGTGGGTGACGGTGAGCTGGACGGTGCCGCCGAGGGGCTTGAGGTCGAAGGTGACGGTGGAGGGGCCGTCGGGGCGTTCCTCGCCGGGGCTCGCCCAGGTGACGACCAGGCGTGTGGGTTCGGTGGCCTCGATGACGGTGCCGGTGATGTCGGCGGTGCCGCCGCCGTCGGTGCGGCGGTGTTCCCAGGCCGAGCCGGGCTGCCAGTCGGAGACGTTGTGGTGTCCCCAGTAGGCGGCCGTGATGTCTGCGTCGGTCAGGGCCTGCCAGACCTTTTCGGGGGTGGCCTCGATGTAGGTGGTGTACACGAAGTCGGGTTTGGCGGTGTGGGGGGTGTTCAGGGCGCTTTCCGCTTCCTGTTTCAGGGCGCCCAGCGCGGTGAGGCGGGGGCGGTCGAACTTGCTGATCCACCGTTCCTGGATGGCGTGGATCGGGACGGGGTTGAGGTAGTGGAGTTTTTCCCGGCCCTGTTTGACGGTGGTGACGAGGTTGGCGGCTTCCAGCAGTCCCAGGTGCTGGGTGGTGGCCTGGCGGGACATGCCGAGGCCGTCGCACAGCTGGGTGAGGGTCTGGCCGTTGTCCTCGCGCAGGCGGTCCAGGAGGAGTCGGCGGGTCGTGTCGGACAGGGCCTTGAAGGCCTTGTCCATGTCGTCGTTCACCCCTCCAGTAACGCAAGCATTTACTTGCATGTCAGCTGGTGATCGCCTCGCTACTCGCAGTGGTCGTCCCGGGTCTCTCGGATGCGGCGGAACCCCGGCCCGCCCAGGCCTTGCTCCCGGCGCCTTCCGGGTGCACGCTCGGTGACCGGGTCGGCGACGTAGGGTTCGTCTTGATCTTTTTTCGAGGAGCGCGGGTGCCGGCCGTGCGGCCCGGTGCGGACGTTCGAGATGGGGTGCGGGATGGGGTTACGCCGGCAGGCAACAGCCGGGGACGGGGCGGGAGTTGAGCCTTCGCAGGGGCCGGATGCGGGTGAAGGCGGTGTGGGGCGGCGCCGGTTCCTCGGGTTCGTGCTGGCCGCTCCCACACTGATGACCGCCGCCGAGCTGGGGGCGGCGCCGACGGCCGCGGCCGCGGCGGGCATCGCCCCGCCGGAGATCACCGACCTGGTGGATCTGAACGACGTGATGACGGCCGCGGCGCTGCCGACATCGCATCTGGTCACGGTGGAGGTGCACGAGGACGGCACGGTCTCCTTCGCGCTGCCGCGGGCCGAGGTCGGCCAGGGCATCACGACGTCGACGGCGATGCTGATCGCCGAGGAACTGGGGGTGCCGCTGGAGCGGGTGCACATCACCCTGGCCGACGCGCGGCCGGAGCTGGTGTTCAACCAGCTCACCGGCGCGTCCAACACCACCATCTCGACCTACACCCCCATCCGGGTCGCCGCCGCCGTGGCCCGGGAGCGGCTGCTGCGGGCCGCGGCGGACGTGCTCGGCTCTCCGGCCGGAGGGCTCCGGCTTGAGGCGGGCGTCGTCACCGACCGTGCGGGCGGAAGCGTGGGGATCGGGGCGCTGGCGAAGAAGGCGGCGAGCGTCACGGTGCGGCGGGTGGCGGTGGAACTCAAGGAGCGCGGCCAGTTCACGGTCATCGGCCGTCCGCACAACCGGATCGACGCGCTCGCCGCGGTGACAGGACGCAAGAAGTTCGCGATGGACCTCGATGTTCCCGGGGCCCTGCCCACCATGGTGTGCCGGGCCCCGACGCTCAAGGGCCGCGTCGGTTCGGTGGCCAACCTCGATGAGGTCCGGGCCATGGCGGGCGTCACCGATGCCGGGGTGGTCTCCACCGGTGTAGCGGTGCGCGCGCGGACCTTCGGGCAGTGCATCGAGGCCGTACGCGCGCTGCGGGTGGCGTGGAAGCCCGGCAGCGCGGAGGGCGCGTCGGACGAAACGGTACTTGAGGAACTGCGGGCCGCGGAGCTGCCGCTCGGCCTTCCGCCGCTGACGAAGTCGGTGGAGGCCCGGTTCACCTTCCACTTCCGCGGCAACAGCGCGCTGGAGCCCAACTGCGCGATCGCCGACGTGCGGGCGGACCGGGCGGAGATCTGGTCGGCGCTCAAGGCACCGATCGTCGCCAAACAGGCCATCGCGGCACGGCTGGGCCTCGCGCCGGGCACGGTGCGGGTGCATGTCACCGAGGGCGGCGGGTCGTTCGGGCGCAAACTGTTCTTCGATGCCGCACTGGAGGCCGCCGAGATCTCCCAGAAGTTCGGCAAGCCGGTCAAGCTGATGTGGCACCGGGCCGATGACGCGCGTCAGGGGCGGACCCACCCCATGGCCACGTCCCGGGTGCGGGCCGCCTACGCCGGAGGTGCCGTGCTCAGCTTCAAGCAGCGGCACACCAGTGTGGCCACCGACTTCGGCCACGGGCTGGGTGAGGTGTTCACCGCGCTGGCGGCGAAGCTGCCGGTGGGCGATGCCGCCTTCTCCCAGACCTTCTTCCACCTCACCCAGTCGATGCCGTACGACTTCGGGGTGCACAGCCAACTGCTCAGCGAGACCGGCAAAGGGTTCAACACCGGCAGCATGCGCGGCGTCTACTCCCCCGACGTGGTGTGTGCGCGGGAGCTGATCGTCGATCAGCTCGCGGCGCGGATGGGCAAAGACCCTCTCGGCTTCCGGCGGGACGCCCTGCGGGACGGCCGCGCCCGGGCGGTGCTGGAGAAGGCGGCCGAAGTCGGCGACTGGGGGCGGCCGTTGCAGGACGGGGTGGCCCAGGGGATCGCCTTCCACGGCGAGTACCGCGCGACCTGTGCGGTGCTCGTCGAGATCGACTGCCGCCCCGAGACCGTCGGGCGGCCCGTGCGGGACGGGGTGAGCGGGCCGCGGGTCACCAGGGCCGTGGTCGCCGTGGACGTCGGCCTGGCCGTCAACCCGCGGGGCCTGGAAGCGCAGATGATGGGCGGTGTCATGGACGGGATCGCCCAGGCACTGACCTCCAGCCTGCATCTGCGTGAGGGGCACTTCCTCGAGGCGAGCTGGGACAACTACTTCTACACCCGCCAGTGGAACACCCCGCTGGAGCTGAAGGTTGTCGTCATGCCACCCACCACCGGCGAGCCCGGCGGTGCGGGCGAGCTGGCCGTCGCCGCGTCGATGGCCGCGGTGGTGTGCGCCTACGGGCGGGCGACGGGCAGCATGCCCACGCGTTTCCCGGTCAACCACGGCGCGCTCTCCTTCGTACCGAAGCCGACGGTGCCGCCCGTTCCCGCCTCACCCACCGACGGACTCGACCATGTCCGCTGACAGCCGCCCCGGCAGATCCGCCGCAAGGGCCCGCCCCATCCGCCGCACCGCCCGGACCCGTGGAGGTCCCGGGGCCGTCGCTACGAGGAGTTGCAGTGCCTGAACACACGTTCCGTCTCAATGGCGAGCAGGTCACCGTCGAGGCCGCCGACGACGAGAGGCTGTTGTGGGTGCTGCGTGACATCCTGGGCGTGACCGGGCCGAAGTACGGCTGTGGCATCAACGTCTGCAAGGCCTGCACCAGCCACCTCAACGGCAAGGCGGCCAACCCCTGCGCCATCCCGGTCAAGGACCTGCGGCCCACCGACGAGGTCACCACCATCGAGGGCCTGGCCGACACGGTCGACACCGAGCTGCACCCGATGCAGCAGGCATGGCTGGAACAGGACGTGGTCCAGTGCGGCTACTGCCAGCCCGGACAGATCATGGCGGCGGTGGCGCTGGTGCGCCGTATCGCGCAGGAGGGCCGTGAGATCACGGATGCCGACCTGGACAGCATCCGCAACATCTGCCGCTGCGGTACGTACTTCCGCATCCGCGAAGCGATCCGGGCGGGGGCCGCGCGGATGTGACCCTCCTGGCCTCCCCTGGCCTCGGCCGGTCGCCGACCGTGGTGTCCGCCGCGCGGGTGGGGGCAGTGTCGCGCGGCACGCTTGACGTATCGGGTGGCCAGGCCGCGCCATTGCCCCAGCCAGTCGAAGCAACGCTCGGCCACTTTGCGGTGGTGGTAGAGGCCGTGGTCGAAATGAGTCGGTCGGCCGCAGCCCCGAGCTTTCTGGTCAGCACGCTCGGGGACAGTGGCGGCGATCCCGCGCGGGGGTAGGCCTGCGCGGGTGAACGGATGTGAGGAGGCCCTGCCGACGACGACCCGATCCGGCCGCGACCGGGGGCGCCCCGGCCCCGGCCGGGGCACACGGATTGCCTCCCGTGAAACACCCGCCACCGGCCACAACGCCCGTGAGACCGCCTTCATCCCCGATCGCCCTGCCCCATGCCCTCAACGAGCGTGCGGCCGCGGCTGCCGTCCATTTTCAGGCGGGCCGGACGACGTCCAGCCGTTCGGGCGACGGCTCGTATCCAGCCGCCTTATACGTGGCGACGGCGCCGGCGTTCGAACTCTCGGCGGCAACGAGCGCGCTGGACGCACCCATCTCGCGCAGCGCCGCCGCGGCGGCGACGCTGATCGCCCTCCCGTGGCCGCGACCGCGATGGTCGGCGTGGACACCCATCGGCTCCAGAAGACCGGGCCTGCCTGGCCCGGCCGACCATACCGTCGCCGCGGCCACCGCGTTGCCCTGGTCGTCGTAGCCGATCAGGCAGCGGGCATCGGCGTACACCGGCCCGGCCGCCAGGACGTGCCAGACCTCCTCGGTGAACTTCGGGCTGGCGAACGCCGAGCGGTGCACTGCGGTCCGCGTCGCCGCCGTCTGTGGATTGGCCACCTCGATACGCAGTCCGGAGCCCTCCACCGGCTCGGAGAGGTCGCGGCGCAGCGGCGTCCACGGCTCGTCCAGGTGCCAGCCCGCCTCAAGGAGGACCTCGCGGAGCAGGGCTCCGTTGGGGACCTCGAGGCCGACCTTCCCGGGTGGCAGGACCCCCCGCTCCGGATCATCGAGGTCCGCCAGCAGCTGACGCGCCAGAGCCTCGTCCTGTCGCAGGTCCGGCGCGGTCGTAAGCCGCAGTACATCGGGGCCGTCCAGGTAAGCGACGGCGACGATCCGCCCGTCCGCGCTCCAGGTACGGACAGCACCGGCCAGCCTCGCCGCACCCAGCGCCCAGGCCCAGCCGAGGTCCCCCGGGTGGAGCTGCAGCGGCGTCCGGTCGTCCTGCCATGCGCGGAGCGCGTCCACGGCCCCGGTCAGCCCGTCGACGCCGGGCATGTTCAAAACGATCGTCATATCCCCGTACCCCACACCACTGCGGCGACCGGCCGCACCCGATTTTTCACTCCCGAACTCACCTTGAAACGGCACTCCAGGGAACGCACAGTCACCAGGCGCCAGGGGCGGCGGGCTTCTGGAAGGTGTGCGGCCGGGCGGCCGGGCCTGACCGGGGAACCGGCCTGGCGTCTGGCCGGGCCTGGATGCCGTGCTCGGGTGCCGGCGCCGCAAGCTCTACGCTGCCGGGCATGACCAGCGGCAGGATTCCTCTCCGCAGGGCAGGAAGGGCCGGCAACACCCGGCCACCCTGATGATCTGCGCTCCTCCACGGTGCCGCCCGCCTCACCGGCGATGGGGAGCCGGGCCGACGGCACCGAGGGTCCAGCTCGAGCGCTGGCGCTACAAGGACCGCGCCCGACCCTCTACTCCCCCCTCCCCATCCGCGTCCCGGTGCCGGATTTGGCGCGCGACACCACCAGCACCGCGTCGCTGCCCGACGGCATGACGGCCCACGACGGGCTCGAGGCCCCGCTCGCCTGGGCGAAGATCCACCCCGCCGCCAGCGCTGCCCGTATCCGCGGGGAACTCGCCGCGCTGACCGGGCGCCGCACCACCGACGCCGCCCAGGACGCCTACGACACCGCCCACCGCAGCACCAGCCTGGCGGGGCTGGCTGTTGGCGTCGTTGGACTTGGTGGACGACGTGAGGGTGCCTGCCCAGCTCAACAGCCGCCGTCTCACCCCGAGTACCTCACTGCGGCACACAGCGCGGCCGGCGAGCGGCTCGCCCGCTGGGAAGGGGAACTCGTCCCGTGACCGCTGCCGAGGACCTCGACACCATCACCGAACGCTGGAGCGCGCTCCAGGAGGCCGCCGGCACCCGACCGACGACGAGCTGGACTCCGGCCATGGGCATCGCCCGATTCCTTGAAGACGACGAGCGGCAGGCCCTCGTCGAAGAGCGGGCCGACACCGACCCGGATGCGCCCGGCCCGCGCCCGGCGTCCGTCAACGTGGACGTGCTGGACGTCATGACAACCATCGAGACGGGTCTGCTGACGACCGCGGACTGGCTGGGCCTCGCGCGTGCAGCGGCCCGTCGTTACGTCCGCGACGGGGGCGGCTGAGGGGGGGACGAGTTGCACCGCCAGGTCGCGCTCCTCGCCGCGCGCCACAGCGCGGACCACCTCGGCAGGGCGCTTCACCGAGCAGCGGGACGCGCCGGCCGCCGCGGAGTGGCTGGCGCTGGGGGTGCGCGCGGCGCCAGGCCCGTTCCACGCGCTCGACGAGGGCGAGCACCAGGCCGTTGCGCGGGTCGCCGCGATGGGCGCCGAGCTGATCCGGCGCACCCTCAGCGAGGCTCGACGGAAGGAGGCCGTGCCTCAGCCATGCCCTGCCTCGAACGTGAGCGGATCTTGTTGGATGCACAGAACGCCGGAAGCGTCTGGGGATCCTTCGAGCACATCGCCGTCCATGCGCTCGACACTCCTTTCTCCAACATCGCCAAAATGTTCCGCAGGCGCACCTGCATCGCCTGAGCCGGGCGACCTGCTCCTCTTCGTATGCCTGATCGGCCGCAGTGACAGCTCCTCCAGCGATTCCCGCTGGCTGGCGGAGTAGGGCGCCTGGTAGGCCACCGGGCGCCCCGTCAGATGTCCGTTCTCGCGGAACTGCTAGTCCTGCCCTTCGGATTCAGGCTTGTTGATCCGTGGCACAGCCTTGAACGGTCCGAACCGGGGCCGCTGGCGCTTCGCCAGATGTCGATGCCACTGCCTGACGCACCACCAGGCGAACACTAGGGGCACGAAAGACAGCACAGTGGGAACCAACGGCGGCAACCCCGACCACAGGGGCATCGGCCACGCGACCCCGATGACGATAGGCGCCACGACGGTCAGGCCCACCAAGAGCGCGCCCCACGCGTCCTCAACCCGTTTCCACCACGATCGGCTCTCAAGACCTGACTGAACCGCCATCAGCACACCTGCTACGAAGGCCACGGCCGGGGCGATCAACCAGGGCGACGCGGGCATGCCTCGATTGCCGAAGAGTTCGCCGATGAAGGTGGCCGGGATGTACGCGATGAGCAGGAACGTAAGGGTAGAGAGAACGCCGCTGCCCAAGTTGCCGAGCTCGTCGTCAGTAGAGCTCTGCTCGGGTGGGCCCAGGTTCTGCGTCACTGGCAGTCCCCTTTCCTGATGGGCCTACATGCATGCGTGGGCCAGGTCGGGGAGCCCCGTGGAGTTGACGATGAGGTTCACGATGTCGTCGTCAAGGCCCTTCGGAACGGTACGGTGCTTGATGAACGACCAGACGGCGTTCCAGACCTTCTTGCCTTTCTTGACGAGCTTCCATGCCTTGGCGATGCCGATTCCGTTCTCGGCGGCGAACTTCGCCACCCCGGCAGCACAGCCGAACCAACCAAACGCCACTATCGCACCCTGGGCATGCTGCTTCTGGTTCAGGAAGTCGCTGACCTCACGGAGCGCGTCCTGGTCGCCAGCTTCGACTCTCGTGATCAGCGGCTCGGGGATCGAAGCGATGAGATCGAAAGCACGCTCAACCGCGGCTTCCCCTTCCTCATCGCTGACTCCGGCCAACCTGGGGTCAACATCATTGGACGCGGCGCTGGTCGAAGCCTGCGCCACGACAGCGGATATCGAAGCCTGTGCCGCGTCTTCGTGCATGCGGTCGGCAGCAACTGCCGATCCAGACAGTCCCGTGCCAACGATTGCTGCGGCGACAAGGCCGGCAACTGCTGTGCTGATCCTGCGTCGTTGAGTGATGTTCTGCACGCGCTGTACTCCTTTAAGTGCATATTGTGTTTGCTTGAGGACATGGCTCACAACCCAACCCTTTTGGGAGAGGGGGGTGCTTAACCGACCTCATGGGCAAGGTTGACTTCATCATGCACCTATCGAGCAGGCCGTGACGGAAGCCATAATTCCACCTCAGATCTCCCTCAGATCAGTGGCGTTGGCGCATTCGCACCCGTGTGAGCACAGGCCTGAAGAGCGGAAGACCTGCAATGCCAAGGTTTACGCGACAAGGCGCTCGAAGCAGCAGCGACGATCTTGGCTGAATCCGTTCCGCTCAGTCCTGGGTGCCTCACCGACCGCAACGACCGGAGGCCGATGCCCCATGCCAGGACCTGAGAGGCGGCGATTGTCGCCTCTCGCGCCAACTTTTCACCCCAGCGGCACATGAGATGCTTGCCAGCCGCCCCACGACCATGGATCACGGGTGCCAAGTCCCGTGTGTTCGGCGGCAGATGGGTCCGCCGAGTGCGGGCCTTCGTCATGTCACGGAACCGCGACACACCAGCGAACGATCACGCCTCGCTGACACTCTGAACCCTTCTCATCTCCTTCATCACGGGCACCAGGGGGGTACACATGGGGTTCATCAACAACGCCAAGGCCGAAGTCGCCACGCAGGAAGCCAAGAAGGCCTACCAGCAGGGCAGACACGTCCTCACATTCAAGATCATCGAGGCGAACGTCAGCCACCGCACCACCGGCGTCATGACGGGCGTCGGTGAGCAGATCGAAGCCATCGAGGCCGAAGGATGGTCCCTCTACAACATGTGCGCCGCCGAGGGGAAAGCCCTGTCCGGCGACCGCTCCGCACTGATCTGCCTCTTCCGCCGCCGCTGACCCCGCACCGCCCGGCCCGGCCCCGCCCGCGCGAGGCCGGGCCCACGCACGTCCGGACAGGGGGTGGCCGCCATGGGCAAGGCCCGCCCCGTCACCGACGCCGACCGCGAAGCCGTCCGCCGCCTCCACGCCAACGGCAAGGACCGCAACGAGATCGCGCGCGAGCTGCGCCGCTCCGGCCGCACCATCAGCGCCCTCGCCGACGAGCTGGGCATCAGCTTCGACCGGGCGACCGAAGTCCGCACCGCCACCGAAGTCCGCCGGGCCGACCTCGCTGACCGCCGCGCCCGCTTCGCCGAGATGCTCCAGGAGGACGCCGAGCACACCTTGCCACCCCGCCGAACGCCGAGGCCACCCAGATTCTGCGCGGCATCGCCATCGCCGTCGACAAGTCCCTGCGCCTGGCCCCGCCGAAGGACGAGGACGGCTCTGGCGAAGTCGGCTCGCTGCTGACGTCGCTGTTCGACCGGTTCCGGAACCAGCATGGCGACAGCTGAGGCTCAGCTCTCGGAGAAGCAAGGCGCTCCATCGCCCACTCCACCGCGTGGCTGAACGTCTGGGAAGGCTCCGTACGGTCCGGCAAGACCATCGCGAGCCTGCTCCGCTGGCTCATGTACGTGGTCGCCGCCCCGCGCGGCGGCGCCCTGGTCGTAGTCGGAAAGACCTGCGACACCGTGGGCCGCAATGTCTTCGAGCCCTTCCAGGACCCGAGCATCTTCGGCGACGCCGCCAGGCACGTCAGCTACACCCGCGGCACCCCGATCGCCTGGATCCTCGGCCGGAAGATCGAGGTCATCACCGTTAACGACGCCAAGGCCGAGGCGAGGCTCCGCGGCCTCACGGGCGCCAGCACCTATGTCGACGAGATGACGCTGCTCCCGAAGGAGTTCTTCAAGCGGCTCACAACCCGGGGCACTGGCTGCGGAAGGACTGGCTCAACCGCGCGGATGAACTCGGGGTGCGGACCTGGCACTTCACCTTGGAGGACAGTCCTGCGCCGAGTGCCGAGTACGTGGCGCGCATGAAAGCCGCGTTCACCGGGCTCTGGTACCGGCGGTGCAACAGCTCGCGCACAGTGCTCCGGGCAGTCAGCTGCACCTCCTCCAGATCGATGTCCAGCTCGTCCTCGAGTACCAGCCGCAACTCGTCAAGCGCCAGCGAGTCGATGTGCAACCGGTGAATCGGCGCCTGCCCGACCACCGACTTCGGAGCCAGCCGGTACCTCGCCCCCAACAAAGCCGTGACCCGATCAACGGCATCTGCCGACTACCGCTCTGACGGCGAAGCTGCTCGTCGTCCTGGCGGTGGCCGTGGCGGGCGCGCTGTTCGTCGGCCGTATCGCCGCCAGCCGGGATCACCTACCTGTGCCGGGACGCGGTCCGCTCCGACAAGGAGGTGCCGTCCGCCACAGTCCGGCGGAGTGGTGGGTGCAGGGCCGGGCCGAGATGTTCGAAGGTCTCCTGCTGGGTTCGGCGGTGACTGCCGACATGGTCAGCGCGGCCGGCGCGGTCGCCTCGCCCCGGGGGGGGCGGCCCGGTCCCGCACCACGGCGGCCCACGGCCGCGGTGCTGCGGCTTGCCCGAGCCGATCGGTTCTCCGGGGCGGCGGCCTCCTCTTTCGACAAGCGATGTCATGCTCGTTGCGGTGAACCGTGGGCCGCTGACTCAGGTGCCGTAGATGAAGCGGTCGGCGTCGGCGGCGGCGAGTACGGCTTGGAGTTGTTCCCCGGCCAAGTCGCCTCCGCAGGCTGTGCGCAGGACGAGCGACCGCTCATTGGCGGCAGCTGCGAAGGCATGGCGGCAGTCCTCTCAGCGGGAAGAGCCTGCGCCCACAGGGGGCTGGGACATCAACCCGAACGCGATCCACGCCCCGGTCCAGTGGACACGAACGTGCGAACCTGGCGGACGGCGCCTGCGCGGAGCCGCGGCGGAGGGTGGACGTGCGGGTGAGTGCCCCCACGTTCCGGGTGGTCGACGGCGGCGCTTGGCACGGCCGGTTCCGCACGGTGTGGCACTCGCATCGCTTGCCGGTCCGTAAGCGCGCTGTGAAGCTCCCGAGGTGCGCTCTGCGGGGCACGGCCAAAGCCCGGCCACTGCCCCACTGATCGGTTCTGTCACAAGGACGACCCACCAGGAGAGCAATCACATGATGCGATCGAGACTCCGCTCCCTGCTGCTCGGCTTGGTCACCGCGGCCGCCATGCTGGGCACCACCCAGGCCTCGGCCACGGCGAGCGAAACCCCAGCTCCGTCTGCGCAGAACAAAGCTCCCACCTACTGGGCCTGCTCGGTCCCGCCGGGCTACACCTACGTCAAAGTGACGGTCACCAGCGACTGCTCCGACATCGGTACTCGCCCCTACTACGACGTGGCCAGGCCCAGGACGGGCCTGTGGGCGTGCAGCGTCCCGCCGGGCTTCACCTACACCCAAGCGAGAAGCACCCGGGACTGCTCCACCATCTCAACCGGCTACAGCTACCTTCTCCAGGCGGTGTGAGGCCGGTCCGCCGACTCCCTCCTCCAGCACCTGGCGGGGAACGGAGTGAACCGGCGTCCCGCACAGCCCCGTTGGGGCGTGCGGGACGTCGTCGTTGTTCCGTACAGCGGCGGAACAGCGTTCCGCCGGTCGCTCCTCTCCCCTCGCCTTCAAGAGGGATGATGCCGGGCCGGCGGAGCCGCGCGCGGGCCTCAATGCCGGACATACACCTCGCCGGCCTCTTCCGGATGGTCGGGGACCAGGTTCGGGGAGGACGAGCTGAAGCCCAGCAGACAGCCGCCCAGTGCCGGGGCCGGGGCACTCGCCTCGCGTGAGGGCCCGTTGACCGCTTCAGCTCTGCCCTGACCACCGCCGCGTGTACCCTCGCTGTGGTGGACTGCTTCGCCTGTGCCGAGATTCGAACGTCGTCCCCGGCCGCCATCGACCTTCTGAGCCCGGCCGAACGCCCGGCTGAGGGCGGCCCCCGATGACCGCCTCAGAGAACGCACCGCTGGAAGCGAAGACGGCGGACCATGTCTCTGCCGCCCTGCTGGAACAGCTGGCCGACAAGCTCGGCGGCCGGGCCCCGGGCACCGTCGTGTTCGGCGAGCCCGTCGTGACGCAGGACGTCACCGTGATCCCCGTGGCGCGCATCGGGTTCGGCTTCGGCACCCCCGGCCAGGAGGCCGGTGAGGACGTCGTGGTCGGCGGCGGAGCCGAAGCAAGGCCGCTCGGCTTCATCGAGATCAAAGAGGGCAGGACCACATACAAGCCCATTCGCGATCCCTGGGTGAGCGTCCTCGTACCACTGACGGGCGGCCTCCTGGCCGGGGCGGCGATCCTGCGCTACCTGGCGCGTCGCGGGACGCACTGAAGCGGCGCACGTTCCGCGTGCCTGCGATCACACCACAGCTGCGCGTTACCCCCAGTGGCGCCATGGACCGATTACCCAGCCATGGCTGACGAGCCACTGGCTAGGGTTGGCGTGATCTGGCGCGGTGAGGAGGCATGGTGATCACGTGGCGGAGGGTGGCCGAGGGGGACCTCGGGCTGTTGCGGGAGTGGCTCATGCAACCGCATGTGGCCCGCTGGTGGAACCACGACACCTCCGTGGAGGCGGTCGCGCGGGACTTCGGGCCGGCGACGCGAGGCGAGGAGCCGTCCGAGGATCTCCTTGTCATGCTGGACGGCGCGTCGGTCGCCTTGGTCCAACGGTGCCGGTTCGCGGACTACCCCGACTACCTCGCGGAGGTGGCCGACCAGGTCGAACTCCCCGACACGGCGGTCACGATCGACTACCTGCTCAGCGACCCCGCACGGGTGGGGCAGGGACTGGGTCCCCGCATCATCCGGGCGATCGTGGCGGCCACATGGGCCGACTATCCGGACGCGTCCGCCGTCGTCGTCCCGGTCCACGCGGCCAACCGTGCGTCATGGCGAGCCTTGGAGAAGGCCGGACTACTCAGGATCGGCACCGCCGACCTGACCCCTGACCATCCGGACGACGACCGCACCCATTACGTCTATCGCATCGACAGGCCCGTCGGCGAAACCCGACACGACAGCCCTGGCTGACCGCGGCTGACGATCCCCGCAAACACCCCGCCCGCACCGCTACCCGTCCCCAAGCCGGGCGCGTGCAAGTGGAGCGGTCGCCCGGCCGTTCAACACAGAGCGTAGACCCGCGGGCACCCGGGCTTTCGGGAGTGCGGTGTCGCGGACGCGGACGAGTCGACGGCCTGGCTCGCCGAGCACGTCGCGGTCGAGGGGAGGCGGCCGGAGCAGGGGCACCCCCGACGGCCCTCTGCGGTTCGTCGACCCCACGCGGCGCCCCCGGGAGGCCGCCGACCTGCTGCGCGGCGATCTCGCCTCGGGCCGGGACCTGATGGCGCTCGGGCTGCTGAGCGCACGGGACGTCCTCGGCCCGGTACGTGCCGTCAAACACCGCCCCGGTCGCACGACGCTGACCGCGCTCGCCGAGGCCGGTGTGTCCTCGCACCTGATCGAGACGTTTCTGCGGCCGTTCCTGTCCGGTGTCTTCGTGGAGGACGAACTGGAGACGTCATCTCGCTTCTTCCACCTGGTGTGGAGCAGCATGCTGCGCGGCACGTTGTGCCTGCCCGCCGAGGGCATCGGCGCCGTCCCCGCCCAACTCGCCAAGGCCCTGCCGCCCGACTGCCTGACCCTGGGCACCGCGGTGGAAGCCGTGACCGACTTCGGTGTGCACACCGTGGACGGCACCATGTGGCGGGCGCCCATCGTCGTCGTCGCGACGCAACCGTCGGTGGCCGCACGACTGCTGCCGGGCCTGGCCGTGCCCGCCACACGCACGGTCACCACCTACTTTCACGCGGCCCCCGCTTCACCGCTCGGCGCGCCCACGCTGCTTCTCGACAGCCGCCGCCGGTTCCTCAACACCTGCGTGGTGAGCGACGTCGCCCCGACATACGCGCCCCCGGGCAGCGCCCTGGTCTCCACCTCGGTACTGGCAGCCGGCCGACCTGAGGACGACCAGGCGCTGCGCGCGGCGCTCAGCGAGGTGTACGACACCGACACAGCACGATGGCGCCTCCTGCGGGCCGAGAGCGTGCCCGAGGCGCTGCCCGTCATGACCCCTCCCTGGCCGTGGAGCCGTTCCAGCTACGTGGCGACAGGCCGCTACGTGTGCGGCGATCACCGAGCCACCGGCTCGGTGCAAGGCGCGCTGGCCTCGGGAGCACGTGCCGCACGCGAAGTACTGGCCGCGCGGGTGGACAACCGTCTGTAGCGCGCCTTTCGACAGCGCGCACCTCGACGACTTCACCGGTGCTCGAACAGCCCCGAGCATGCCTGTTGATCACGCCGCCGGCTTGCTGGCTCTGCTGCCTCGCGGTCCCGGCCCGGCCGCGGCCGGGCGCCGGATTACCGATATGGCCGTGGCTTGGGCAGGATGGGCGTCATGACCGAGATCCGCACACCCCGCCTCCTCCTGCGTCGCTGGCATGACGACGACCTCGCGCCGATGGCGGACATCAACGCGGACCCGCGGGTCATGCGCTGGATCGACGACGGCTCGGTGCGTGACCTGGACCACACCGCAGAGGCAATCGAGCGGTGGGAGGAGGAGTGGGACGAGGAGGGCTTTGGTCTCTTCGCCGTCGAGTTGCTGGCCTCGGGTGAACTGGCGGGCTTCACGGGTCTGTCGGTGCCTGAGTTCCTGCCGGAGGCAGGGTCCGCCGTGGCCATCAGCTGGCGGCTCGGCTCACCCTTCTGGGGCCAGGGATACGCCTCCGAAGCCGCCCACGCCACACTGGAGTTCGCGCTCCAGGACCGCGGCCTCGACCGCATCATCAGCATCCACCGGGTGGGTGACCACGCCTCCGAGAACATCAGCCGCAAGCTCGGCATGGTGCCCGAGCGGGAGACGACACACCCGCAGTACGCCTACCCCCTTCAGGTCCACAGCATCGACCTCACCGAGTACCAAGCATGAACCAACCGCACCACACGCTCGCTCTGGGAGAGCACGCATCACAGCGCGCGGTCCGCTCCCCACAACCTCTCGGGCCATCACTCTTCACGTAAGAGATGTACAGGCACTGTTGGGCTGGCCGGGTTTCCGGTCACGAGGCCCACTACGTGTACGACCTCCCCCGTATCCGCCCCGGGGGCTTGGCCCGTGCTACTTGAGCAAATGGGCTGCCCGCACCCGCTGGAGGTGGATGACGACGTCGTGCGTCTTGGCGAGACGGATCTGCGGGGCGTCCGCGATCCCGGGGTAGGTGGCGCCGATGTTCTTGACGGTGTGCGGTGCGGCGAGCCAAGCGCGGGCCGCCGCCGGGGTGTCGCGCAGGTCGACCAGGAAGTCGCGGTAGCGCACCTGGTCCAGGGTGTGCTCGACGCTGCCGGGCGCGGCCGGGCCCACGGTGAAGCGGTGGACGCCGCCGTCGTGGCCGAGGGCGTTGAACGAGCCCTGGTCGAAGGTGAGGCCGACGCTCAGGTAGCCCCGTCCCAGCTGCTCGCGCAGGAAGTCGCCCTGCACCTGCGGATGGCTGCGGGGGGCGTAGGTCTTGAGGGCGACGTGGCTGTTGTGGGCGCCCAGCATGATCTTGTCACCGGTCTGCCGCTGCCACCAGGTGACGTTCTGGGCCATGACGCGGTCGCGGTAGCGCATGGCGTCGGGGATGGCCTTGGGGTCGTCCCAGTCGAAGGCGTACAGCGTGGTCATCTGGTGGATCGCGGTGGCGTGCTGGAGGGCCCAGGCGTGCGCGTCGGCGCCCTTGGCGGGCCGCTGCTTGAGCAGGTCCAGCGCCCGGCCGGTCCGCTCGGCGAGCTGCTTGCGTTCGGCCAGGGGCTTGGCCAGGTATTGGTTGACGTACGTGTCGGCGTCGGTGGTGGGCCGCAGGCCTCGGTACAGCTTGGTGAGCCGCGAGGTGAGTTCGGGGCGGGCCTTGGCGGCGTAGGCACTGACCTTGTCGTACAGCTCGGCCCCGGCGAATCCGTTGTCATCGCCGACGAAGCGGACCGGACCCTTGGGGTGCTTGACGTTGTACGCGCGCATCCACCGGAACAGATCGCGGTACTCCGCGGTGTTCCAGAACCGGTAGGTGCCCTGGAACTCCTCGTCCATGATCTGCTTCAAGTCGCCCTCGCCGCGCGTGAGGTAGGCATCCAGGCGCAGTCCGCTGCTCCAGGGGGCTTCCAGGGCGAAGGCCCTGAAGCCCTTCTCCTCCACCAGGTACCGCAGGAGGCGGTGCTTGAGGGTGAAGAACTCGTGCGAGCTGTGGGTGGCCTCGCCCAGGCCCACCACCCGGGCGTCACCCACCATGGTGCCGAACGGGCGCAGGTCGGCCAGGCCGCCACGGGGCTCGGTGGTACGCAGCGGGTGTGCCGCCCGGTCAAGGGCCGCCTCGGGGGAATTGAACGCGGCGTGCGTGGCCTGCCCCGGGCTGAGGGCCACGGCAACGGAGGCCGGTACGGCGGCGGGGGCCGACGGGTTGGCAGCGGAGGCGGCCGGGGCGAGGGCCAGGGTGGCACCGAGCGGGGCGAGGAGGACGGCGAGCAGGGCCTTGTGCGTGTTCATGGGCCCTACTCTCGCCGCACCGGGCACACCGGACCATCCGCTGAACCCCCCGGTCGGCCCGGGGGTTAGCCACACCGCCGCTGTGGGACTCGGCTCCCAGGCCGGGGCCGGACATCGCGCCGCCTCCGCGATCTGCGCCGGCTCGAGCAGAACCCCGCGGCCGGCGCAGCCGATGACATCGGTGGTGTTCGCGGGTGTGGGCGGTGCGACTGGGGGTCACGATCGAGCGCTCGATGCTGGTGAGCTGGGCCGGGTCGGCCGGCTGTTGCTCTGCCGCGGCCAGGCGGGTGCCGCGGTCCAGGGCTCCTGGGTGCCGGGCCGGCTCGTTCCAGGCGCGGGCCGCCTCGGTCGGGCGGCGTTGGGTCGGCAGCCATTCACGTTTCTCTTCGCTCCATCCCCGCAGCCTGGGCCATGCGGTGACGAGTGCTTCGTGTGCGGGGTCGGTGGTGTCGTCATCCACGGTGATTCGTACAGCCGCGCAATGTGCTCACTCGATCGTGAGTTCTTCCGCTCGCGCGCCCGATCCGGCGCGATGCTCGAACGGACGGCGCGCGACCGGCGCCGACCGGACGTGTGCTGGGGGCGGGGCAGAGCATGAGGCGAGAAGCGGGACGTCCAGGACGCCTGGACGAGCAGGCGGTGTTGTTGGTGGCCGGGCTTGCCGATCTGGCGGTGAGCACGCTGGGTTCAGCCCTGGGAACGGTACGAGGGCTGTTGCGCCGGTCGGACGCCGCGGACCTGGCGGCGCAGGCGGAGCACGATCTCGCGGCGCGCGGGCGCCTGGTCCTTGACCGGTACGCGGCCGTGCCACCGGCTCACTTGGAGGTCCTGGCCCAGCACGCGCTCGCCCGCAGGGCCGCTGATGAAGGCTGACCGGTGGGAGCCGGAGATGTTCAAGAACCGCACTGATGACGTGCTGCGCCGGTTCGTCGCCCAGGAGGCCGACCAGTTCGCCGCGATCGATCCGCTCCTGACCCCGGTGGCCGAGCAGTTGGAGGCCGCGGTCGCGGACGGCAAACGGCTGCGGGCGGCGTTCTGTTACTGGGGCTGGCGCACGGTCGGACAGCCGGACAGCGACGCGCTGGTGCGGGCGGCGGCCTCCATGGAGCTGGTGCACGCCGCCGCGGTCGTGCACGACGACCTCATCGACGACAGCCCGCTGCGCCATGGCCGCCCCACGGCCCATGTCGCGCTGCGCGGCGCCGTGCGACGCCGCCCGCGCGCCGAGGCCGCCGCCAGGTCCCTTGCGATGCTGGCGGGAGACCTGCTGATGGCAATGGCCGGGCAGCTGTTCGCCACCAGCGGTCTGCCGGCCGCCTATCTGGCCCGCGCCCGCCCCCTGTGGGCGGTGATGGCCCGGGATCTGGTCGCGGGTGAGTGCCTGGAGATCCTGCGCACCGGTGCCGGACCGGACACCAGCGCGTCGCTGAAGGTGATCCGGTACAAGACGGCCAAGTACACCGTTGAGCAGCCCTTGCTGATCGGCGGTGCCCTGGCCGGAGCGGGCGCGGCCCTGCGTGAGTGCTACTGCGCGTACGGGCTGCCGCTGGGCGAGGCGTTCCAGCTGCGGGACGACCTGCTCGGCCTGTTCGGAGATCCGCACCGTACGGGCAAGGCCAACGCCGACGACGTACGCGGCCAGCGGCCCACGGCCCTCCTTGCGGAGACCTGGCGCCTGGCGGGCGCCGAGGACCGCGAGCGGCTGCGCGTTCTGCTGGGCCGGCGCCGCCTGGACACCGACGCCCTGGACGCGGTCCGCGAGGTGATGCGCCGCCTGAAGGCGCCCGATCGCATCGAGGACATGATCAGCGCGCGGGTCGAGGAGGCCCTGGGCGCCCTCCACGAGCTGGATGTACCCGCGCACGCCGCCGCGGCGCTGGCCGCGCTGGCGCGGTCGGCGGCGGTCCGCCCGTACTGAACTCCCGCTCCCGGGCGGGCTCGGCCCGTGCCCTGCCGGCCCTGCGCTCGTGGGCGGTCGCCCGTGGACGATCCCGTCAAACACAAGGAGCCCTGCCATGACCCGCACCGAGGCATCGATGGACGTCCTGCGGCAGGCCGGTGACGAACTCGCCGACGCCACCGTCGCCACCCTCTTCGAGCGCGGTCAGGTGGGTACGTTCAACACCCTGATGCGCTACGTCTCCACCGCCGGCGCTCCCCTGCCGGACGGGCTGCCCGACGTCGCACGGGAGTACCTCGCAGCCACCTGTGTCCCTCCGTCCTGGGTGGACTGGTCGGAGATGGAGAGGGCGCGGCTGTTCTTCATCGACAACAACGTGCACATCTCGACTGCCCTGTCCTTCGCCTCCATGCCCGCCTGCTACGTCGTACCGCATGTGGCGAAGCTCCTGTCGGCCTCCCACGGGTTGAACTACCCCTCGAAACGGATGGCGGAGACGGGCCAGTTCACGGTCTATCTGATGCAGCCCGACGCCTTCGAGGCCGGCAGCCGCTTCATCCCCGCCGCCCAGAAGGTCCGCCTGCTGCACGCCTCCATCCGCCACCATCTCACCCGCGAGAACCGGTGGGACAGCGCGGCGCTGGGGGTGCCCATCTGCCAGGAGGACATGATCGGCGGGCAGATGTTCTTCTCGCTGCTCGTCCTGGACAGCCTGCACCGCCTCGGCATCCACATGACGCAGGAGGGCGCGGAGGCCTACTACTACGCCTGGCGCGTGGTCGGCGCCATGCTCGGCGTCGACCAGGACGCCGTCCCCACGTCCCTCGACGAGGCCCGGCAGTTCCTGGACCTGTACATGGTCCGGCACATGGGCCCCTCCGAGGAGGGTGTGCATCTGACCCGTCAGCTCATCGACCTCTACGAGGAAGTCGTGCCCGGCACCTTCTTCGACCCGATCGTCTCCGCCCTGATCCGCTACCTCGTCGGCGACACCTGCGCCGACTGGCTCGGCGTACCGCACACCCCGTGGGACACCGTCGTCAAGGCCGTGCCCCACCTCCTCGGCGTCCTGGAAACCCTTGAGGACCGCTCCCCCCTCAGCGCCTGGGCCCTGGACCGGCTCGGCCACCTCACCACCGTGCTTGAGCTGTCCTCCCTCACTCGCGGGCGTGTCATGCACTACGCCATCCCCGAACAGCTGAAGAAGGACTACGGCGTCTCGCATACGGTCCCCCGCACCCGCCGGTGGGCCCCGCCGGCCGCGACGGTCTCCTGATCAGCACGCGTCCGGACCCGGGCCACCGGGCCGTGTGAAAGCCCGGGCACCGGAGCGGACCGGCCGCTACCGGCCCAGGCCAGTCGCCGTCAGCCGGCGACGGGGCCGCGGGCGGTGGCGGTCGCGGTGTCCGGGTGGACGGCGAAGACCTGGTCCAGGCCGACGATGCGCAGGATGCGGGCGGTGTTGGCGGGGACCGCGGCCAAGGCTATGCCCGCTCCCTGTCCGGCAGCCAGGCTCCGGGCCGACAACAGAGCGCTGATCCCGCTGGAGTCGCAGAACTCCAGACCTGACAGATCCAGGACCAACAGCTGCCCTACGGCAACAGTCATGCCGTCTACGGCCTTGCGCAGTTCGGGCGCCGTGACATGGTCGAGGTCACCGGCGATCTCCAGTACGGGACCGGTGGCGGCGTCTCGGGCGGTGATCGTCAGTGGGCTCATGACAGGTCTTCACTCGCGGTGGTGGAAAGGGTGGCGGGCACGCCGAGGGCGAGCAGCGCGGTGTCGTCGTCGAGTCCGTCGCCGAAGGAGGCCAGTAGCGTGGACAGGGCGGTGGTCAGGGCCTGCGGGCCCGCCGGAGCCTGGGCGGCGGTGAAGGCGCGCAGGGCGTCCTCGCCGTACAGCTCTCGCTCGGGCCCGGTGCGGGCCTCGGTCAGGCCGTCGGTGTACAGCAGGAGGGTGTCGCCGGGCAGCAGGTCGGTGCGGGCGGCGGTGAACGGCGCCTGGGGCAGGACGCCGACGAGCAGCCCGCCGGGGGTGGGGAGGTAGCCGGCGCTGCCGTCCGCGCGCTGGATCAGCGCGGACGGGTGGCCACCGGAAGCCAGGTGGAGGCTGAAGCGGCCGTCGCCGACCGGTTCGAGGACGCCGAATATGGCGGTGCAGTAGCGGCCTTCGCCGCTGGCGTGCCGCTCGTGCAGGACGGTGTTCAGCGTGGTCAGCACGGTGACGGGGTCGGCGTCGTGGAGGGCGGCGGCTCGCAGGGTGTATCGGGCCAGCGAAGTGACCGCGGCAGCCTGGGGGCCCTTGCCGCACACGTCTCCGAGGAAGAACGCCCACCGGTCGCCGTCCAGGGGGAACAGGTCGTAGAAGTCTCCGCCCAGCAGGTCGGGGGAGGCCGTGTGGTAGTAGGAGTCGGCCTCGAGTCCCGGCACCACGGGCAGTGCGGCGGGCAGCAGGCTCTGCTGGAGGACGGCGAGCGCTTCTTGGAGTCGGGCCCGGTCGGCTTCGGAGCGCCGGCGTGCTTCTTCGGCCGCTTTGCGGCCGCGCAGCAGCTCGGCCTCGTACGCGCGGCGGTCGCGGGCGTCGAAGACGGTGGTGCGGATCAGCAGCGGCTCGCCCTCGGCGCTGGTCTTCACCTTTGAGGTCACCAGCACCGGCATGCGCTGCCGGCCGACGGCCTTGATGTCCATGGCGATGCCGCTGACCTCGCCCTTCATGTGCAGCAGCGGTGCGAAGTGCGTCTCGTGATACAGCTTGCCGCCCACGGTCAGCAGGTCCGTGAACCGCATCCGCCCCACCACCTGGGACCGCTCCAGGCCCAGCCAGTCCAGCAGGGTGGTGTTGATCTTCACGATGGTGCCGTTCATCAGCGTCGACAGGTACCCGCAGGGGGCCTGCTCGTACAGCTCCTCGGCGCTGTCCTCCAGCAGCGAGGTGAACACCGCGTCCGTGGCGTCCACGGTCTGCTCCTCGCCCGGCTCGGGCGCCTGGTCGGTGCGGCCCATCATCAGGCGGCTGCCATGAAGTCGGTGATCGCCTCTGCGGTGGCTTGCGGCGCGCTCAGCTGCGGGCAGTGCCCGGTCGCCTCCAAGGTGACCAGGTGGCTGCGGGGAATCGTGTCGCGGACGTAGGCGCCGACCTCCCGGGGGGCGATCACGTCCTGCTCGCACTCCAGGATCAGCGTCGGCACGGTGACCGTCTTGAGGTCCTGGCGGCTGTCGGTGAGGAACGTGGTGCGGGCGAAGACGCGGGCCATGTCCGGGTCGGTCGCGCAGAACGAGGTCGTCAGCTCCTGGCCGAGTTCGGGCCGGTCCTCGTTACCCATGATGACCGGGGCCATCGCCGCCGACCAGCCAAGGTAGTTCGACTCCAGCGACTCCAGCAGTTCGTCGATGTCCTGGGCGCTGAACCCGCCCCGGTAGCCGTCGTCGTCGATGTAGCAGGGCGAGGGAGCGACCATCACCAGCCGGGACAGACGCTGCGGCGCTCGCGCCGCTGCGAGCACGCCGACCATCGCGCTGACCGAGTGCCCCACGAACGTCACGTCCCGCAGGTCCAGCTCCTCGCAGACCTCCAGCACGTCCCGTGCGTAGCCCTCCAGGGAGCTGTAGCGCCGCTCGTCCCAGGCCGAGGGGTCCGCCTTGCCCGAGCCCACGTAGTCGAAGAGCACCACTCGGTGGCTTGCGGCCAGCGCGGGAACCACCAGGCGCCACATGTTCTGATCACAGCCGAACCCGTGCGCAAGCACGACCACCGGCCCGTCCGCGCGGCCGGTGACGTTGACGTTGTTCCTGCGCCGGATATCCATACCCGCCAGTTTCCCATCCCCCCGCCCCGCCCCGGGCAGGGGCCCGGCGCATCGCCCCGCCCCTGCGGCAGGCCCGACCGTGGCGTTCACCGAGAATGCCCGGTGGTGCCGCGCGCCTGCCTCGTCGCCGTAGGAGCAGCGCAGTCTCCTCCCGCAGGTGTGGGGCCGCGGATCACGGGACACCCGAGGCGGAGGAGACATGCGTCCACGCAATGCGGTCACCGCGGGCGGTGGGCGCTCGCGCCACCGTCAGGTACAGCGCAAGCTGGTGACAGTGGACCCGAGGAAGGAGCAGCACTGATGGGCCAGACCCCGCAGGACCCGACGAGCAAGCACCCGCAGCCGGAGTTCGCTCAGCAGGACCAGGAGCCGCCGGGCTGGACCGGTCCGATGGATCCGCCCCCTGACCACGGTGAGGACTCCTACCGGGGCAGCGGGCTGCTCCAGAACCGGGCGGCGCTCGTCACCGGCGGGGACTCCGGCATCGGGCGGGCCGTCGCTCTGGCCTTCGCACGCGAGGGTGCGGACGTGCTGTTCACCTATCTGCCCGAGGAGGCGGAGGACGCCCAGGGGACGGCACGCCTGGTCGAGGAGGCAGGGCGGCGGGGTCTGGCGGTGCCGTGCGACATCCGCGAAGAGGAACAGTGCCGTCGCCTCGTCGATCGGGCCGTCGCGGAGTTCGGGCGCATCGACGTGCTGGTCAACAACGCGGCGTATCAGATGTCCCAGCCCGAGGGCATCGAGGACATCACCACGGAGCAGTTCGACCGGGTGGTGCGCACGAACCTGTACGGGATGTTCTGGCTGTGCAAGATGGCCGTGCCGCACATTCCCTCGGGCGGGTCCATCATCAACACCACGTCGGTGCAGGCGTACCAGCCGAGTCCTCATCTGCTCGACTACGCGATGACCAAGGGCGCCATCGTGACGTTCACCCAGGGGCTCGCGCAGATGCTGGTCGAGGACGGTATCCGGGTCAACGCCGTGGCTCCGGGACCGGTGTGGACTCCGCTGATCCCGGCGACGCTGCCGGACACCAAGGAGTTCGGCAAGCAGGCCCCGATGGGCCGCCCTGCCCAGCCCGCCGAGATGGCGCCCGCGTATGTGTTCCTGGCCTCGGAGCACGCGAGCTTCATCACCGCGGAGATCATGAACGCCACCGGCGGCACGCCGATCCCTTGATCCGGGCGGAAGGTCAGGAGCAGAGCAGCGGTGTGAAGGAGGCGGTGGCGTGAGTCCGGACGTCGAGCTACGGATCGGGCGACGCAAGGTCGACGTCAAGCGGGCCGACAAGGAGTTGTTCCCGCAGGACGGCATCACCAAGGCCGATCTCGCCGAGCACTATCGGCGTGTGGCGCCACGGATGCTGCCCGAGCTGCGCGGCAGGCCCCTGATGCTCGAGCGGATGCCGGACGGCGTCGACGGAGAGCGCTTCTATCAGAAGGAGGTCTCCGACTACTTCCCCGACTGGGTCCATCGCGCCACGGTCGCCAAGGAAGACGGCGAGGTCACGCATGTGGTCTGCGACGACGCGGCGACCTTGGTCCATCTCGCGGGCCAGGCGTGCATCACCTTGCACCGGTGGCTGAGCCGTGCCGACAAGCCGCGCAACCCGGACCGTCTGGTCGTCGACCTCGACCCGCCCGCCGACGACTTCGAGCCCGTGCGCCGAGCGGCGCACCGCCTGCGCGAGCTGCTCGATGAGCTGGACCTTCCGTCGGGCCTGATGACCACGGGCTCGCGCGGTCTGCACGTCGTCGTGCCGCTGAACCGCCGCGATGACGCTGACGACGTGCTGGCGTTCGCCCGCGCCGTCGCTCAGGAGCTGGCGGCGCGGTATCCGCAGGAGCTGACGACCGAGCCCCGCAAGGACTCCCGCGAGGGGCGGCTGTATCTGGATGTCGCGCGCAACGGCTACGCCCAGACCGTGGTCGCTCCGTTCGCCGTCCGGTCCAGGCCGGGCGCCCCCGTGGCCGTGCCGCTGGACTGGGACGAACTGGACGCGCCCGAGCTGACCGCACGCCGCTGGACGGTGACCGACCTCGGCGACCGTCTGGAGAAGGACCCGTGGGACGGGCTCGCGCGTCACGGCCGCGGCGTGCGTGCGGCCAGCCGGCGCCTGCGAGGTCTGGCGCGGAGCGAGGGGGGTGGGACGTGACGGGCAGTGGGCCGGCTGCGGGGGCGTACCTTCGTGGCAGCTCCACGCACCCGGGGCGACGATAGGTCCATGGGTAAGAACGCGGTCATCGTCATCGACATGATCAATACGTACGAGCACCCTGACGCGGACCTGCTCCTTCCCGGGGTTCGCAAGGCCGTGCCCGCCATCGTCCGGCTGTTGGAGCGGGCCAGGGCCGCGGGCGTTCCGGTGATCTACGTCAACGACAACTTCGGCGAATGGCGCTCCCACCACGGAGAGATCGTCGAAACCGCGCTCGCCGGGCAGCATGGCGAGCTGGTCGAGCCGCTGCGACCCGATGAGGAATCACTGTTCGTACTCAAGGCCCGGCACTCGATCTTCTACGAGACACCCCTGGCGTATCTCCTTTCCCAACTGGGCGTGCAACAGGTGATCCTCTCCGGTCAGGTCACCGAGCAGTGCGTGCTGTACTCCGCGCTGGATGCCCACATCAGGCATCTGGACGTGATCGTCGCCCAGGATGCTGTCGCCGCTATCCACGAGGACCTGGCGCACGCGGCGCTCCAGATGATGCGGCGCAACATGGGCGCAGAACTCCTGAACGTGGATCAGATCAAGGTGTGAGGGACAGTGAGCAGCGATCGCCCGGTGCCATCAGGGGAAGGCAGGCGACACGTCGGGGTGGTCGCCTCCTACGACTTCACCCGTCAGGAGGAGCTGCGCCGGTGGGTTCCGCCGAGTGTGGAGTGGACAACGACCTACACCGCGGAGGTCCCCTACCGGAATAATCTGGAACTTGTCTCCCGTCTCGGCAGGGCGGCCCTGTTGGCAGGGCCCGTCCGTGAACTCGTCGGGCGTGGAGCGGAGGCTGTGGCGTACCTGTGCACGGCTTGCAGTTTCGTCGATGGCGTGAGGGGAGAGCGGCTGCTGCGGGAAGCGATGTCGGCGCACGGTGTGCGGCAGGCATGGACGACCAGTGGCGCGGTGGCCGACGCTCTCCGTGCCGTCGGCGCCCGTCGGCTCGCGGTGGTGCACCCGTACCAGGAGCCGGTCGATCGGCTGCTGGCCGCTTACCTCGACGCCTCCGGCTTCGACGTCGTGGCCCTCACAGGGCTGGGGCTCGATACGGTCGAAGACGCCTACGCCGTGGCGGAGCGACAGGTCGTGGACACCGTCATCAGGGGAGATCACCCGCGGGCCGACGCCGTGTTCATCAGCTGCACCACGCTTCCCACCTACGACGCGCTTCCCCGCCTCGAAGAACGCCTCGGCAAGCCCGTCGTCAGCGCGAACCAAGCGACCGTCTGGGCGCTGCTCAGTGCAGTGGGTGAACGCGCGCAAGGCCCTGGCCAGCGGCTCCTCGACCGAGTTCCCTAGGCCCCGCACAAAGACGGGGACTGTCTGACCGCCGTTCATGGACCAAGGCAGCGCAGGGGGGCGTGGGCCTGCTGCCGGTGCCGTGGCCGAGAGGCTCACGGACCGTACCGGCATCGACCGGCTCAACACCCTCGACGCGGCGATCGACATCGTCCGGCGCGAGGGCACCGTCGGTGCTCGGCGTCTGTGGCGGCACGGTCGGCCCAAGGCTACGCAGGGGCAGGCCGACGTGAAGCACTTGGGCAGCCCTGAGCCCGGGACGGGATGTGGGCCCGGCCACGGACATCGGTGGACCCGGCCGGCCCCCTCAAGATCCATCGGGGCCGCCCCCGCCCCAGCTCCCGGCGGGGTCACCCCGGCCCGTGCCGTCCTCAGCGGGAGTCCGTGTATCCGCCCGTGGCCGCGATGGTCTCGCCGATGGTGTAGCTGGAGTCGGCGTCGCAGGCGAGATGGACGTAGGCCGGTGCGATCTCCTCCGGCTGGGCCACCCGCCCCAGGGGCGTCTGGGCGCCCAGGTTCGTCAGGTAGTCGTCGGTGAAGCGCTGACCGGCCAGGTTGAGCGCGCTCCACGTAGGTCCCGGAGCGACGACGTTGGCCCGTATGCCCTTCTTCGCCAGGTGCGGGGCGATGGACTTGGTGAAGACCACGACGGCCGCCTTGGACGCGGCGTAGTCCATCATCAAGTCACTGCCTTTCAGGGCCTCTTCCGAGGCCGTCGCGATGATCGAGTCGCCTGGGGACATGTGCGGGACGGCTGCCATCACCAGGTGGAAGTACGCGTAGACGTTGGTCTTGAAGACGCGGTCGAAATCCTCAGCCGTCAACTGGGCCAGTTCCGTCTGGCTGTTGAGATACGCCGCGTTGCTCACCAGGATGTTCAGCCCGCCGAGTTCCTCGACCGTACGGCGTACCGTCTCGGCGCAGAAATCAGGATCGCGCAGGTCACCGGGCAGGAGAAGAGCCCGGCGTCCCAGAGCGTCGATCTCGCCCTTGATGTGCGTGGCATCCGATTCCTCTTCCGGCAGGTGGACGATCGCCACGTCGGCGCCCTCGCGGGCGTACAGCAGGGCCACGGCGCGGCCGATTCCGGAGTCCCCGCCGGTGATCAGCGCGACCTTCCCTGCGAGCTTGTCCGCCGGCCGATAGTTCTTGGCCTGGTAGCGGGGAGCGAATTCCATCTCGGACTCGAGCCCCGGACGCCGCAGACGCTGCAAGGGGTAGGGCGGGAAGAGTTCGGCCGAGACCTGGGCCGAGGCGGACGCGGCATGGGGAGCGCTGTTGGTGCGGTCAGTCATACGGGACACTCCAGTGAACGATGTGCCAGTCTGTCCGGCGGGCCTCAGTCGGTGGAGAGCGCCGCGACCAGGCGCCCCGCGTCGGGGGCGTCGAGAGCCCGGGCGGCGTCCGCGAGCGCGACCATGCCGACCAGGTCGGTGCCGTCGATCACCGGCAGGCGCCGGACCTTGTGCCGCGTCATGGTCGCGAAGACCTCGTCGACGCCGTCGTCCGCGCCGATCGTCACGGCCTCCCCCTGCGCCAGGGTGCCCGTCTCCACCTCCGCCGGGGCGAGCCCCGCGCCGAGGACCCGCACCACGATGTCCCGGTCGGTGACGACGCCGATGAGCCGGTTGTTCTCGCCGCAGATGGGCAGGGCGCCCACCTGCCATTCCGTCAGCTTCCGTGCCGCGTCGAGAGCGCTCTCGTGCGCCTGCACGCACTGGGCGCCGCCGGTCATGATGTCCCGTGCCGTCGTGGTGGCCATGGCGAATCGCCGTCCCATCTCTGCTCTCGGATGCTCCCGCACGTCTTTGGTGCCGGAACTGTTCCGCTTCGGGTGACCGGGGCCGGAGCCGGTGAAACAGGTGGGTCGCAAGTTCCTCACGAATCGGATGATTTCTGTCCTTGAAACGTGAAGGAGTGCGCGTGAGCCCGTGGAGTCGGGACCTGGGGGCGCGATCTCCTTCGCCCGGGTGAGAGGCCCGCCGGAGGGTCCGCGGAAGGTCGTCCGGCAGCCCGCCCGGTGAACCGCGTCCGGTGGACCGCGTCCGGTGAACCGCGTCCGGTGAACCGCGTCCGGTGGACCGCGTCCGGTGGACCGCGTCGGGTCTGGAGGGAGTACGTCCCGCCGCAGGGTTCCAGCGAGAAGCGTGAGCGCCCGTACACGTACACCAAGGAGGGCACCGAGGATCGGCGCACCTCCGACGGCCGTGCGGTGTTCAGTGTCGCCGCTGGGCCAGGGCTCGCTGGGCCGCGACGGCCGCGGTGCGCAGGGGGCCGCGTGCGCGCAGGGCGGCGCGGGCGGCATTGGCCCCGGGTGCCCCATGCACTCCCCCGCCGGGGTGGGCGGAGGCCGAGGCGAGGTAGAGGCCGGTCACCGGGGTTTCGGGGCGGCCGGTGCCCGGCAGGGGGCGGAAGAGGAGTTGCTGGTGGAGGGCGGCGGTGCCGCCGTTGATCGCCCCGCCGTGCAGGTTGGCGTCGGCGGCTTGGAGGGTGGGCGGCGCGAGGATGCGCCGGGCGCGGATCCGGTCCCGGAAGCCCGGTGCGTACCGCTCGGCCTGCTGCTCCATCCGGTCCGCCATGGCCTCCGCCTCGCGCTGGTCCCAGCGGCCCGTGAGGCCCTCCTCGCCGGCGTCGTCTCGTACCTCGTGCGGTACGTGGGTGTAGGCCCACGCGGACTCCGTACCGGCGGGTGAGCGGGTCCGGTCCGCGGTGGTCATCTGGCCGAACAGCAGGAACGGGTGGTCCGGGACCGTGCCGGTGGCCAGCTGGGCGGCGAAGCGGGTGAGCGCGTCGACGCCGTCGGCGAGATGTACGGTTCCGGCGCCGGCGGCCTCGGGAGCGGTCCAGGGAACAGGCCGGTCCAGCGCCCAGTCCACCTTGAACGTCGCGAAGTCCCAGGTGAAACGCCGCAGGTCCGCCCGCACGCGGGAGGGCAGATACCGCTCGGCGACCAGGTCGCGGTAGAGGTGGGGCGCCGAGACGTCGGCCAGCACGGCGTGCCGGGCGCGCACCGCGTCACCGTCAGCGGTGCGCACGCCCAGAGCCCGGCCCCCGCGCACCACCACTTGAGTGACACGCTGCCCGCAGCGCAGGGTGCCGCCGCGGTCCCGCAGCCGTGCCACCAGGGCATCGGTCAGCGCTCCGGCGCCGCCGACGGGCACGGGGAAGCCGTGGCTCTGGCCGAGCATGGACATCAGCCAGCCGAAGCCTCCGCTGCCGGCGGCCTCGGGAGCCAGGTCGGCGTGCAGCGCGTTGCCCGCGAGCAGCAGCCGGCCGCCCTCGCCTGCGAACCTTTCCTCGCCAAGGCGCCGTACGGGGAGCAGCAGCTCGCGTACGAACCGCAGCCCTCCCGCGGCCCTTACCCGCGCGGCGAGAGCGAGACCGGCGCGCACGGGCGGGAACGGTGTGAAGAGCGCGTCGAGTACGGGGCCGCCCACGCGGGCCCAGCCCCGGCACAGATCCAGCCAGGCCTCACCGTCGCCGGGGGCGAAACCCTCCAGGTTCGCCGCCGTCGTCGCGCGGTCGCGATCGAGCACGGCGCACCGCCCGTCCACCTGCGGGTGCGCCAGGACGTGCGGGGCGTGGCTCCAGTGCAGGCCATAGCGGTCAAGGCCGAGGGAGGCGATGATCGGCGAGGCGGCGGCCAGCGGATAGAACGCGCTGAACACATCGCTCACGAACTCCGCGTCCACCGCGCGGTCGCTGCGCACCGCGCCTCCCGGCTCGGCCTGCTCCTCCAGAACGGTCACGCCCCAGCCGGCGTCGGCCAGCAGGTTCGCGGCCACCAGCCCGTTGGGCCCACTGCCGATCACCACCGCGTCAGACATCGACGGCCCTCCCGCCCCTGTCCGGCGTCGACTCTTCCACGACGCGGGCCAGTCGTCCCAGCATGCGGCGGTGCCGCACCTGCAACAGGGCGTCGAGCGCGGTGTTGTGCAGGGCGCCGCCCACGCCGCGCAGCGGGTGCTCGTCCAGGATGACCAACGTGTGCTCGCCCCAGAGCCGGATGTCGAAGGCGATCCGGGCGGTGCCGAGTGGCCCGCTGTGCGCCTCCAGCTCCAGGGCGCGCGGAGGCTCGTGGCGGCGTACGACGGTGAACCCCTCGAACTCCTTGGGCCCCAGCCGGACGGTGTAGTTCAGGGTGGAGCCCTCTCTCGGCCAGACGCCCTCCCCCGGATACGAGGAGTGAGGGCCCACCACCCATTCGTGGAAGCGGGAGGCGTCGTCGAGCACCGCCCACAGGGCTTGCGGCGGGCGGCGGATGAGCTGGTGCCGTACTGCCATGGCTTCTCCCGGGGACGTAGCCGGTCGTCTGGGGGCGGCGCTTCGTTGATCGCCTGGTGGCGCTTCGTTGGTCGCCTGGTGGCGCTTGGTTGATCATCTGGGGGCGGCGCTTTGTTGATCGTCGCGCAGAGGCCGAGTGACCGCCTGTTCACGGTTCACACCCTTCCGCCGATTCGGCCGGCCGCCGGTGTGGCCTCGGCCGGGCCGGGGTACTCCAGACGCACCGCGTCGTCGGAATCGGAAGAGGACGCGGTCCAGCGCAACGAAAGGAGCCGTGCGGGTGGCTGCTGACCTGGGCAAGGTCGTCGTGATCACAGGCGCGTCGAGCGGAGTCGGCCGCGCCTGTGCGCAGGCGTTCGCCGCTCGAGGGTGCGCTCTCGTGCTCGCCGCACGACGGGCGGACGTACTGGAGGAAGTCGCCGAGGACTGCCGTACGCGCCACGGTGCCCGCACGCTCGTGATGCCCACCGACATGACGGACACCCAAGCGGTCGATCACCTCGCGCGGCAGGCCGTCGCGGCGTTCGGGCGGATCGACGTATGGCTCAACGCCGCCGCGGTGGCGGCCTTCGGAGCGCTGGAGGAGGTCCCGCACGCAATGTTCCGGCGGGTCCTGGACGTGAACGTCCTCGGCTGCGTGAACGGGGCCCGCGCCGCGCTCGCGGTGATGCGCGCACAGCGTCACGGCACGGTCGTCAACGTGTCCTCCGTGGTCGGCGCCGCGGTCGTCCCGTACAACACTCCCTACGTCCTGTCCAAAGCGGCCGTACGGGCCCTGGGCGGCACCCTGCGCCAGGAACTGCGGCTGGCCGGGCAGCCCGGCATCCACGTCTGCACGGTGCTCCCGGCGACCATGGACACGCCCTTCTTCCGCGACGCGGCCAACTACTCGGGCCGGGCGGTGACCCCCATGGGCCCCGTCTACACCGCGCAGCGTGCCGCGAAGGCCGTGGTGCGGCTGGCGGACAGGCCGCGCAGGGAGGTGTACGTGGGGCCCGCCGGCCGGGCTCTCGGGGCCCTGTCGAAACTGGCACCGCCGCTCGTGGAGCGCGTACTGGCGTACGAGATGGACCGCTCCCACCTCTCCCGCAAGCACACCGCGGAACCCACCGAGGGAAACGTCCTGCACCCCTCCGCCGGTCCGGCCTCGGTAGGAGGCGGCTGGCACGGCCGCACGCGCACGGTGATGCGCAGGTTCGGAACGGCGGCGCTGGTGGTGGTGGCAGTGGGGGCGGCTGGAGGCGCCCGCGTACGCAGGACAGGCATCAAGGGCGGCATCCGTACGCGGCGACGTTCGGGCTGACCAGGGCCTGGCCGGTAGCACGTGGGGCCCCGGCCCGGCGGCGCCGCGGAGCGCGGACCTCGCTCGCCTCGTACGCCAAGTGGGGCAGAGCCCATGCTCATCGTTGTCGATCCGGCGCATCGGCGCTGGACGACTCCCTGGTGCGCGTTGAAGCGGCATCCGCGGAAACCGGCACACCCGGATTTCTCCGGATCAGCCGCAGGAGTGCCTGTTCTGAGGCGCTGGACATCTCGCTCGGGACACCCAGGGAGTCCAGATAGGCGACCGTCGCTCGCATCTCGGCCGACCGGCGTTCGGCGTGTCGCGGGGTGCCGGTGAGGAATCGGTCGATCATTGCCGGTCCGTCGGCGCCCAGTTGGTCCGTGATCTGCTGGCGCATCCACTCTTCGCAGCCCGCCGCGCGAGCGGCCTCCACCGCCTCGCAGATCACCAAGGCGAGCGGTTTCATCAGCACGCTGCGCAGCAGTTTGCGGGCGGCGGCAGCGCCGGGAGGCGATGTCAGCAGTTCGACGGGGGCGCCAAGTCCTCGCAGGACCCGGGCGACGGCGGGGCCGCCGGGGCCGCTGGCGACCACGGCCGTCCGTGCGCCCGTGAGCGGTACCGGGCCGAGGATCGCGACATCGGCGAAGGACACCGGCGCATCGGCGAAGGCCTCGGCGGCCGCGGTCATCGTCTCCGGGGAAGCCGCGGTGAGGTCCGCCCAGCAGGTGCCCGGGGCGAGAGCGGGGCGGGCCTGCGTCGCGAGGCGGACGCTCAAGGACGCCGGGGTGAGCAGCAGCACCATCTCGGCGTCGCGTACGGCGTCGGCCAGGTCTGCCACGCGGTGGACACCGCCGGGGGTGGCGGCGGGGCCGGGGTCGAATCCGGTCGTCCGGTGTCCGGCGGCGGCCAAGGCCGTCGCGTAACGGGAGCCGGCCTCGCCGAGGCCGATCACAGCGATGTGCATCGTCGTCTCCTTGAGCGGTGGTGAAGCGGCGCTCCCCAAGCGGGGCCCGGGCGGCCTCCCGCCACGGCACCGGTTCACCGTTTCGCCACAGCGCTTCGGGGTGGTTGCCGTCAGGAGTCGTGGTGTCAGGCATCGACGCGTCCACGCTCCTGCCGGATCACCGCACGCTCCGGCGGGTCCGGTACGGGGTCCGTCCGGCTCGTCGCGCTCAGGACCACGCCCGCCAACGCCAAGGCTCCTCCGACGAGTTGGGACCAGATCAGCGGTGTCCCGGTCAGGACCGCGAACAGGTAGCCGACGGCTGGGATGCCGCCGGTGAACGTGCCTGCCACGGATGCCGGCACCTTGCGCAGGGCGAAGGTCCACAGGAGCAGGGTGAGGCCGGACGCCACGACACCGAGGTAGGTGATCGCGAGCCAGCCGTCGGTGGAGGGCGGCCGGAACCCCTTCTCACCGATCTCCCACCCCAGCCACGGTGCCAGGAACACCAGGCCCCACAGGCTGGACGCCGACGCCAGTACCACTGGCTTGAGGTGCGTGCAGAAGCGCCGTACGTAGGCGGTGTAATACGCGTACGCGGCGACACCGCCGAGCACGATCATGTTGCCGAGCAGGTCGAACCGGGGCCCGCCCTGCCCGACCACGAGCAGCACGCCGAGCACCGCGAGCACCAGTCCCAGTGCCCGGCCGGCCCGGAGCCGCTCGCGCAGCCACAGCAGACCCAGCAGCACGGTGAGCACCGGCAGTGCCGCCTGCAAGAGCGCGGCGCTGTCGGGTGAGGTGAACAGCAGTCCCACGTTTTGCAATCCGTAGTACAGGGCGACGCCGGTGAGTCCGCACACCACGTACGCGGATCTGAACAGGTCACGCGCCCGCAGGCCACCGGCGATGCCGAACGGCAGGAGCACCAGGGATCCGATGGCGAACCGCAGGAACGTGAGCTGGGCCGGCCCGGTCTCGGCCAGCACGCGGTCGCTCACGACGAAGGTCGAGGCCCAGATCAGTACGGTGGTCGAAAGGGCGAGCAGCGCGGAACCCCGACCCTTCACGCGTCCTCCGGCACCAGTCGCAGCTCCCGGCGCACGCGCGTCACCGAGTTCCGCAGCTCGACGAGGGAGGTGCTGTGCAGATGGAGCTGCGCGAGCCAGTACGGCTGTTCGTGCACCCGGTCCTCGACGACCCAGCCACGCTCCCGCTCCGCGTAGCCCGCGATCCGCACCGCCTGGTCCAGGAGTTCGGCCGGGTGTACGGCGAAGCCGCCGAACCGGACGGGGGTCCGATGGGTGCCCAGGCACTCGCTGCCGTAGAGATAGAGGGTGGCCGCGGCCCGCGACGGCTCCGCGTCGGGATCGAAGCGTTGGGTGGTGCACGTGCCGTGCAGCAGCGCGTCCGCGAGGGCTCCGACCAGGTCGCAGCCGTGGGCGAAGTCCGTCTGCGGGATGATCGTACGGCCCGCGTAGCGAGCCGCGATCTCCACCACGGCGCAGCTGCCGTCGGGCATGAGCTTGAGTTCGACATGCGTGCCGCAGGTGTCGAGGCCCAGTGCGGCGACGGCCCGTTCGGCCGTGTCGATCACCCGGCGGCGGGCGTCCGCGTCCATGGACGTCGGTGAGAGGTGACCGCTCTGGGTGAGCGGAGGCACTTTCGGCGTCACGTCGGTGATGGCGACCGGTACGTACGCGCCGGCCACCACCAGGCCTTCGACACAGACCTGGTCACTGAAGCCCGGTACCGGGTACCACAGGTCCGGATCGCCATGGAGCAGTTCCTCCACCAGGAAGGCCCCTTCGGCGTCGGCCGGAACGTCGAATCCGGCCAGCGACTCCCGTGCCGAGGCGAACGCCTGCCGCGCCTGCTCGGCGCGATCGACCCGCTGGATGCCGGCGGCGGACATACCGCGCCGTGGCTTGATCAGCACGGGACCACCCACTTCGGACATCAGGGTGACGATGTCCTCCTCCGACCGCAGCGAGCGGTAGCGCACGTTCGTCAGTCCTCCCACCGTGAGGGCGTCCCGCATCAGGAGTTTGTCCCTGGCGCGGGCGGCACCGGCCGCGCCGGGACCGCGCAGCCCGAGCTTCTCCGCAGCGCCGGCCGTCTGAGTGGCATACAGCTCGCTGAAGCACACCACGGCGTCGGCACGCCAGTCCTGCGCGGCCACGACGACGCGCTGTTCGGTCTCCTGCTCGTCCCGCCGGTCCCAGGTACCGTCGTCCAGCAGAACACGTTCCGCTCCGGCGGTGAGCAAGGCGCGCTCCACCGCATCGAGGCGTTCGGGGCGCGGCACGTAGACCGCGACGCGGGCCCTGGCTCGCAGAACGGGCAGAAAGTAGGGCAGCGGCGGGCCGCCGTAGTCGTAGACGATGAGCACCCTCATGACGCGCCCCCCGGAGAGTAGTAAAAGGCTCGTTCTTGCGGCGCGTCCGGGAACAGTGCCTCCCGCATCACGTCGTAGGTCGCCCAGTCCGCCCAGTGCACCAGCGCCGACTCCTTGCTGCGCTTGGTGTGTTCCCCCTCGACGGAGTGGGTCGCGATGATGTGCACCACCTCGGTCGGCAGGCCCATCTCCTCGGCGAGCCGCGCGCCTGTGTACGGGTGGCGCAGCAGCAGCGGTCGGCGCAGCACCGGCACCGCCGGTTCGGCCTGGCTCTTCGGACCGAAGAGTTCGAACAGGCCGACGTCGTGCAGCAGAGCGCCGGCCAGGACGTGGTCCACCGTGGTGCGGGAGCCCACGATCCGGTTGCACTGCTCCGCCATGTCGGCCGCGGCGGCCGCCACCAGCCGCAGGTGATCGACCAGCTTCACCTGCGGGCGGACGACCGGTGGCGCTCCGGACGCGGTCTCCTCGACGTAGCACATGATGCCCGGGTCGGCCCAGCCACCGCGCCGCGCGGCCTCGGTCAGCACGTCGACCGTCCCGTCCCGCAGGCCGTCGTCACCGATCCTGGTGAGTTCGGGCAGCCACTCCACCCACTTCACGATGTCTCCCTGGGGGCGGACAAGGTGACCTGTGACCGGGTCGCGGCCACCTCGTCGTCGATGACGGACAGCTGATTGCAGAGTTCGGGCAGGAAGTATCCGGGTCCTCGGCCGGTGGCCGCCGCCAGCTCACCGGCGATGCCGTAGGCGCAGACCCCGGTGACCGTCGCGGTGAACATGTCCTCACCCGCGACGGCGGCGAAGGCGCCGAGGACCGCGGACCGCGCGCTGCCTGTGCCGACCACCTGCCCCATGACCGGATGTCCGTTGGCGATCGCGGCCAGCCGCCGTCCGTCGCCGACGTGGTCGGTGCGGCCGGAGACGGCGGCGATGACCTGAGCGGACTCCGCCAGCTTGCGGCACACCTCATCCGCCGCAGCTGTGGCGCTGACGGCGTCGGCGCCACGCATCACCGACGGGACACCGCACAGGTCCGCCAGCTCGGCGACGTTGCCGGACACCACGCGGACGGCTCCGGTGTCGAGCAGCGACCTGGCGAGGTTGGAGCGGAACCGGCTGGCGCCGGAGCCCAGCGGGTCGAGGACGACGGGGATCGACCGTGCCGCACAGGTCTCGGCCACCTCCAGTACGGTCCGGTCCATGCCCGGCACCGAGGTCCCGACGTTCAGCACGACCGCGTCGGCCGTCCGGGCGATCTCGGCCGCCTCCTCGGCGGCGTGCGCGAAGATGGTCGCGGCGCCCAGCGACTTCACGGTCTGCGCACAGGCTGCCATCGACACCAGGTTGGTGATCATGTGTACGAGCGGACGGCGCTCGCGGATCGTGGCGATCAGCCCGTCGTCCTCCGGCCCGCTCATGGCGCCGTCCGCAACTGACCGGCACCCGTCACGACGAACTTCCTCGACGTGAGATCGGTGACGCCGATCGGCCCTCGCGCGTGCAGCTTCTGCGTGGAGACGCCCAGCATCGGGCCGAGACCGAACTCGTAGCCGTAGGTGAACCGGGTCGACGCGTTGACGAAGACGGCGGCCGCGTCCACCGCGTACTGGAACGCGCGGGCGTTGGCCAGGTCGGCCGTCACGATCGCCTCCGAGTGCCCGGTGCCGTACGTGTTGATGTGGTCGACGGCGGTCTCCAGGTCCGGCACCACGCGCATGGCCACGCTCGGGCCGAGGTACTCCGTGCTCCAGTCCTTCTCGTCGGCCCGGGTGGCCTCCGGGGCCGCCGCGCACACCTGGAGGCAGCCGTGCACGGTGACCTCGGCCCGGTGCAGTTCGGTGACCAGGCTGCTGACGTAGTCCGGCGCGTGGGCGGCGTGCACCAGCACGGTCTCCACCGCGTTGCACATGGTCGGCGCGGAGAGTTTCGCGTTGAGCACGATCCGGGTGGCCGATTCGAGGTCCGCCGACGCGTCGACGTAGATGTGGCAGTTGCCGCCGCCGGAGGCGAGGACCGGCCAGGGAGAGCGCCGCCGCACCTCGGCGATGAAGGCGTCGCTGCCCCTGGCCACGACCAGGTCGATCCGGTGGTCGCCGCTGAGCAGGTCCCACAGTGCCTGCCGTGACGGATCGTCGACGTACCGGGTGATGCCCGGTGGGACACCGGCGTCCGTCAGGCAGTCCTGGATGATCCGCACCAGGAGCCGGTTCGTCCGCGTCGATTCCCTGCCACCGCGCAGGACGATGGCGTTGCCGCTCTTCAGCGCCATCGCCGAGGCCTCGAGGGTCACCTCGGGACGGCTTTCGTACACGGCGGCGATGACTCCGAGCGGTACGCGCATCCGGCCGACCAGGAGGCCGTTCGGCTGCGGACGGAGTTCAGAGATCTCTCCCACCGGGTCCGGGCACTCGGCGAGCCACCGGACACCGTTGATGATCCGGTCGAACCGGGGCCGTTCCACCAGCATCCGCCGCAGCGCCTTGCCCGTGACCGAGCCTGCCCGCTCCGCCCGTGCGAACTCGTCCTTGTTGGTCTCGGCGATCTCGCCGAACCGCTCCTCCATCGCGTCCGCCACCGCGTGCAGGGCGGCGCGTTTCTCGTCTCCTGTCAGCCGCGCCGCTGCCGCCGCGGCCCGCCTGTCGACCATGTCCCCGGTCATCGGCGCACCACCTCGTCGAACACGGCGAGGGTGGTGCTCTCCAGGAGCTTGAGGTCTTCGGAGGTGATGTTCAGCGGCGGGGTGAGACGCACGACCGAGCGTTGCTGGCCGCCGACGCCCACGAGGACGCCGCGCGCCATCATCCGGCGCCGGAACGCCATGGCCTGATCGGGCGACCGCCACGCCAGGCCGATGAGCAGCCCCTGCCCGCGCACCTCGACGTCCGCCGGTGCCGCGGAACGCAGCGCGTCCATCAGCTGGTTGCCCGCTCGTTCCGCCGCGTCCGCCAGGCGGCCTGCGGTCAGCTCCCTGAGGACCGTCTTGCCCACCGCGCCCACCAGGGCTCCGTTCCCGCCGAACGTGGTCGAGTGGTCGACGGGTGCCCAGCATGAGCCGATGTCGTCCGGGGTCAGGACGGCGCCGACCGGCAAGCCGGCGCCGAGCGGTTTGCCGACCACCAGGATGTCCGGCCTCACTCCGGAGCGTTCGAAGGCGAACGTCGTGCCTGTCCTGCCGAGGCCGGTGAAGACCTCGTCGAAGATCAGCAGCGCGTCCCGTGCGTCGCACAGTTCGCGTAGCGCGCGGAGGAACCCGTCCGGAGGCACGATCACCCCGCCCACTCCAAGGACCGGTTCCGCGACGACGGCGAGCAGGTCGTCCTGGGACCGCGCGTCCAGTTGGCGTCCCAGCTCGTCGAGGTCCACCTCGCCGGTGCGGGGCACCGGCAGGTGCACGATGCCCGGGTAGAGACTGAAACCGGGCAGACCGGTCTTGTATATGTTCATCCCGGTGAGCGCGAGCGCTATGCCGGACCTCCCGTGATAGCCGTTCTCCAGCGCGGCGATGGAATGGCCGAATCTGCCGCGAGAGGCCTGGAACTTCTTGGCCAGCTTGACCGCCGTCTCGATCGCTTCGGAGCCGCTGTTGGCGAAAAAGACGCGCTGGAACGAGCCCCCGGCCAGTTCGGTGAGCTGTTCCGCCAGTTCGATGACCGGTTCGTTGAGCTGAAAACTCGAATGGACGAGTTCGCCCGCTTGCCGCTCGATCGCCGAGATCACCGCCGGGTGACCGTGGCCCAGCAGATGCACACCGGGCCCCGCGACACAGTCCAGATAGCGGTTTCCCTCGATGTCGACGAGCCAGGAGCCGCTGCCGCTGCGCATGACCGGGCCTTCGAGCAGGGTGGCCACCAGCGCCGGATGCGTCATCGGATGCTCCCGGCGGGCTCCTCGTTCGCGGCCCGGCCGGCGACCGCGTCTCCCGGTGCCGGTGAACCCGCGGGGCTCTGCCTCACTTCGGGTGCGAACCGCTGTACCGTCTCCAGCGTGATGGAGGCCTGGTCCGCCATTCTCTCGCCGTCCTCGGCCCCGGTGAATTGGCCGTGCGCACCGACCACTGAATTGCCCGTCTTCAGATACACCGGCCGTGCGACGCGCACGATGTCGGGTGCCTCGTACGTTCTGATGAACCCGCCGGATGACGGCGGATTGTCCGTATGCACGTCGAGCGGTACGGCCAAGTGCTGCCGGACCGCCGCGATGGCGGGCAGCGGGAGGTCCCTGACCGGGTTGATGCTGTCCGCGCCGAACTCCTCCAGCAGCGAGATGCTGATGGGATTGGCGTAGCCGAGGTGCGCGGAGGCCTTGAACGTGGTGTCCGCCGGCAGCAGAGCGGCCTTCCTGGCCTGCCCGAGAATCTTCAGCAATCCCTCGTCGTACACGACGAACGACCGGCAGCCCAATTCGAGGCCGCGCAGCACGTCGTCGAGCGCGCGCCGGATCTGGTCGACCCCGCGCAGCCGGTACCCGATGAAACTGCCGTGCTGAGTCAGCCGGGTGGGGCACGTGTCGTACGTGGCCCGCGGGCCCACCGAGAAGACCGCGGTGATGCCTTCGTCCGCGGCAAGCCTCAGATAGTCGGCCAGTTCTTCCCTGGTGTGCCGGAAGAGGCCGACCGTCTCGGTCACTCGGTTCACGGTCATGCCTCTGCGCCGGGCCTGATCCACCAGTGCTCGGAAGGTGCTGAAGCTGTTGACCACCGGTACTTCGATCCGGAAGTCGGCTCCATCGGGGAAAGAATGCGGTGAAGGACTGAGGCTGTAGTCGTCCTGTTCTGGAAGTCCAAGGCTGCGTAATAACTCCACGCCTAACATGAGCATTCCCTTCGCGAGCCCGAACCGGGGCTTGGCGGATGATGGAGAGACACCGATGACCGCGCCGAACCAGGACACCGGCCGTGACCGGATTCTGTCGTAAGCGCTTTCACGTGGTGGTACTCGATGCGACATGATGTCGGGCCGCGTGAATTCGTCTGTCGCACCGGTTGGTTCGTGACGAACTGCGGGGGCCGGCCGGTCCTTTGCTGCCTTCCTTCTATTCCATCTGCTCCACCCGTCCGCCGGGCGGTGGGGCCGCGCCGGTCGATGGGGGCCGCGCCGGTCGATGAGCGGGCGCTGCGCACGGCCGTGGTGTACGTCCTCACCGGTGGGTGCGCCTGGCGTCACCTGCCGGAGTTCTTCGGGGTCTCCCCGGCCGGGGCACATCGCCGGTGCGCCGTCCGGGCCGAGGCGACGTACGTGGGGCGGGGGCTGCGTCGGAAGGTCTTGGAGGGGCTTGGCTCGGGGCGCCCGCCGCATGCTCTCGGCGCAGGCGCCACAGGAGCCGCGGGCGCTGCGGGCGCTGCGGGGGCTGCGGGGGCTGCGGGCGCCGCCCCGGCGGCCGGCTCCGCTCCGCGGAGTACCTCGCCTGACTGCGAGAACGCGACTTCGTCCCGCACGTCAGCCGCCCCGGGATCGACTCCAGCGAGCGGCGCGGTGACACCGCTGGAAGGTCGAGCGGTCGCTCTCGTGGCTGTTCGGCTACCACCGCCGCACCGTGCGATACGAGCGCAGGGGCCAGCAGTACGGCTCCAGGCCTGAATCCCATGCACTTCCTCCAGACGGCGTCAAGGTAGCTGGGGAACGCCGCCCTCAGACCTGCTTTTCTGGCCATCACGACAGACATCGAAATTGAGCCAGGGAAACGGCACCCAGCGCACCATGGTCACGACAACGAGGAAATGTGCGTGTGAGATCACTGACGCGCAGGCGTTGATCGAGAAATGGGGGCGCTATCACCTTCCCTCTCCACATGATCCGGAAGGAAATGCAGGGGAACACCTTCTGCTGGAAGTCGGGTCGCGGACATGTACCCGTCCTTGGACGGGCGCCCGTCGGTGCCACCGGGCGAGCTGGCTCGCGCGGTCGTGGTGGAGGTGCTGCCCGTGCCCGGCCCGCCGGACTTCGAGGCCGTCCAGCGTCTGCGGTGCGATCCGCGGTGCGATCTGCGGTGCGATCTGCGGTGGAAGGCCGCGTGTGAAGTGGGCCTGAACGATTCGGCATTCGACCCGTCGCCGCTGGCGTACTTCCGGCGCCGGGGCCAGGCCCGAGGCGCCCTGGTCTCTTGCCCACGGGCAGCAACGGCTCCGGCCGAGCCGTTGTCCGACCGTCAGGCCCGGGCGTTTCCCACGCCGAGATCGTCACAGACCCCGGTCAGGAGTTTCCTCCGCCGGGAACACCGGGTTTCCGCCCTCGCCCGTGAACGGCGGATGGGGCGGCAGGTGCCCCACCGCTTGCCAGACGGCGTGGGCGGCGGCGAACTTCACGTCGCCCGGACCGGTATCCGCAGGAGCGATGGCGATCTCTGTGATCTCCACCAGCAGGCTGCGCAGGCCGGCGGGCAGTCCCCTCAGTGCGTACCAGGCGCCCTCTCGTGCTTCCGCCTCGGCACTGCCGTCGGCGGCTGCCGGGTGACTCCAGCGGAATACGTCCGCACGCACCACGACCCCGGCACTCGCCGCCGGAGCCAGGCGCACGCTGACCTCAGCGAAACGGGCCCAGCGGTTGGTCTGGCGCCGCAGTCGAAAGGTCCCGTCCATGACCTGAGTCTCCCGTACCGCCACCACGGCGCCAACCGCCCCATCCACAACAGGCCCCAGGGGCGCGGCGGTCGTGGGAGGAAACCCGACGTAGTCGCGGAATCGGTGTGACGCGTCCGCGTAGGTAGCCGGGTCGAGTTAAGCGGTGTCGAGGCGATCGGCGGGGGCGGTCACCTGGTGGGCCGTGACGCATGAGATCGGGGAGGGCCGGCACTGTTCAGGGCCTGCGGCGGTCGTTTCTGAGTACCAGGCCGGCGAACGCGGCCACGCTCGCTCCGAAGACTCCGGCCGCGTAGGCCGGGGCGTCATGGTCCACCAGGTATTTCGTGAGCCAGAAGACGCCGGTGATGCCGGCCGAGCCCAGCACGGCGCCGAAGATCCTGAAGCGGATCTCCACGCGGTCCATCCAGCGCCGGTGTTCGTAGTCCGCCTCGACCTGGCGCAGCATGCGCTCGGCGCTTCCCTGGACGGCGGTTTCCCAGGCGGTGACCTGCTGGTCGACGGGGAGGTCCTGCCAGGTGCTCCTGGCTTGGGCTGTTTCCGGCTCGGGTGCGGGCATGGGGTCGCTCATCGGGGACCTCGTCCCGTCGTGCCGTTGGTGTTCAGGGGCGGTGGGCCGAGGCGGTTGTAGGCCTGATGCAGATACGCGTCCTGGGTCCGGGGCTCGGGCGTCACCGGGGTGCGGGGTTTCATGAAGAGTGCGGCGTCTGCCAGACCGGCCAGGAAGGCACTGCCTCTGCGCGGGCCGCTTCGGATGCGGGGTGACTCCGATCCCGCGGTTTCGATGGGCAGGTCGGTCGGCGGGACGGTGCCGCGGCGGATGTTGACCAGTGCCGTGGCGACGAGGACCACTCCCATGACGGCGAGGAGCGCCGTGGCCCACCACACTCCCTCGGGAGCTGCCAGTACGACGCTGAACAGGCTGATCAGCAGTCCCATGGCATAAAGGTTCATGCCTGGCACGCCTCGTGCGTGTGCCTTGTCCTCCCGTGAGCCTGTGCGGGGCGGCTCCGCGGCTGCCGCCATGCCGGGCCGCGCAGGCGTGAGCGGCTTCGCCATGGGGGCGCGCGGGCTTCTCCGTGGGGGGAGGGCTGTCTGACGGCTCCGGTCGACATAGGCAGCCACTGCGGGCGGAAGCCAGTCGTCGGCGCGGTTCGGTTCGGGCATCGTGGTGACGCGCGTGCAGACGTCGATCACCGCGTCCAGCGAAGGCCGGCGGGCAGGGTCCTTGTCGAGGCAACTCGCTACCAGGTCCCGCAGTTCCGCTGGAACACCTGACAGGTCGGGTTCTTCATGAACGATGGCGTAGAGCAAGGCGTGTATCGAGGTGCCGTCACCGAAGGCAGACGTACCGGTGGCGGCGTAGACGGCGACCAGGCCCAGAGCGAAGACATCCGTAGCGGGCGTGATGCGATGACCCAGGGCCTGTTCGGGAGCCATGAATCCCGGCGTGCCAACCATCGCGCCCGTGCGCCGAAGACCTTCGTCAGCGACTGCTTCCACAGCGCGCGCGATGCCGAAGTCGATGACCCGCGGCCCGTCACCCGTCAGCAGGACGTTGGACGGCTTGAGGTCGCGGTGCACGAGCCCCACCCGGTGCATCTCCTGAAGTGCTTTGGCGATCCCTATGACGATCACGGCGACGGCGTCCACCGGCAGCGGCCCGTATCCGGCGACGACATCGCGCAGTGAGCGGCCGGCGACATAGTCGGTGGCGAGCCAGGTCTGCCGGTCGTCGGAATCGCTGTCGACGACTGCTGCGGAGTACAGGCTGTCAGCCCTTCGCGCAGCCTGAACCTCCTGGCGGAGGCGGCGGCGGAAGCCCTGGTCGCGGGCCAGATCCTGGTGGAACAGCCGGACCGTCACCCGCCGTCCATCAGGTGTACGCGCCAGGAACAACACGCCGGTGTCGTCCTCACCGAGCCGACCGAGGATCCGATGCCCGGCCACGGTGGCCGGGTCGCCCGCGCGCAGCGGCCGAAAGGCTCGGCGCACCTCTTCAGCGACCACGACGCCTCCCTCCTGCTCGTGCCTGCCTGCCGGCGCGCATCGGCCGACCCTCCTTGGCCCGCCGATGAGTTGAGCCGCCACTAACCTTGTACCCGCGTTGCATGAGGATTCCGCACAGTCTGTGACCACTTTCCTTCCCTTCGGGCTCGGTCAGCCCGGTCGCGAAGGGGCCAGGGTGTGGTCGAGCCCGTCGCAGAAGAGGGCTTGACGGCTGCCCTGTGGGTGACGCAGGCGGCTCTTCCGTTCCTGCGCGGGCACGGGGCAGCGGGCACATCGTGCAGGTGTCGAGCCTGGGCAACTCGCCGTCTTCCCCACCCTCGGACTGTCGAGATGGTCGCGGACGGCCATGGCGGTGGTGCCGTGGGGATGGCTGGCGCGGGTGGGCTTCACCGTCGCGGCTGCCCCCACAACCCAGGCTCTGCTTCTCTGCGGGGCGGCAAGGGCGCCGGGGCCCGCGCTGGCTGGAATGGGGCCTTGGGGGTCAGACGGCGGGCGGTGTGTAGCCGAGCCTCTTGAACAGTGGGCGCAGGCCGACGAAGTGGGCTTCGGGCAGGGCGTCGAACAGTTCCCGCGCCTCCTTCCAGGTGCGTAGGGAGTCCGTGATGTCACCCCGCGCGTGCTGCGCGGCCGCCAGGCAGGCCAGGATCGTGGCGCGGCGGCCCGGATAGCCTGCGCTGTTGCCGATCCGCAGCGCCCGCCGGTGGAACGCGATCGCGCGCTCGGGGTCGCCGAGCGCGTGCCGTACGACGCCCAGGGCGGACACCGAGAAGCTGACGAACCCGTCGTTGCCGAGGGTGCGGTGGAGGGCCATGGCCCTGCGCAGCGGGTCGAGTGCCTCGGCGAAGCGGCCCATCCGTAAATGGGCGGTGCCGATGTTGGTCTCGAAGACCGAGGTCGCCCATGGGTCCCCGGGTGGGGGCAGGTCGCGTAGCACGGTCAGTGCTTGCTCCAGGTGGTGTATCGCGCGGACGTCGTCGCCGGTGTACCCGTGGTGCGCGCCGAGATTGCCCAGGACGTGCGCCTCGCCGAACCGGTCACCCGTGCGGCGCATCAGCTCCAGGGCCTCGGTGAGGCAGGGGAGAGCCGAGGCCGGATCGGTCTGACCGTCGTACGCGGAGCCGAGGTTGTTCAGTGACAGCGCCTGTGCGTGGGGATCCTCGATGCGGCGCGCCGCATCGACCGAGACGCGGCCGACCAGGATCTGGTCCTCGCGCAGGGGATGGCCGCGCAGATAGCTCCACAAGAGCGCGGGCAGTTGCCAGGCGACCTCGTCGTCCCTGTGCGCATACGCGTCATGGATCGTGGCCAGGAGGTTCGCGCGCTGCGCCCCGCACCACAGGACGGCCTCGTCCTGCGTGGTGAAGGGGGAGAGCGTCAGCCACTGTGGCCGAGGGGGCAGTCGTACGGTACGCCGGTGGGGTGCGAGGATCCGGTCGGCGGCGTCCGCGTGGTGCAGGCACCAGGCGTACCAGCGGGAGCGCGCCGCGCGCCGCGCCACGGGCGTCTCGTCGGCTGCCGCGCGCTCGGCGGCGAAGATCCGCAGCAGGTCGTGGAGGCGGTAGAGGCCGGGGCCGCGCTCTTCCAGGAGGTGGGCGCGTACCAGTCGGTCCAGCAGGGTTCGGTCGGGCGTGCCGGAGCCGTCAAGGGCGGCGGCGGCCGCGAGTGTGATGTCGGGTCCTGGGAACAGTCCGAGGCGGCGGAACAGCCGTTGCGGGGCGGGGTCGAGGGCGGCGTAGGAGTGGGCGAACGCCGCTCGTACTCCCGTCGTGCTGTCGCCGTCGATCCGTAGGAGGCCCAACCGGTCGTCCGAGGCGGCCAGTTCGGCGGCGAGCCCGGCGATCGAGTGGTGCGGCTGGTCGCGCAGCCGTGCCGCCGCGATGGCGAGCGCGAGGGGCAGGCCGCCACAGGCCGCGAGGAGTGTGTCCAGGGCCTGAGGCGGTTCGGCCGTGGTGCGCTGTGGCCCCAGCATTCTCGTGAGCAGGGCCCTGCCGTCGCAGGGGGTGAACCCGGCCAGGTCCAGACGCCGGGCCCCCTCCCGCGCGGTGAGGCCGGTGAGGCGCTCCCTGCTGGTGACGAGGACGGTGCAGCTGGGGCTGCCCGGCAGCAGTGGCCTGACCTGCTGGGCGTCGCGTGCGTCGTCCAGGACGATCAGTACGCGCCGGTCGGTCAGCAGTGTGCGGTAGAGCGCCGCCGCTTCGTCCTGGTCGGGGGGTATGCGCTCGGCGTCCTCGCCCAGGGCCCGCAGGAAGGCGGCGAGTACCGTGCCCGGGCGCCGGGGGCCGCCGGGCGCGTGCCCGCGCAGGTCGGCGAAGAGCTGCCCGTCGGGGTAGTGGTGGCGATGGCGGTGGGCCCAGTGCAGTGCCAGCGTGGACTTCCCTGTGCCGGGCACGCCGGAGACGACGGTGACAGCCGTGCCCTGTTCCGGTGCGGCGGCGGTGGGGGCGGGCGGCGCGGATCCCAATCGGCGCAGTTCATCGGAGCGGCCGACGAACGTGGGCAGGTCGGAGGGGAGCTGGGCGGGTGCGGGCCGGGGGCCGCGGCCCGTGACGGGAGCGTGCCGGTCGGCCTCCGGCCGCAGCAGTGTGTCGCGTAGCGCCCGCAGCTGCGGGCCGGGGTCGAGGCCCGTCTCGTCGGCGAGCCGCGCCGCGTGCCTGCGGTACACCTCCAGCCCTTCGCTATGGCGTCCGGCCCGGTGCAAGGCCGTCATCAGGTGCCGTACGAACCCTTCGCGCAGCGGGAACTCGGCGACGAGCGACGCCAGTTCGGGGATCACGGTGACATGGCGGTGCAGGGAAAGCTCCAGCGCGAAGGTGTGTTCGAGCGCGCAGAGCCGCTGCTCCTCAAGGGCTGTGGCGGCGGATCTGAGCGGCCAGCTCGGCAGCCCGTCAAGCGCGGGCCCGCGCCACAGGGCGAGTACGCGCCGCAGGCCGGTCACCGCGCCGGCCGCGTCCCCGGCGCTCTCGGTGGTGCGCGCGGCGGCCACCCCGGCGGTGAAGACATGTGCGTCGACGGCGGATTCGGGGACGGCGAGACGGTAGCCGGGCCCGTCGCTGACGATGAGCGGTGCGGGACGCTGTTCATCGGCCGTCCCCGGCCCGGTCGGCTGCGCCTCGGCGAGGCGGCGGCGGAGCAGCCCGGCCATGTTGCGGACCTGGCGTTCGGCGGTCACCGGGGGGTCTTCGTCCCACACCGCGTCGATCAGCCTTGCCAGCGGCACGGCACAGTTGGGGCGCAGCGCCAGCGCCGCGAGCAGGCCGCGCTGACGCACCCCGCCGAGTTCGACGCGCTCGCCGCCCGCCCGGGCCTCCAGCGGGCCCAGCAGCCTGAACTCCACACGGCCTCCGTGGCGCGGGCGCGAACAGCGGACAGCGAACAGCGGACAGCGGACAGCGGACAGCGGACAGCGAGCAGTGACGCGGGACGGCCTGGATCCGGCGGCCCTCAAGAAGATCATCCTGAACGGGTCGGGCCGCGCGGTCCAGGGGCATTCGCGCCAGTCGTGCGGGAGGAGGGTGCGCGGTGACGGGCCGGAGCGCGATGCCCACGGGGCGCTCTCGTGACCGGGGCGTGAAGAAATCGTGTCGCGCCTTGGCATGCTCAAGTCCGTTCCCGCCCGGCGCACAGCCACCGCTCCCCGTACGCCGGTACGTCGGGCACTCCTCGTACACCTCGTATTCCTCGTACGTCTCGTACACCTCGTACTTCAGGCACTTCAGGCACTTCAGGCACTTCAGGCACTTTCGTGCACCTCAAGGAGAGAACCGTGAGACGCATCCTCGTCACCAGACGCCGTACCGTTCCCGTCGTCCTCGCCGCCGCGGCGGTGGTCGGCGGACTGACCGTGGCACCCGCGTACGCCGCGCCCCCGCCGCCGCCCACGGGCAGCTGCAACCCGGCCGTCAACACGATGTACTACGACGTCACGACCAAGGTCACCCCGGTGATCACCGACTTCCAGGCGATCACGATCGCCGAGGGCAGCACCGCGCAGAAGACCGTGTCCCTCAAGCAGGAAGACTCGGTGACCACCACCGTCGACCGGCAGACCGAGATCACCGCATCGGCTGCCGCGCTGTTCGCCAAGGTCGAGGCCAAGGTCCGCTTCTCCGTCTCCAAGACCACGTCCTCGACGAAGACCCATCAGATCACCGACACCTGGAACTTCAACCGCGCGGGGCAGTACGCCCTCTACCGGGGCACCCGCAACGTCGAGGGCGAGTACGTGAAGTACGTCTGCGCCCAGACCGGGCCGACCACCGGCGTATGGGTCAACGCCATCCGCGACGGGGCCCACGGCACCTTCACCACCTTCGAGACCCCTGAGATCGGCACCGCTGTGCGCAACTGCGCCGCCCTGGAACCCCTCGGCACCGTGCGCCGCGCCGCGCAGGACCGGCTGGACGCATGCTGAACCGCGCGCCGGGCACGACGGGCCGGCGACCGCCCGCGCCGCCACGCTCGTACCCCCGCCATCTCCGTTCGACCGCGACTCACAGCACCCAGACCGAGGAGAGCCGAGTGAGCCACATGCCCCGACGCGCACCGCGAAACCCCCGCCGCCGGCTGCGCTACGCCCTGGCCACCGCGGCGGCAGCGCTCGTGACGCTGCTCCCCACCGCGTCCCCCGCGACCGCAGCGACCTCCGCGTCCGGCACCAACTGGGACGGGTGGATCTGCGAGCCCGGCTACTACCGCATCAACACGCCGAAGGGAATGGCCGTCGACATCTCCCAGGGGCCCGAGAACCCCGGAGCCATCATCCAGTACCCCTACTGGGGAGGGCACAACCAGCAGTGGCAAGCATGCAGATGGCCGAGCCCGACCCACAGCACGGACTGGGTGTTCAAATCGCGGCTCACCGGCCAGTGCATCACGATGGTCGGCTACAAGCCCGACGACGGCCAGGCCTTCCAGCAGGGTGACTGCGGCGACTACATCGGCACCAACCAGAAGTTCTGGCTCGACCACCACCCCGCCAACGGCCCCTTCGCGATGCAGGTCCTGCACTCCGGGGCCTGGGTGTCGATCCAGAAGGACAAGTTCGCCCAGGAACGCGCGCTCCTCGTGCAGTACTCCGACAAGGCGATGATGTTCTCTCTGCAAGGGGCCTGAGCGGGTGGGCCCTGTGCACGCGCTTCGGTACGGGGCCTGGCAGGAGGCCGCCGGGGCGTCGGGCCCGCCCCGGGCACCGGACCGCAGCGCCGCCGCGCTGGACGTCGCTGCGGTCCGGTGCCGAGGTTGACCCCGGCCTCCCCCCGGACCGCGCCGGTCAGAGCAACGGGCCTGTGCGGGGCTGCGTATCCCGGCAGCCTGTCTCTGACGAGGGGCCCGCACACAGGGTGCGTGGGGCCTGACGGCGGAGGTCCAGGAGTCCCAGCGGCCCATCGCGACCTGCCGGGACGCAGTCCTTCCGGGCAGTGTGTCCGCGTTCATACAGGCCGCTCCTGCCCGGCCCGCGTACATGTGCCGTCGCAGCCGAGGCGGGCTGGCCCCGGCCAGCGTGCCAAGCTCTCGGCAGTCACGACGTAATGCGCGCCGTGGGTACTTCGCCGGCCGTGACCGATCGGATGCGCTGCTCCAGTACGCGTGCCCAGGATTCCGCTGTGGGACTTCCACCCCCTCGAGGGGCATTGATGGACACCTCCACGACGCCCACACGCATGATGATGTGCTCGAACCGCGCGCTCTCGAAACTGAGACCGCTATCGCCTACGTCGGCATCAGCAGGGTTGTAACAGGAGTACAGCGAGCGGTCGAGTTCAATATTCTCCTGGACGGACGCAATTCGCTCGTCGCGCGTGGGCTTGCTGTCCGTCCCTCCAGAACCCATGCGTACGGTCAGCGCGAAGTGGGCCCCGCCCCCTTGCGCCCCGTTACCGGCACTCTTATGCATCGCGTACTCACTGGTGTTGATCTCAGCGGCCCGCTGCGGCGTGGCTCCGCAGACAGTGCCATAAGTCGCCTCGATCGAGGCCGCGGCGTCTTGCCAGCCCACGAAGTCCGTACCGGACAGGCGCCAGCCCGGCGGTAGTTCCTTGGCTGTGGGGAACGCTGCTTGCAAGCCGTCAAGAGTGGGCACCCCGCCTTCAACCAGGGAGTCCTCGTTTTCCTCAGAGGGGCTGGACGTGTTTCCAGACGCCTGAGGAGCAGCTGTCGTGCTTCCAGATCCGCGCGGCGCGGTCGCCTTGTCGCTCGCGTCGCTCGAACACCCTGAGACGACAAGCACCGCCAAGGCCGCCCCACTGCAACGTAAGACCGCGCCACATGCGCCATGCTTCATCGGTAAGTCCCCCATCTTTGCCGCGACTTACCGACCGTAACGTTGCGGCTGAGCCATGGGAATGGGGAGGGGCCAGCCGGGGCATCTGCCAAGAGTTGCGCCCGTGCCCCACGTCCAGGTCCGCGCCGCACGAGGCCTCCGGGCGCCGCCGACAGCACAGTTGAGCGCCGTCAACGGCCCCGGGCCCCGCTGCTCGATGAGGTGATCCGCTTGCCGGGCAGACACACCGGGCCGCACCGACAACCCAACTCCCCACAGCGCGCTCGTCACCCTGCCGCCGCGAAATAGGCGAGGAGCACGGCCGGGCCGGGCTCGTCTCGTCCATGCCAATCAGCCTGCCCCACACATGGGCGGCAGGGCATGAGTACAGGTGCTCACACCCGCCCCTCCCCCGGCGTCCTGGCGAAACCTGGGCCACGGCCTCCGGGTGCCGTCAGCGGGCCGCGGCCGCCGTCCCGACCGCCACCCCCTTGTGCCCCTGCCGGTGCGAACGATCCGCATCACGGCGCCGACGCGCGACCCCCTGGGACAGACACAGTGCTGCGCGGAGTCACCCCCAAAGAGGCGCCCTTCCGGGTGCGAGCCGTCGTACGGGAATGGAAGGAACGCTCCTGCGCGACACCCTGCCCGACGCGCCTACCGGCCTCTTCGAGGGGGTCGCGGACAGCGGACCCGCGCCCGCCAAGGCCCGGACGCCCTCGCGCCCGCGCACCGCCGACCTTGAGGTTGCGCAGGGGGGCGACAAGCGCGGACGGCGTGGTGGAGTCCGTCGCCGCGCTGTCGGCAGTCGCGCAGGATCCTGTAGTTCTTCAGCGCCGCCAAGGTGTGTTCCCACCCGTGCTCGCACCCGTCGATGCTCTGCGTTGTCCGCCCCTTCGCCGGGCGGCAGGGCCAGCCGCTGTCGCTTGCGGTGCGGCATCACCAGGCCGGTGTTGACGTACACGCCGTCGCCCAGCACGGTGACGCCTTCGCAGTGACGGGCCAGGCCGGAACTCCTCCACACTTGTGCGTCGGCCTTGTTGTCCGAGGCCGGCCGGGCGGTAGCCATCGCCAGGCAGGTGTCGGCATCGATGATGGTGCCGTTGCCTCCGCGCTCGCGAACCACCAAGAACGCCCCGTTCCGGCCTTCTGCAACAGGCTTCGGTCGCGCCTCCGCTGTCGGAGTGCCTATTGGTCAGAACCCAGCCCACAGGTGCCGGGTAGGCTGCCCGGATGGCGATCGCGATCAGACCCGCAGCCGAGTCCGACCTGCCGGCCCTGCTGGCGCTGTACGCCGAACTGCACGCCGACGACCCCGTGCTCCCCCGGCCCGCCGCACTGCGCACCTGGCAGGCCATCCTGGAGCAGGCTGGCCGGACGATCCTGCTGGCCGAGTCCGACGGCACACCCGTCGCCACGGCCGACTGTGCGACGCTGCCGAACCTGACCCGCGCGGGCAGGCCGTTCATGCTGATCGAAAACGTGGTCGTGACAGCGGCGCTACGCAGGTCGGGCATCGGTACCGCGCTGATGGACGCCGTGCTCGCCCTGGCACGGGACGCGGGCTGCTACAAGATCCAGCTCCTGTCCCGCGCCAGCCGCCACGGAGCACACGCCTTCTACGAGGCGCGCGGATTTCGCACAGTGGCGCAGGGATACCGGCTCTACCTCGACTGAGCTGGTCCCTGCCCGGGGCCGCGACCGCAGAGTGCCGAGGCACCGGCGGCTCAACCGGAGAGGTCCTTCCAATAGCGTGCGGAAAGCTCACAGCGGTCGTCGTAACCGTGGTGCTGGTAGAAGGCATTGGCATCGAGCCGTGAGCGCAGCGTGGTCACTTCGACGGCGGAGCAGTCCCATTGCCGCGCCAGCTCCTCGGCGGCGCTGATCAGCCGGCTGCCCGCCCCCGTGCGGCGGGCCGCCTCGTCGACAACGAGGCTCTCGATACGGGCCCAGCGCCCGGATTTCTCCAGGTACGGGACGGCGTGCAGGGAAAGGCAGCCGACGACGCGTCCCCTGTGCTCAGCCACCAGGACCGCACCGAACGGGTCGTCGAACCACAGGGTGAAGCGCTTTTCGACCTCCTGTGCCGTACTGGCGTACCCGAGTTGGCCCAACAGGCCGGCGATCTGGTCGGCATCCGCGAAAGTGGCTCGGCGTATGGTGACTGTCACCTCGTCAACCTACCGCAGCTTCAGATTGCGGCCCCTGCGACCGCCCGGCAGGCCCCGTCGGCCCCTTCACCGAGGGCCCGGACTGCCGCCAGGCGTCACGACATCGAAGTCGCTGTCCCACCCCGTGCTGGGGGCATCCGCCGGAAGGAGCGCGTCGGCTATCCGCCAGAGTGCGGCTTTCCGGGAGCCCTTGAGCAGTACGACGTCGCCGGCGCGCAACTCGTCACGCAAGAGCGCCATCGCGGCTTCGACGTCCGGCACCAGTTCGGTACGGGTGTCCTTGCCCGCGCTTCTCGTCGCGGCTTCATGGATCTGCCGGGCGTCCTCGCCGATCACCACGATCCGGTCGGCGGACTGCGCGGCGAGCCGTCCCCAGCTGTCGTGCCTGGCGTCTCCCGAGAAGCCGGGTCCGTGTGCCGTCCCGAGCAGCGCCCACTTCCGTGAAGCGCCGGTATTGGCGATCGCAGCCAAGGTACGCAAGGCCGCCCGCACCGATCCAGAACTCACGTTGCGCGCGTCGTCGATCACGGTGATCCCCTCCGGCGTCCGATGGACCGCCATCCGGTGCGGGGGTGCCGAGCGGTCGTTCTCCAGACCCGAGATGACCTCGTCGATCGTGGCACCGAACTCCAGCGCGACTGCCGCGGCCGCCAGCGCGTTGTCGATCTGGTGCTCACCGTGCGTCGGCAGGGCGACGCGCGCGGAACCACGGATGCCGGGCAGGTCGAGCCGCATGGTGAACCGCGGTCTCGCTTGACTGTCGAGCCCGATGTCGGTGGCGCGCAGGTGTGCGCCGGGTTGCCGTCCGGTCAGCACGACTCGGGCCGAGGTCCGATCCGCCATCGCGGCCACGCGCGGGTCGTCGGCGTTGAGCACGGCGACCCCGCCGGCGGATGCGTGCGGCAGTGCCTCCACGAGTTCGCCCTTGGCGGCGGCAATGGCGTCCTGGGAACCGAAGCTGCTGAGATGCGCGTCACCGACGTTCAGCACGACGCCGACACGGGGCGGCGCCGTCGCGCAGAGCGTCGCCAGGTGACCGATGCCCCTGGTGCCCAGTTCGAGGACGAGGTGCCGGGTGTCTTCCTCGATCCGCAGGACCGTCCACGGTTGTCCCAGCTCGTTGTTGAACGACCGCGGTGACGTGACGGTCGGACCGAGCCGGGCCAGCAGGTGCCCGATCAGGTTCTTGGTCGAGGTCTTCCCGACCGACCCGGTCACCCCGACGACGGCGCAGCCGGGCACTTGACGCAGCACATGGCTTGCGAGCTTCGCCAGCGCGGCCAGCACCGCCGCACCGAATCCGTCGCTGTCGCCCGCCAGCGCGAGCACATCGGAGGGCACGTAGCTGCCGAGGGATGGCACGACGACAGCCGGCGCTGTCACCTCGCGCGCCGTGAGCACCGCGACGGCTCCCCGCGCGACCGCGTGCTCGACGAACTGGAGGCCGTCGGAGCGCTGCCCCGGCAGTGCTACGAAAAGCGATCCTGGCCCTACCTTCCTGCTGTCGAACTCGACGGTGCCGTGAACCTGCCGTGAGCCGTCCGCCCTGTGGAGGCGACCGCCCACCACTGCCGCGACGGCGTTGAGATCGAGCGAGATCATTGTTCCTCCACGGAGTCGACGTGCCGTGCCTGCGAAACGTCGGCCAGCCACAGGGTGGTGTCCTCGGGCCGTGGCGGCTGGCCGGCGTCGAGGTAGGACGGATGGTCGAACAGGTGCTGACCGCTCAGATCCTTCTGCCGGCTCAGGAAGAGCCGAAGTCTTTCCCGGTCGCCCGACCAACCCAGACCATCGAAGAACTCCATGCCGGTGAACCTCGTCTTGTACCGGGCGCCCTCGTAGTAGCACGTGCCCAAGTACGCGTGGGAGAGGCCACGGCGTTGCAGCTCGCCGATCACACAGCTCATCAGGTACGAGCCGACACCTGTCTTCCGGTACCGCGTGTCGTAGAAGGCCAGGGCGTAGTAGGCGATGGGTGGTTCGACGTACAGGGTGGCCAGCGCTGCGGGCGCATCATCGGAGGTATCCGTCAGGGTCAGCAGATGTGTCGTCAGGGGCGAGTCCAGCCGGGCCATCAGGTCCGCGGTGCGAAACGGGCGCCCGCGCCGCTCGGTCCACCACGAGCTTTCGTTCATATAGCGCACACACATGTCCGACCAGTCGTCCGACCCGGTGAGCTGCGCGCGCGAGAGAAATGCGCGGCGGAGCGTTTCGCACTGTCTCCTGACGTAGCGTTCACGTCTGCTTTCCGTGTATTTGCCGAGGTCGACGCGCACGCTGCGGGCCAGGTAGAACCTGGTCAGCTCGCGGTTGCTCGGCAACATGCCGAGGCCGAAAGCGGTGGCGGCCGACTCGCCGTCCTCCGGAAAGCCCAGCACCTGGTACGGCGCGAGATGGGCCTCATAGTCAGGGGTGCATTCCGAAAAGGCCAGTCTCATGGCAGATATCCATCGACGTCGAGACCGCTCTCGATGAGATCGAACAGGTGCGCCGGATTGGCGCTTACGCGGCCAGCGTTCGGGTGGTACTGGAAATGCAGGTGTGCTGCCCTTGCAAGAATCGACCTGCCGCCGGCGACAGCGCCGCCCGTGTGGCCGAGGTAACCGATGACCGTTCCCGCGGTGACGGCAACCGGCCGTTCGCTCTTGCCGATGAATTCTGGCGGGAATGCGTCCCTCGGGTCCGCGGGATCGGTGCCCAGGTGCAGGTAGTGGTAGAGGGCACCGCTCGCCCCGGTCAACCGCACGCGATGACCCCCGCTCCGGCCTTCCTCGGCCAGGATGAACTCCGCGGTTCCCCCTTCCACGGCCAGCAACGGGGTGCCGATCGGCGCCTTGAGATCGATGCCCTTGTGTACGTGGCTTTCGCTCCTCCGGTAGTACCAGCCGCCTCGGCCCGGCTCACCGGCATCCGCTCCACGGAGTTCCGGCCGCTCCCGGAAGTCTGCCCAGCTCATTCCCGCCACCGGGAACACCAAGTCCGGCACGTACGTCACACCCCTTCTTCGAGTCTTCTTCAGTCGACTCGGCTGCGGAGACCCTTGGCCCGGTTGGCCGGGGCCGCCACCGCCGTAAGCACACAACAGAGCAGAAGGACGGCTGCCGCTACGCCCCAGCCGACGATGCCCAGGGCGGCAACGACGCTGGCCAGAACCGATCCGGCGATGTTGCCGATGGTCCGGCCCAGGGCGAAGATCGACTGGTACCGGCCGTGCATCGCCGGGTCCGCCAGCTCGTAGCTGTAGGTCCACGACGCCGCCGCGGTCCACATCTCGCCCAGCGTGAACAGCACGGTGCCGGTCACCAGCATCGCGACCGCGACACCGGTCCCGGTCGTACTGGCGAAGGCGATGAAAGCGAACGCGCCGACAAAGGCAGCCCCGCCGAACAGCGTCACCCTCGATGCGCCGGCCAGATCGGCCGCGCCACGGGAGAAGCGCACCTGGAGCAGGACCACCACGGCGGTGTTCAGGAACAAGAGAAAGCCGGTGAGGCCTGCCGGCGCGTGCGTGTGCGCGACGGCCCACAGCGGGACCGCCACGGTGAGTATCCTGGCGCGCGCGGTGAGGAGGCCGCACAGCACGGCCATCACCACGTAGCGCACGTCGGCGATCGCTGTTCGGGGCGACTTCCGCTCGGGAGCTTTTCCCGGATAGGGGCCTTTGACGGTGCACGGGATGGTCGCGGCGATGGCGAGCGCCGTGCCCAGGAAGATGGCCGTGTAGGCCGCGCGGGTGTCGGCCTGCAGCAACGGCACGACGGCCAAGGTACCGATCGCGTACCCCACGTTCGAAAGAGAGCGGCTGTAAGCCTGGAACCGGACTCGGTCCCCTGCTCCCAAGACGCGCCCGACCAGTGCGCGTTGCCCGACCGACATGCCGAGCAGTGCAGAGTTCGAAATGCTCTCGAAAAGGATGAATGTGAAAAGAGAGCTGATCCAGACAAAACACGTCGTTGCCGTGGCCGCGAGGGCAGTCGAAACGACGATGACCGTGCGCGGGCCGAAATGGTCCACCGCCGGGCCGATCGCGAACAGCGCGGCGAAGCTGATCACCCCGACCGCGGCCATGCCGATGCCCACATCGGTTGCCGGAAGCTGCACGGAACGAACGAGGAAGATGGCTGCGGTGGCCAGGATCGCCCCGGTGCCGATGGAGGTGAAAAGCTGCCCCAGAAGCAGGTAGTTGGACTTTCCGAACGAGGTCAACGGCACAGCTTTCTCATACAGCCTTGTCCCACGCATGAGATGAAGTTCGCCCCCCATCGGCGCGCGAATCCGCAGCCAATTGTCGACATCGACGACAAGGCTGGAAATCTCCAACAACCTGGTCAGCTGAGGAACTTGATGAAGCCCTGGCCAGTCAAGAGAAGTTCACCTCGTCGCGTTCGACGAGGGCGGCCGCCACGGGGACGTCCTGGGCGGAGTCGACTTCGGCCCAGTCATCGGAGGTCGCGTCCAGCACGTCCAGCCCATGGGCGATCGCCAGCTTCCGCATGGCGAACTCGTACCAGTCGCCGACCCGGCCTGCCGCGAGCATCTCGTCGATCGCTGACGAGAACCGGGCTGCATTGTCCCCGCTCCACCGGCTTACGCCGAAGAACTCTCCCTGGAGCGGCGAGGGTTCGAGGTCCTTTCCGAAGTCGACGGCCTTGCCGTCCTGGATCCGGACCTTCATGTCTATGTCCGCGTAGGCCTTGCTCGTGTCGACCGCCAGGACGTCTCGCGGGGAGTCGACCATCCGCTGCAAAAGGCCGCGGCCGACCAGCACGTCCCCGTCGATCAGGCAGAACGGCTCGTCCCAGAACGCTCTGGTCAGCGCGAGGGACACGATGCTGTTGGTAGTGGCGAAGTCCGGGTTCTCCACGAACCGTATCGGTGGCGCCTCCGGGCAGGCACGCAGTGACGTCCGGAGCATCTCGGACCGGTAGCCGCAGACGACCACCACCTCCGAGACCTTCACCTTGGCCAGCCGCCGCATGGTGTGCCAGATCAACGGCGTACCGCTGACCGGCACCAGAGCCTTCGGTGCCTCGTCGGTGTACGGCCGCAACCGCGAACCGACCCCGGCCGCCAGAGTGATCACTCTCAACGCCTGTTCCATGTCAACCTGCCAGCCTCTCCAGCGCGCGGTCGAGTTGCCCCGGACCACCCGCGAACGACATGCGGACATACCGTTCGCCCGCCCGGCCGAACGCCGAGCCGGGCACTACCGCCACACCACACTCGTGAAGCAGGTACTCGGCCACGGCGGAGCCGATCGAATCCTTCACGTGAATGCCGCGTAGCCGAGCGAACTCACCTACGTCGACGAAGGCGTAGAACCCGCCCTCGGGAAACGCCGTCTTACCCAAGCCGGGGATCTGGGCGACATCGGCCAGGAACAGCTCGCCGCGGTGCCGTAGCTCCGCGGCGTGAACGGACAGCTCCCCGTCCGCTTCCGGGTCTCGCAACGCTGCCGCGGCCGCCAACTGGACCGCATGACTCACCGCGAGCATGAAGAACGTGTGCGCCTTGGCCGCTTCGGCGATGACCGCTGGACTACCGGCCATCCACCCGATCCGCCATCCCGACATGCCGAATCGCTTGGAGAGGCTGTTGACCGCGATGCCGTGGCCGTGGTGGTCCAGTGCGGCGACCGAGCGGTGCTCCACTCCGTACGCGAACCGGTCGAGCACCTCGTCATGGACGACGTACAACCCGTGTTCGGCCGCGAAGGTGCAGAGATCCGCCAGCTCGCCTCCCGCGGTCACGTGCCCGGTCGGGTTACCGGGCGAGTTCACCACGATGACCCGTGAGCGTTCTGTGAGGTGTTTTCGCAGGTCCGGCACGCGCAAGGCGAAACCGTCAGCCGCGCTGGTCGGGATGCGGACAACACGTCGGCCGAGCAGCTCGATCATCGGTGGGTAGATCATGTAGGCCGGATCAGCGAGGAGCACCTCGTCACCGGGCTCGGTCACCGTGAGGACCGCGATCCACAACGCGCCCGCCGCCCCGTTGGTGACCAGCAGCTGCGTGTCCGGATCGAGATCGATTCCCTGTTCCGACCGGTATACCTGGGCGATCGCCGCACGAAGCTCGATCGCGCCCCTGGAGTGCGCGTACTGGTCCTCGGGCCGAGCGTTTTCTCCGGGGCTGCCCGACAACACGGCCAACCGCTCGCCGAAGGTCCGCGGCGGGCCGAACGAGGGAAGGCCGACGGTCAGGTCGATCGTTCCCGGATGACGCTGAACGTACTCCGAGATCCGCTTCGACGAATGTGGCGCAAGTGCACTCAACACACCGTTCACGACTGGTCTCCCCTTGCCATCGAATGCACCCGGTATCCGCGGATCAGCAGATTCAGGCCTATCGCGCCGGCCTCAACCCAGAGCACCGCCAACGCGGAAGCCGGGCCCCAGACCGTCCACAGGACAAGGGCGATCGTCAGCACCAGCAGCCGGGCGTCGCTGCCCGCGCTGATCAAGATGAAAGGCTTCTCCGCATGCTTCTTCGGATATCGCCTGCCGAACGCGGAGTGGAACTTTTCGGAACTCACCGCGAGCAACAGGGCACCGGCCAGGATCAGGAGGCCGGCCCAGAGTGCCTCTGCGCCGACCGACCAGGACAGCCTGACGGCTATAGCGATGGTCAAGGCCGTTTCGGCGATCCGGTCGGTCATCGTGTCGTAGAAGTCGCCGACCGCCGACTGCGCTCCCCGGATCCGGGCGACCTCTCCGTCGCAGCAGGACAGCACGCCGAAGATCTGCACCAGCAGCCCGCCGACCAGCAACTGGCCGGTCAGAATGCAGGCGGCGGCCGCAAGGCCCGCGAGGAGGTCGAACGTGGTGACCGCGTTCGGCCCGAACCGGCGCGCGAGCGCCGGTGAAACGAGGCCGGACAGGCGCCGTTGCACGACTTGGCAGTACACACCGTCCACGGCAGCCTTCGAAACGTCGGCTTCACTGCCCATTCCGCGCTCCTCCCTCGCTAAACACGGAGCCGAGCGCGGCCAGCACATGCGTGACGTCACTGTCGCCGACGTATCCCATGTGGCCGATCCGAAGCGCAGTGTCCTTCCAATGCGCTCGCCCGGACGCGACGTGCACCCGGTGTTCCGTCGCCATCCGCTCCCGGACATCGCTCGCCCGCACCTCGGCCGGCACGAAGAAGGACGTCACGGACGGAGAGGCGTACGACTGATCGGCCGCGAGCGGCAGCCCCAGACCGGCGAGCCCGCTGCGACATCGGCCGGCAAGCCGTTGGTGCCGGGCGAGAACCAGGTCCCAGCCTTCGTCCGAGATCATCCGCAACGACGCCTGGAGCGCGTGGAAGACCGGGATGGCGGGTGTATAGGTGGTCGTGTTCTCCTCGACGGCCCGTGCCATCGTGCTGAAGTCGAAGTAGTACCGCCGAGCAGGGTTCGCCGCAGCCGCATCCAGGGCTCGCGTGCTCACGCCGATCAGCGCCAGTCCCGGCGGTGCCATCAGGGCCTTCTGACTCACGCCGACCGCTACATCGATCCCCCAGTCCCGCATGAGCACCGGTGTCGCCCCGAGGCTGCTGACGACGTCGACGATCAGCAGTGCGTCACTGCACTCACGTACCACGCGGCCCAACTCGGGCATCGGGTTCAGCACACCGGTGGACGTCTCGTTGTGCGTGATCAGGACCGCCTTTACGCCACGGAGCCGACGGAGCACGATCTCCAGATCCCGGGGGTCGACCGCCCGGCCCCACGGCACCTCGACCAGTTCGACGGCGAGACCGACCATCCGGGCGATCTCGGCCATGCGCCGGCCGAAGTACCCGATCGACACGACGACGACTCGCTGCCCCGGGCTCACCGTGTTGACGACGGCCGCCTCCAGTCCGCCGGTACCCGAGCAGGTGAAGGGCAGGATGGTCGCCGGACCCCCGAAAACAGGGGCGAGACCGCCCAGGACTTCCGCGGCGAGGTCCCGGAACCTCGCCGATCTGTGGCTGATCATGTCAGTGGACAGGGCCGTCCGAACCTTCGGCGGCAAGGGTGTCGGCCCGGAGATCCGGAGGTTCACGGTGTGCACCCGTATGTCTCCCCTCGATCGCTCACAACCGGGACCGCAGCAACCCGAGAACCGGGTCCTTGCGGAGCGCGACCGGATGGTTTTGCGCGCGGTCGCTGCTCAGCGCGTCGTCGAACATCGGCTCCAGGTCCGAGGCGCCCACCCCGACCTCGCCGAGCCGGGTCGGGCAGCCGGCCAGAGACAGTAGCCGCGCGAGGGCGGCTCCGGAGTCGGCAACTGTTCGAGCACCGAGAAGCGTGAGCATGTGGTCGATCTCCCCCTTGGCCATACCGGTACCTGGCAGCTCGCGGTCGAGTTCACCGAGCGTCAAAGGCAGCAGCCAGACCAGATGCAATGCGCACGCGAGTCCGTGCGGCACCCCGAACTGAGCGGTGGTGGGGTATGCGAAGGCATGTGCCGCTGTCGTGCGGGTCAGATCGATCGCACGACCGGCCATGACCGCGGCGTTGCTGAGCAGCTCCCGTTGTCGGGCCGTGGTGTCACGAAAGCCCGTTCGCAGGATGGGAACCAAGTGTGACAGCGCCCCTCGTGCGAGCGCCCGCGACGACGAGTCGGCGCGTGGCGACCACCACGACTCGATGGCGTGCGCGGTGGCATCGAGCGCGCAGTGTGCGGTCAGCGCCGGCGGACACGTCCGCGTGAGCACGGGGTCGATGAGCGCCACATCCGCCCGCACGGCCGGATGGTCCAGTGAGTGCTTTCGCTTGCGGAGGTAGATCGTGGCGAACGTCGTGACCTCGCTGCCCGGGCCGGCCGTCGTGGGGATCACCACGAGCCTCGGTGGTCTCGTCACCCGCACCGGATCCACGCCGCGGAGGACTCGCTCGGCTTCCGCACCGACCGGCGGCAGCAACCGGACCGCCTTCGCCGTGTCCAAGGTGGAACCGCCACCGATGCCGAGCACGACATCCGGCCGGTATCGCGCCACGGCACCCGCACCTCGGACGACGTCCGCAGCTTGGGGATTCGACACGATGTCGTGGAAGTAGTCGTGGTCGTGCCCCACCAGCCACCCTTCGGCGCCGGTCCGGAGCACCGCGTTCCGCGTCGCGACCACGAGAACTCGCTGGGCTCGCATCCTGCGAAGCACCTCCGGTAGCTTCGCGGCGATTCCGGCGCCCTCCATCACCTCGACCCGGCGCTGCTCGTCCCCTTCGGTCACCTGAGCTCTCCTCCGTGCGCGACGGCCAGCTCTCGCTCGAACCTGGCCCGGATTCCGGGGAGCGGCAGTTGCGCACTGGCCCGCGGCGGCACATCGTTCTCCGCCGCCTGAATGCGCACGGCGGCCAGGCACGGGCCCGGTTCCGTCACGGCCCTGTCCAGCACGGTCTGCAGCTCGGAGCCGTCGGCGCACGACCAGGCATCGCGATAGCCAGTGGCGCGGGCCAGCCCCGGCCAGTCGACCGTGGCGGAGGTGGTCGGCTGGCTTCCGGTGGAACCGTAGGTCCCGTTGTCCAGCACCACGTGCAGCAAGTTCGCCGGAGCGAGGTGGCCCACGGTCGACATGGTGCCCAGATGCATCAGGGCCGCTCCGTCGCCGTCGAGGACGACGACGCGACGATCGGGCCGGCGCAGTGCTGTCCCCAGCCCCAGGGCCAGCGCGTGTCCCATCGAACCCTGCATGTAGAAGTTGCCCGGCCGATCGGCGGCAGCGAACAGCTCGCGTGAGGTGTAGCCGGTCGTGCCGTAGATCGCGGCGTCCGGAACCTGCGCCGACACCATCCGGACGGCCTCGGCACGGGTCAGCATCCTGTCAGGACCGGCGGGGACCGGGACCGGCTCAGCCGCTCCGACCGTCCCCTTCGGCACCAGCAGGAAGAACGGCTTGCCGGCCGCCTCGGCCTGCCGTGCGCACGCCAGCGCTTCCTCCAGCGAGGCCGGCGACGGCTCGAGAAACATGCTCGGCACACCGTGGATGGCAGCCGTGGACTCGGTCGTGCGTCCCATGACGTCGTGCTGCGGTTCGTCGGTCCCCACCGGCCAGCCGCGGAGGCTCACCACGACGAGCACCGGTATCTCGTAGGGCAGCACCAGGGAGGCCAGCGGGTTCACCAGGTTTCCGAGACCCGAGTTCTGGATCAGGACGGCTGCGCGGGTGCCGGCCATCCGTGCGCCGGCGACGACGGCCAGGGCGGCACCCTCGTTGGCCGCCGGGACGTAACGGCCTTCGTGGCGGGACAGGACGGAGACCAGGCCCGCCAGGCGGGAACAGGGAACACCGGAGAAGAACCGGTAGTCCCGTGCCAGCAGCGCTGCGGCGAACTCCTCCGCGCCGATCACTGTTTCTCCAGGTGCAGCCACTTGTCGAGGTGGGTCAGCTCGAACAACTCGGAGACCGGAGAGATCAGGTCCTCGACCGCGGTGGACGTGCCGGACGACTCGATGCTGGTCAGCACCTGGTACATCGACCTGACCGCGGCTCGCAGGGCGTGGTTGGCATAGATGACCAGGGACACTCCGGAATTCTCCGCGTCAGTGAAGTGCCAGTCGTGATAGGTGGTGGGCACCACGACCACCGGCGCTCTTTCCTGCCAGGCGTCGAGGAATTCGATCACCTCGCGGGGCGAGTTCTTCTTCGAGTGCACCAAGATCATGTCGGCACCGGCATCGACGTAGGCGTGAGCACGGCGCAGCGCTTCCTCTACGTCGTGTCCGGCGATCAGTGCCTCCGTGCGCGCGACGAGCACGAAGTCGGGGTCGCGTTGCGCGTTCTTGCCCGCTTCGATCTTCCGGGCGAACTCGCCGACGTCGAGCAGCTCCTGGCCCTGGTCGACGAAGCTGTTGGTCTTGGGGAAGATCTTGTCCTCGATGCAGACCCCGGCGACGCCGGCCGCTTCGTAACGCTGGACCAGGTACGCGACGTTGGCGGCGCCACCGAAACCGGTGTCGCAGTCGGCGAGGACCGGTACCGAGCAGCCCGCCGCCATCCGCCCGGCCGCCTCCAGGAAGTCGGCCATCGACAGCAGGCTCATGTCGGGCAGGCCATTGACCGCGGAGATGGTGAAGCTGGAGGCCCACACCCCGTCGAAGCCGCTGATTTCCACCAGGCTCGCGCTCAGCGGATCATGGGCTCCCGCCAGCCTGGCGATCTGCCGGCCGGCGATCAGTTCGCGAAGCTTCGTAGTGCTGTTCATCGATTCCCCGCTTCGGTGTTTTCGACAGGCGTGCCGAGCGGTGCCACACCACACTGCTCCGCGACGCGAACCAGGTCCGTCACGACAGCGGGCCTCAGCGGAATGCCGGCCTCCAGCCTGTGCTGTTCGATTTCGTGCTCGCGCTCGCCGGCGATCAGGATGCGGTCGTGCCCGCGCGCCTTGGGCGACGCCCGCAGTTCGTCGAACATCCGGTTGGCCTCGGCTTGGAAGTCCGCCACCGCGGTCAGTGCGGCCACTTGGCCGCAGAGGAAGAAATGACCGAGGCCGGCTCCTTCGGCCCCGTACACATGGCGTCCCCAGCGAGCACCCGCAAGCGGTCCGCAGAACAGCTCCACCACGGTGGCGAGGCCGTATCCCTTGTGCCCGCCGTGCGACTCCCCCGAGCCCCCCAGCGGAAGCAGGGCATAGCCCTCGCGGGCTTTCAGGCCGTCCACGACCCTCGGGATGTCCGTGGTCGACTCGCCGTTCGGGTCGACCGCCCACCCGGATCGCATGTCCCGCCCTTCTCGATGCAAGCGTTCCAGCTTCCCTCGCGGGACGACGCTGGTCGCGGCGTCGAACACGAAGGGCTGGTCGGCGTCGGTCGGGAAGGCGATCGCGAGCGGATTCGTCCCGAACATGGGCGTGGCCCCGTTGGTCGGCGCCACCTGCGGTGACGCGTTGGTGCCGACGATGGCGAACAGGCCCTGCCGGGCGGCGCGCAGGGCGTAGTAGCCGGCGATGCCGAAGTGGTTCGACCGGCGTACGGTCGCCATGCCGATGCCTGTCTCGACGCCTTTCGCGACGGCCATGTCCAGCGCAGCGCACGAGGCCGGCTGGCCCAGGCCGTTGCCGGCGTCGAGGGCCACGGTCGCCGGCGTCTCGGCCAGGACGGTGGTCTGGGCATCGGGGAGGATCTTGCCGTCCCGCACTCCGTCGACGTACCTGCGCAGTCTGGCCACGCCGTGACTGTCGACACCGCGCAGGTCCGCTTCCGTCAGGACGTCGGCGACCAGCGCCGCGTCCTGCTGGGACACGCCCACGGCGAGCAGGCACCGGCACGTGAAGTCGTGCAGTGATCGGTGGTCAACTCGCATGAGGCATCGCTCCATGGTCGAGGGCCGACAGTGCCGCACGCTCGAACGCGCGTCGGCGCTCGGCAGTCTCCGCGTTGCCCGGTGTCGGCGGTTCGAGCCCCAGTTCCACGCAGTGGACTCCTGAGGGGAGGTCGCCGACAGGCACCGCAAGCTCGCCGGTGATGATCACGACACGCTTGCCCTGCTTCCTGGCCATGGTGGCGACCAGTCCCGGGATCTTGCCGTCCCACGACCCGCGGTCGAACCGTCCCTCGGCCGTCAGCACCAGATCCGCGCGCTCGATCTGACCGGCGAGCCCAGCGCGCGAGGCGAAGAACTCGCCTCCGTGGGTGACCGGCGCGGCAAACGCGGCGCGCAGACCAGCGGCCAAGCCACCGCCGGCACCGAGTAGCGGCTCGGTCAGCAACGCGTCGTCCGGCCAGCCGAACGCGGCCGGAAGCGCCTCCAGCATTCCGTACAGCACCACCGCGTCCGGCGGGGTGATCCCCTTCTGGGCACCGAACCGCTCGATGTTGTGCCGAAGCGGAGTGCGCACGTCACTCAGTACTTCGACGCGCACGTCGCGGAGCAGCTCCACGGCGGGACCGGTGTCTACGCGTCGCACGTGTACCAGGTCACGCGGCGTAGGCGTGAGCAACCGGCCGGCGGAGTCGAGAAAGCGAACCCCCAGGGCGGCAAGGGCGCCTGCACCGAAGTCGACCGAGGCGGTTCCGCCCGCCGTGACGACCACCCGGGTCGCTCCGCGCCCGACCGCATGCGCGATCAGTTGCCCGGTGCCTGTGGTGTTCGCCACGAGCGGTTGCCGGGGACGGGTGGCGACCAGCTGCAGTCCGCTCGCGCGAGCTGTCTCGACGAACGCAGTTCCGTCGTCCGTCAAGAGGTAGTCCGCCGAAACCGGTGCGCCGAGGGGATCCTCGGCCATCGCCTGGACGCGAGTGCCGCCCGATAATTCGGCAGCGACGTCCAGTGCGCCGTCACCGCCGTCCGACAGCGGGATCGTCACCACGCTGTCCACCGATCCGGTCCGCACCAGTCCGCTCGCCAGTGCTTCAGCCACCCACCGTGCACCCGGCCCTCCACGAAACGCATTGGGTGCGATCAGAACTCTCATTCGATCACTGCCCGGCGGTGTGGTGGGCTGCCGGCGTTCGCCGAATCCACGTCCGGTAGAGCAACCGCGATCGCCCGGGGTCGTGGTGGTCGTCGAACTCGGTCCTGCCGTGCAGAATCCGCAGGTTGTCGAAGACCGCGAGTTCACCGGCGCCCATGCGGCCCTCGATCGCGCTGGCCGGGTCCTCGAGTGCCGAGTCGAACGCGTCCAGTGCACCGCGTTGGGCGGGCGTCAGTGGGTCGGCACCGGGCTGACCGTGCCCGATCTCGATGTACTGCCGGAGATAGGTCGCGGCATGCCTGCCGTCAGCGGTCGTGAACAACACGGGTTTGCGCACCGTGGCCGGCTCCCCCGGCGCCTGGTCACCCCGTCGGTCGAAGTGGAAGTCCCCTTCCAGCACCGCGAGCACGTCGGGCCGGTCGGCCAGGAGAGCGCGGAGGCGGTCCACCGGAACGAGCCTCAACGTGCCGCCGGCCTTCGCAGGCCGCACGCACAGGAGGGTGAAGTAGTCCGGCAGCGGGAATGACCGCTCCGCGCCGTCGGTGTGCAGGTGACCTCCGTGCCGCGAGTCCGCATAGCGAGCCGATCTGCCCTCGCCGACCGCAGTTCCGCGGTTGCGCACGGATCTGATCCGGGTACCCGCTCTATCCTGTTCCATCACGGTGCCCAGCGTCTCGGAAGCCCACAGCAGCACCTGCTCGCAGGTGTTCTGTTCGGTCACATCGAGGCCCGTCATGACCAGAAACCCCGCGCCTGCGTCAACGTTGTCCCGCACGAGCGTCCGCACTCTTTCACGCTCGGACTGGGCCGCGCTGCCGTCGAACTTCCCCTGCCGGACAGCGGTGAGAAAGCTTTCCGACCACCTGTGTCGTTGCCGATCAAAACCCATGCGCATTCACCTCCGAAGGTGATGGCGTACACGACCGTGGAGCCGCTGGGGATCTAAAGGAACGGCTCACTCCGTCACGTTCCACAGTTGTTCCGGTGTTGTTGCCGTGAAGGTTGGGTTCCCCAGCGTATTCCGGGCACCGGGTCGTCCACAAAGACGAAGTTGACGCTGCACCTGCGTACCCACGACCCCGGCCACCGGCACTGCCGCCTTTACGAAGTGCCCGTCTGGGCAGGCCCGTTGCCGATGAGCCATGCGTCGGTGCGGACGAGGCTGAGAGCGGTGGCGGGTCAGTACGAGCGCGAGGTGGGTGCGGGCGAGCCCGTGGTGGCGGACCCGGTGGACGTCGCAGCGGCTGCGCCTGGGCCATGGCGCCCTCGACGCCAGCGCGGGGGCCGCAGCGTGCTTTGCGGAAGGTGCGCCAGGTCTTCAGGCGGCGACCCCTGCTGGAGGTTGAGTTCCTGACGAGAGCGGAGTCGTTGCGGGGTGGAGAAGGTTCCGTCGGCGCCGAGGTAGCCCAGATCGGCCAGAACCGGCAGGCCAAGATGGGTGCAGGTGGAGATGATGCGGTGCCGACGCGCCGCTGTGAGGTCATGCGTGCGGCCGGGGAACATCCGTGAGATCCACTGGATCCTGCCGCCAGAATTGGTGACAAGCTGGAGGTTCACTCCGTGGCGGCGGTGCTCTCCGGAGGGGGCACCATTGTTGTCACCGACCCGGGCGCATTCCGCCAGGGTGCCGTCCACCAGCACATATGCGGAATTGCGATTGATCGCTCTGCAGGGAGTTGACAGCGACGTCGTCTGTGGCAAGGACCTTCAGCAGCACATCGCACGGTGGCACCACATGACCGCGTTCTGGGCCGACGCCGACGCGGGCAGGACGCACCACCACTGTGTCGCAATCGACGAGAGCGGCCGACAGTTGCTGTCGCGACGCGTCGCTAACGACGAGCCCGAACTGGTCGAACTCCTCGCCGACGTCTTGGCCTTGGGTTACACGATGACGTGGGGCATCGCTCTGGTCGATGGCGGAGCGGCCCTGGCCATCGCGATCCTCCTCAGCCACGACCAGGCGGTGCACTACCTCTCCGGCCGGGCCATCGACCGCGCCGGCGAGAGCTACCGCGGCGAGAGCAAGACCGATGCCAAGGAGACTGCGGTCATCGTCGACCAGGTCCGTGTCCGACGCGATCTGTACCTCTTAGAGGCCCAAACAAAGGCGTTGGACGTGTCGGTGGGTGATGAGACAGGTGGCGAGGCCGAGGAAGGCTTCGTGGATGTCATCTCGCTGTTCCCAGCGGACGCGTAGTCTTCGGAAGCCGTGCAGCCACGCGATGGTGCGCTCGACGACCCACCGGTGCGCCCCGAAGTCCCAGCCGGATGGCGGTCTTCGGGTCCACGGTGCGGCGGCATACGAACGCCGGTGTCTGACCGCACTGCCCCCTCCCACACTCCCGTAATCGAACCTGGCGTTGGCGGTCACCTCTCGGTCGAGCCGGGCGAGGTGCTCCTCGATGGCTGGGGCGAACTCGCTGCGGCAGGGAGACAGCTCTGAGTGGTGTAGGCGCGGACGGTGCTGGCCGTCACCCGAGTTCCACAGCTCAGGTGAACACCAGTCCTCAGCGTCTGGACTTTGAAACCCAGCGGTGAATCATCATGAGGATCAATATCGCACCGCTACCAAGTGTCAGGATGCCGGCGCCCAGCAGCCCATAGTTATCGCCTCGAACTCCTAGGAATGCACACAAAGCCCCAATCACCATCCCTACCGCCACAAATGCAGTGAATTTGATTTCAGGCCTAGTTGGCATCGGTTCTCCTCGCGACATCCTTCCGGGCAGTGCCGAGTGCGCACTGCCCGGAAGGCCATAGTCTGCTCTCAGTAACGCGGCGCTCGGTGCAGTTCTTTGAATGTCATCCGTAGGACAGTATGTCCGCGTTCATATAGGCCGCTCCTGCGCCTATGCCGCAGGAAAAGGCTCCAGCAACTATCGTGCCCGGCGTGCCGAAGAAACCAGTCGCCGCTGTGAGGACGCCGGACTCTCCTGCCGCCCCGATACCGGCCAGGCAGCCTGAGACTCCGGTTACTACCTTCTCTCCGATGTCGAGTACGTCGGAGAAGCTGAACAGTCCGGTGGGGTCGATGCGGTTGACGGGGACGCCTTCGGCGTAGAGGTAGGGGTTCTTCTCCTGGCCGGAGGGGTCGGGCTGGGTGAAGCGGGTGATGTGCGGGTCGTAGTAGCGGGCCGCGAAGTGGTACAGGCCTGTGGGGTCCTGGTAGCCGCCGGCGAAGCGGTAGGGCTGGGGGACCTTCTCCGAGGTCGCCGCGCGGGCGACACCGCGGGGGCTGTAGCTGTAGGTGTTGACCTGCACGCCTGCTTCGTCGATGAGGGCGACGACCGAGCCCAGCGCGTCGGTGAGGTAGTAGTACGCCTTGCCCCCGGTCGTCATGGAGTTCAGGGTTCCCCCGGGTTCCGGTTGAATCCCATGTCCACGCCGCCCGTGCTCTTGGCCGACAGGCCGAGCGGCCCGTTGTGGAAGAAGGTGTCCCCGAGGCGGATGCGTTCGCTTTGGTCGGTGGAGCCGTACTGGCCCTCATAGGTGGTGCCGCCGACCGTGATCGAGGTGAGCTGGCTGAAGTCGGACCAGGTCCCACCGGTGCGGGCGCCTTCGGCACTCGAGGCTCCGGCGGTCTCGTTGCCGGCCGCGTCGTAGGACCAGTTGGTGCTGTCGCCGTTCTTCGCAGTGATCTGCTGCGCGTCGTTGACGGTGAACTTCGAGTCGCTGGGGCAGCCCTTGCCCGTGCCCTGGGAGGTGAGGTTGCCCGCCTGGTCGAAGCAGTACTGCCAGGAGTAGGTGACCGCGTCGCCCTTCTCCTCCTTGGCGTAGGAGAAACGCCCCGCGCTGTCGTAGGTGTAGCTGATCGTCGTGCCGGTGACGGCGTCCGTGCGGGCGCGGATCTTCGTGCTGTCCTTGCCCGCGTTCTTGTAGTCGTAGGAGAGGTTGACCAAGGTGCCCTTGTGCGAGGTGGCCTTGATCCTCTCCGGGCGGCTGGACTTGTCCAGGGTGACCATCTGCTCCGTGCCGCCGGGATAGGTGGTCCTGGTGCGGATGTCGTTGTTGTTGTACTCGTAGGTGGTGGTCCGGCCTGCCGGGTCCTTCAGTTTGTCGAGCTTGTTGACCTTGTTCCAGATGTAGTCGGTGACACCGGCCGGGTCCTCATACGTTTCCACGTTCCCGGCGGGGGTGTAGGTGAGCTTGGTCTGCGAACCGTTCTGCAGGGTGCGGACCGTCTCCCGCGAGAGCGGGTCGAAGGCGTACTTGATCACGCCGGTGCCGTCCGAGCGCTGGGTCAGGTTGCCGTCGCCGTCGTAGGAGTACGTCACCGTGGCCTTCGACGACGAGGTCACCTTGGTGACGCGGTCGCGCTCGTCGTACGTGTACTCCGTCTTGACGCCGCGGCCGTCGGTGACTGTTGCCGGGCGGCCGAGTGCGTCGTAGGTGTAGGTGGTGGGCTTCATCGGGGCCGGCGGGGTGGCCGTGGCGAGGTTGCCCTTCCCGTCGTAACGGAACGACGTGGACACCGACTTGGTGTCGCTCATCATGGTGGTGGCCTTGCAGCGCTGGCCCTGGAAGCCGCCGCAGTCAGGAGTGGCGTCGTTGTAGTCGAAGGTGCGCTTGCCACCGCCGGTACCGGTGACCGCGACGGATTTGGTGTTGCCTGCCGTGTCGTAGGTGAAGTCGGTCTTTTCGTCGTCCGCGCTGGTGAAGGACTTGGGCAGGTCCGTGCCCGCGATCGTCTGATAGCCGGTGAGCGAGGCCCTCAGCAGATGGCGGATGGCCCTGCTGGAATACGCCTTGTCACCCAGCACGCGGTCCGGTGTCGTGCGCGGGCGGCCCGTGCCGAGGCGCGGGGTGCGGATGCCGTCGAGGACCTGGCCGAACGCCGTCGCGTCGTTGACGTTTCCGGGCGTGAGCACAATCGACAGGGGCAGGCCCCGGCCATCGACGGCGAGATGGACTTTGGTGGTCAGTCCGCCTCGGGAGCGGCCGAGGGCCTGGCGCTCCTGCGAGCGGCCCGGATCTTCCAGTTCGTCCCCGTTCACATCCCCCTTTTGCGGGCGCCGACTGCGTGCTGGTGGGCTCGGTTGATGGTGGAGTCGACGGAGACGGTCCATTCCACCCGGCCCACCGCGTCATCGCGGACCTGAACGTGCTCCAGAAACCGTGCCCAGGTGCCGTCCGCCTCCCAGCGGGCGAACCGCTCATAGACGGTCTGCCACGGCCCGAACCGGTCGGGAAGATCCCGCCACGGAGCCCCGGTCCGCAGCCGCCACAGCACCCCGTTGACCACCTGCCGGTGATCACGCCACGGACGGCCCCGTCCGTCCACCTGAGGCAAAAGGGCTCTATCCGCCTCCATGCCGCATCCGTCAACTCACCTCGACCTGCCACAAGATCAATTATCAGACCGGCTATAGAGTCCTGCCCGTGGCGAATCATCAGGACGAGACCAGGACGGCCTATGACGGTGTCGTCGAGCTGTACGCATCGCTGTTCGCAAACCGGCTGGAAACACAGCCTTTCTCCCGGGCCATGATCGGCACCTTCGCCGAACTGGTGCGCGCGACGGGCAACCTGCGGACAGCGGACGTCGGGTGCGGGCCCGGACATCTGACAGCCATGCTGCACGAACTCGGCCTGGACGCCTTCGGACTAGACCTTGCCCCCGGCATGGTCGACCACGCCCGGCAGGCCCATCCGGCGCTGCGCTTCCAAGAGGCGCGGATGGAATCCCTGCCGATCGAGGACGCCGCGCTCGGCGGCGTGCTGGCCCACTACTCAATGATTCACACCCCTCCGGGGGAACTACCGGAGCTGCTCGCCGAACAGGTACGCGTCCTGGCACCGAACGGTCTGCTCCTGGTCTCCTTCTTCGGGACCGACGGACAAGTACCGGTCCGGTTCGACCACAAGGTGGCGCCCGCCTACAGCTGGCCGGTGGATCGCCTCGCCGAACTGCTGGGCGATGCTGGGCTCGATCCCTTCGCTCGGCTGCTCCACGATCCATCCTCTGATCGGGGCTTCCTCGACACCCATCTACTGGCCCGCCGTTCGTAGCCACTGCCCACTCCCCCCAGCCGATCGGCGCACCTCCGGATTGCCAGCTCAGCCGAATCTCGCTGATCAGACCGGAATTGTCAGACACCCCCTAATGCCTGCATGGGCAACCACGCGCGCGTATAGCGCATCTGACGACTCGGCAGGACGCCGATGTAGAAGTGGATGGACGAAGCACGGTGGGTCGCTCGATATCGCTCGCCAGAGCCGCAGCAGCGCTGGCCGCCCTTGTCTGCGCCCTGACCGCCGTCCCGCTGGCCGTGGCAGACGACACCTCGGACGCACCGTGGCCGCAGTCCGCCACCGACATTCGCTCCGTCCACCGCGGAGGCCACGTCACGCCCTCCGCCTCGGACGGCGAGGCCGTGGACGGGAGGACGAAGGTCTCTTCCCCGGCGTTCACTCACCCCGTCACCCTTCGGGGAGACAAAGCAGTTCTGGAGGCAAAGGCCGCCATCCGCTGCGACATCAAACCCGGGGTCTACCCCGTGTACCTGCACAGCCCGATGCTGGAACCAGGTCAGGTCTGGGGGCGCCTGAAGGTCGAGCCCGACGGGGGCGCCGTTCCCAAGTCCTGCCGTGACCAGCAGCAGGCTGCCGCCGGCTCCGCTTCAAGCGACGACGCGGGGAACAAGCAGGCCCTGATCATCGCTGGCGGGGCCGCCGGGCTGGCGGCAGCTGGGGCAAGCGGCTACCTCGTCAGACGGCGTTCGCGCCGTTGGCCGCGGCGCGGGGGGCCCGCTGCGCGCCGACCCTAGATGCCCTGTACACGGCAGCAGCCGCCTGCGGGCGGGCGCGGTGACCGCATTCGGATTGCGGCAGGACCTTGTTGTCCTGGCCGAGGGGCGAGTCCGCGAGTCCGGCTCCTGACCAGTAGACCGCGACCGACGCCCGTGGTGTGCCTTCGGGGGCGGTGACGAAGAATTCGGTGACGTAGCGCTGCCCGCCCGCGGTCCTGCCTTCGATCTCCAGCACCCTGCCGCCGGCCGACTCCTCCGTGTTCCGGACCACCGCGGAGCGCAGCACACGCGGCTTGGGGCCGGGCTTCAGACAGAAGGCTTCAGCCTGCTTGCGTGTGTAGGCGCATGCCCTTTCCTGATAGGCGAGTTCCTTGCAGAACTGTGCCGCGGTCAGCTTCGGCGCGCGGTTCACCACGCGGTCCAGGACGTGCTTCGCCTGCTTCTCGCTCACCGCAGCGGGCGGATGAGAACCTGAGGTATCGCCGTCGCTGTCGCCGGAGCAGGCACTCATCGCCAGCAGGAGGGGTACGTACAGCAGAGCGAGGGGCGTGGTTGATCGTCGCATGGGTGCCTTATGAGTCAGCGGGCGAGCGGAGAGAAGCCGGGCAGGGGCGGAAGCGCGGCGGAATGCGGCTCCCGTCCCCGTGTGATCAGATGGGCCGGAGGGTTACACGGTTGCACCGACGTTGATCCAGGCCAGTAGCTACTACGGGCCCGAACGGGGGGCGCTTCGCGCCTAGACATGGTGCGTCCGGTCGGCACGTGGGCGTTCTGTCCCGGGGGGCGATATCACGGTGGGGGCTGGTCACCGTGCCAGGTGCGCCAGAGCGCGGCGTAGGTGCCGTTGGCCGCGACCAGGGTGGCGTGGGGGCCGAGTTCGGTGAGGTGGCCGTCCTCCATCACGGCGACCCTGTCGGCGTCGGACGCCGTCTGTAGGCGGTGTGCGATGGCGATGACGGTTCGGCCTTCGAGGACGGCGGCCAGAGCCCGCTCCGCGTGGCGGGCGGTTCGTGGGTCCAGGAGTGCGGTCGCCTCGTCGAGGATGAGGGTGTGCGGGTCGGCCAGGACTACGCGCGCCAGGGCGAGTTGCTGTGCTTGGGCGCCGTCGGGCCGGTGTCCCTCGTGGCCCAGGTCGGTGTCCAGGCCATCGGGTAGTTCGTCGGTCCAGTCGGCGCCGACGGCGGCGAGTGCCGCGCGTAGTTCGGCGTCGGTGGCGCGAGGGGAGGCGATGTGCAGGTTGTCGCGGACGGTGCCCAGGAATACGTGGTGTTCCTGGGGGATGAGGACGATGTGCCCGCGTAGCTGGTCGGGCTCCAGGTCGGTGACCGGGACCCGCCCTACCGTCACCGTGCCGGTGTGCGGGGTGTCCATGCCGGCCAGGAGCCTTCCCAGTGTGGTCTTGCCCGCGCCGGTGGGGCCCACGATCGCCAGCCGCTCGCCGGGCCGGACGGTCAGGTCGATGCCGTGCAGGACGTCGTCTCCTTCGTCGTACGCGTAGTGGGCATCGCTCACCTCGATCCGGTGGTCAGCTGGTGTGGCGGCAGTGGTCGGTGGTGTGGGCGTGGCCAGGCCGAGGCCTTCGACGCGGGCGAAGGAGGCACGGCTGCTCTGTAGTTGTTCCATCTGCTGGAGGATGGTGTTCAGGGGCTGGGACAGCTGGCGCAGGTACAGGGCAGAGGCGACCACCGCCCCGAGGCTCAACGTGCCGTGGGCGTGCAGCGCGCCGCCGACCAGCAGGACACTGGCGACCGGGATGACGTACGAGATGTCCACGGCCGGGAAGAGGACGCTGCGCAGGAACAGCGTGTGGTTCCGTGTGGTCCGGCATTCTTCGATGTGCTGCTCGCATGCTGTGATGCGGTGCTGTTGCAGGCTGAGGGCTTCGACGGTACGGGCTCCGGCGGCGGTGGTCGCGAGCTGTTCCCACCGCGCAATCGCGCCCTCCGCTGTCCACGCCGTCCGCGCGGTCGCGGCCACCACGGTCCACCTCGACCCCGCAAACGCGACCTCCACCGTCCGCGCCGTCCGCGTCCACCGCGCCACGGGAGACCAGGAGGCGGTAGCCGGGCTGCCTGGTCAGGAGTTCTCGGTGGCTGCCCGAGTCCGTGACGCGGCCGTCTACCAGGTAGTGCACGGTGTCGGCCTGGTCCAGCAGGAGGGGGAGGTGCTGGTGACCACCGTGGTGCGGCCGGTCCGTGCGGCGTGCAGCCGGGTTGCGATGGTGGCCTCGGTGTGTGCGCCGACCGCGGAGGTCGGCTCGACGGCCAGGAGCACCTCGGGGTCGGCCAGCAGGGCCCGGGCCAGGCGCAGGCGCTGGCGCTGGCGCTGGCCGCCGGAGAGGTTGCGGCCCTGTGCGGTGACGGGTGAGTCGAGGCCGTGCGGGAGGGCCTGGACGATGTCCTGCGCGACGGCCGTGTGGAGGCACCGGCTGATGGTCTCCTCGTCCTGGGCCCATGGACCGGAGATCACCTCGTGCAGCGTGCCGGCGAACAGGTCGGCCTCGTTGTCCGCGACGAGGATTCGCCGGCGGACCTGTGTCGGGTGGATGTCGTCGAGACGTATCCCGCCCCAGGTCACCGACGATTCGACGAAACGGCCGAGACGGTCGATGACCGTCACCGTCTCCGCGGGGCGGGCGCTGACCAGTGCGGTCAGCCTGCTGGGCTGCACCTCGACGCCGGATGCGGGATCGTACAGCGCGGCCGCGGACCCGGGCCCGTACGAGATCGACTCCCGACGAGGGGAGTCAGGTTCCAGAGCCAGGAAACGTACGACCCCGCGGGCGGCGACCAGGCCGCGGCTGAGGTCGTATCCGCCCTCGATGAACGACGAGACCGGTACCACCAGCACCGCCGCGTAGCCGTAGACCGCGACCAACTCGCCGACCGTGATGGCTCCTTGTGCCGCCATCCGGGCCGCAAGCCAGGTCACGGAGCCAAGGAACAGGGCGGGGAGGCCGGCGCCCAGGGCCTGGATCCAGCTGGTCACCGCGCCGACCCGGTACCCCTTGGCCCGCAGTTCCTGCGAGCCGCGCCGGTAGCGCTCGGCGTACACCTCCTTTCCGCCGATGCCGTTGAGGACGCGTAAGCCCGCGACGATGTCCGTGAAGCGGGCGGCAAGGCTGCCCTGCTGTTCCCGGTAGGCCGCTTCGACGCCCTGCAAGCCTCCCAGCAGCGGGCCGAGGACCACTGCGAGGAGGGGCACCCCGAGCAGGACCACCACGGCGAGCAGCGGTGACACGGTCAGCAGCAGGACGGCCACGACGGCGTAGGCGAGGACCGCGCCGACGCCGGGGCCGGTGGTGGTCAGGGTGTTCGCGATGACCGCGACGTCGCGGAACCCGATCGTGACGACGCCCCCGGCCATGACCCGGCGTGGCAGCGCCCCGCCCAGTCTCGTGGCGTGGCGGACCACCACCCGTACGGAGCGGAAGGCGGCATCCAAGCGCACCTTGGTCATGGTGCGGTGCCGCATGACGGCCAGCCAGGCGTTCAGCACTCCCGCCCCCAGCAGGGCCGCGACCCAGCCGGCGAGCACGGGCCCCTGCCCCCGCTCCAGGCCGTCGTCGATGGCGTGTGACAGCAGATAGGGAGGCAGCGCCAGACAGACCATCCAGGCGCTGCCCAGCAGCGCACCGGCAGCGATCCGAAGGCGCTGGCTGGTGATCAGCCACCACAGGTACCGCGCGGCACTACGGCAGTCAGGGGTCCCCGGTTCTGATTCCGAAGCCGTCATCTGGAGCAGATTAGTGATCGCTGGTCGGCTCGTTCAGGGGACTGGTCTTCGCGCTGATTGTCCTGGAAGGTACGAAAGGCTATGCGATCTTCGGTGGTCGCCGCGTCTGTCACTACCGCGGACGTATCCCTGCCTGATACGACTTCCTCGAACCGGCTTGTCCCCATGGCGGCTTGAGCTGCTGGTCGGCAGCGCCGAGGCCAGGGCGGCAGGGGCGGCGAAGGCAGTTCTCCGCCCGCCCGGGGCTGTGCCGCTGTACTCCAACGCCCTGCGGCGAAGTCCGTCATCATGAGGTGGACGGGCCCCCACAGACAAACAGGTAAGGACCATGATGCGCGTTAAGGTCGACGCTCCCAGCTGTGTTTCCTCGGGCCAGTGCGTGATGCTCGTCCCCGAGGTCTTCGATCAGCGGGACGAGGACGGCACGGTCGAACTCCTCGATGACACTCCGCCCTCCGAACTCCACGACGCGGTACGCGAGTCGGCCATGATGTGCCCTGGGGCAGCGATCCAGGTCGAGGAGTCGTCGTAACCGCCGTACCCGATCGAGTCGTGATCGTCGGTGCCTTGGCCCGTCACCGACGAGTGTGATGGTGCCGACGTGGCGGACCGCCGCCACCTCGGCTCATCTCGGGCTGCCGCAAGGGATGTGACTGGTCAAGGCCCCCCGCAGGGCGCGGCCCGGCGCAGCCGCGGCCCGCGGTTCAGCGGCCGCGTCGCCTCATGTAGAGGTCGAAGGCCCGGTAGACGATCGGCCGCAGCGGCAGGTCCCACTCGCCGACGTACCGCGTCGCCTGACCGCCGGTGCCGACCTTGAACTGGACGAGGCCGACGTGCGGGTCGTCGGCGTCGAGGGTCGGGGTGATGCCCCGCAGGTCGTAGACGTCGCAGCCGGCCGCGAGCGAGTCGCGGATCATCGCCCACTGGCAGGCGTTGGAGGCACGCACCTCGCGCTTCGCGGTGGAGGAGGCGCCGTAGGAGTACACAGCGTGGGCGCCGACGCGGACCATGACCGTGGCGGCGGCCAAGTCGCCCTGGTGGCGGGCCAGGTAGAGCTTGATCCGCTCGGGGTCCTCGGCGCTCAGCGCCGCGAACATGGTCTCGAAGTAGCGCAGCGGCCGGGGTGTGAAGTGGTCGCGCTCGGCGGTGTGGACGTAGAGGTCGTGGAACGCCTTGAGGTCCTCCGGGCCCCCCTTGCTGACCGTGACCTCGACTCCCTCCTTGGCCGACTTCTTGATGTTGCGGCGCCACTGCTGGTTCATGCCCTTGAGCAGTTCGTCCTCGGTCCTGCCTGCCAGCGGAACTTCGTACTTGAACTGCGGGTGGCCGACCCCGAACCCGTCCTCCGGGTTCTGCGGCAGCCAGCCGGCGCGCCGGAGCCCGCCGGCCACGCGGTCACCGATCGGGTCGGTCCAGTGGCCGGTGATGTCGGTGAGCCGTTTGGTGCCCGGGTCGGCGATGCCCTCCTTGACCTGGGCGGCGCTCCAGGTGTGGGTGCGCACCGGCGGGCCGATCCGGATCGCGAACGCGCCGTGGGCCTTGAGGTAGGCCGCCAGCGGATCGAGCCAAGCACTGATGTCGCCGCTCCAGTCGATGACCGGGCCCTCGGGCAGATACGCCAGCGTGAAGCGGTCGAGCTTCGGCACGGGGCGGTGCAGTACGAGCCCGGCACCGACCAGGCGCCGCCCCTCGAACCAGCCGAGGGACTCGCTGCGCCACTCGGTCTTGACGCCGCCCCATGCCGGGGTCTGCAGAAAGCTGACCGACCGCTGGGCCCGTACGAACGCCATGTGCTCGGTGGCGGTGATCGGCATGACCACCGGTTTCACGGCTGTGGATCGCATTGCTTCGCTGGGGGGGTTGAAGGACATGTCATCAGTCAATGTAGTGGGGTGTTGCCGTGGTGTATGCGATTCTCGATATGCGGACGATATGTCACCCTCGGCGGCTCAGGATCCGGTTTTGGCCACCACCGGCCGGTGCCGGAGGGGGCGCATCGCTGCCCAGGGACAGCTCCAGGTGGTGCGGGAGCGCCCGGCGGTACAGTGGCAGGACCGCGGCGCTCGTGATGACGGCGACCATGACGAGAACAGAGAACACCGGCTTGGTGATCAGGCCCTGTGCCAAGCCGATGTTGATGAAGACGATGATCATCAGGCCGCGGGCGTTCATCAGCCCTCCCACCGCGAAGGCCTCGCGCCAGCTGAAGCGGAGTGTCTTCATCGCCAGGGCGCTGCCGAAGTACTTGCCCGCGAATCCCGCCAGGAGCGCGGCGACGCCGAACAGCAGGGTGTGGGCCGAGAGGCTGCGCAGGTCGGTGGTGAGGCCGGACAGGGCGAAGAAGACGGGCAGCAGCAGCGTGGAGACGGTGTCCATCATCCGGCTGTGCAGCGCTTGGCGGAACTGCGGGTCACGGGGCATGGCCAGGCCGGCGATGAAGCCGCCGAAGACCGAGTAGATCCCGATCAGGTCGGTGACGTATCCGCAGACGATCGGGACGATGACGACGACGTACATCGCGCCGGGACTCAGCGTGCCCTGTCGGCCCACGTGCCGTGCCAGCGGCCGCAGCAGTCGGGACACTCCGAGCAGCATCACGACGGTGAACAGGACGCTGTAGCCGATCATGGGCAGGGCGTCGGCGGCCCCGGAGCCGGTGTGCACGGCCGTCAGCATGGCCAGGAAGCACCAGGCCGCCGCGTCGTCGATCGAGGCGGCGACCAGGGAAAGGCGTCCCAGGCGGGTGTTCTGAAGGCCCCGCTCGTACAGCATGCGGGCCAGCATGGGGAGCGCGGTGAGGGACAGGGCACCGCCTACGAAGAGGGCGAACTCCCACCGGCTGACGTCATCGCGCGAGACGTCGTCCCACATCAGCAGGCCGACGAGACCGCCGAGGACGAGGGAGGGCACGAACCCCGAAGCGGCGAGGACCGCCGGGTGGTGCTTGCGATCGGACTCCTGCCGGCTGTGGTCGAGGCCGGCGCCGACGAGGAACATGTAGAGCGTCAGGCCGATGGTGCTCAGGACGTACAGCACCGACCGTGCCTCCGCCGGGAAGACGTCCGCCTGGAGATCGGGTGCCAGCCAGCCGAAGAGGGTCGGGCCCAGCAGGATGCCGGCGATGATTTCGCCGAGCACCCGTGGCTGTCCGAGCATGACCGCGAGCCTGCCGATCACGGCCGCCGCGAGCAAGATGACCGCCAGTGCGGGAAGCACGTCGAGCGCCAGTTCGAGGTTGCTGTCGCGCACGGCCAAGGACATATGGTCCTGCATGGGAATGGGGTCCCTTTGAGTCGGGTGCCTAAGGTGCCTAAGGTGCCAAAGGTGCCAAAGGTGCCAAAGGCTGTCGTCAGTGAGCCCGCTCGCCCGGCCCGGTCGGCACCGCGAGCCGCACGCGCGGGTCGGCCCCGGCGTTGCTCCAGGCCTCGCCGAGGCCGACGTGCGCGGGCCGGTCGGGGGCGGTCAGCCCCTCGGGCCGGTCGGGGGCGGTCAGCCCCTCGGGCCGGTCAAGGGGTGACATGACCCTTCTTGACGTACGTACTGGATGCGGTTCAGGTCCGCCGCGCGGCGAACCGGCCCACCTTGTCGATGACATCGGCGCCGTACAGCCGCAGCGCCTGCTGGAGCGCGAACTCCGCCATGTAGCGGCGGAACTCCTCGGGCGGCTCGTCGGACAGATTCAGCATCCGCCGGTTGGCGAGCACCGCTTCCCCGCCCAGCCGTTCCAAGGCCCGCTCGATCGCGGCGTCCAGGTCGGCGGGTTCGGCGACCTCGTCGACGATCAGGCGGGCGTCCGGCTCGCTCGCCCACAGCCGCCGGCCACCGAGGATCACCTGCCGGGCGGCGCGCGGGCCGAGCGACCGGGTGAGGCGGAAGTTCGCGACACCCGGGATGATGCCTTCCTTGGCCGCGGGCAGGCTGAGGTAGGCGTCGGACGCGGCAAGGACGTGGTCGAAGACGAGCAGCAGCTGGGTGCCGCCGCCGATCGCGAACGCGTCGACGGCGGCCGCCCACGGCTTGTCCGCGTACGGCGGCCGCCACCCGCCGTCGTCCAGGCGGAGCCCGCGAACGATCTTGTTGATGTAGCCGAGTTCGCGGCGGAGCAGGAACCCGACGAGCGGGATGTCGCCCGACGACAGGTACTTGAGATTGATTCCGGCACTGAACACGCGCCTGCCCCGGTAGCGCGGATGGCTCATCTCGCCGCCGCGCACGAACCCGACCTTGACGTCCTCGTCGAGCAGCGCCAGGTCGACCGCGGTCTCCATGTCCTCGACCTGCTGCTCGTCCTCGGCGTTGAGACGGTCGTGGCGGCACATCGTCAGATGGGCCACGCCGTCGCGCCGCTCGAGGCGGACGGCCTCGGTCTCCAGGAGACCGGTCCGCCGGAACTCCGGGAGCAGTGCGAGCGCCCGCGGGGTCGGTCGGAGCATCGCGTCGACCAAGTGCGGGCCCGTGACGGGCGAGCCGAGCACCGCCCGCAGGAAGATGCCCTGGTCGATCTCCCGGCCTTCCTTGTCCGCCTGGACCCGCGACCGCTCGTCCGCGAGCTGTGCCGCGGTCGGGACCAGGCCGGGGAAGGCCTCGGCGGCCTCCGTGACCAGGGCTTCGACGCGCAAGTCGCGGCCGTCGGTGAGGCGGGCGTACACCTCCTGGACGTGCTCGGCCAGGAACCGCTCGCGCAGGCGGCGCACCTCGTCCTGGGCGGCGGCGGCCTCGGCCCGCTGGCCGGGGGTCCGTCGCGTCGGCTCGGGCAGGGCGGCGAGCAGGTCGTCGACCCGCTCGGCCGCCTTGTGCAGCGTCTCCCCTGCGGCGGTGAGGCCGCTCGGAAGGGTGTGCGCGATCGTCATGCGGACGGTCCCGTCCGGCGCAGGGAGCGGTCGCAGGCGGCGAGGTGTCTGCCGAGCGCGTCCTCGAAGGCGGTGGAGCCGGCTTCGAAGATCAGCTGTCGGCGAATCGCCATCTCCGTGCCGTCCACGGCATCGGCCGCCTCGGCCAGGGCGGCGAGCGTCGTCGCCGGGTCCTCGGTCACCTCGTCGACCAGGTTGAGTGCGAGCGCGCGGTCCGCCCCGATCGGGGTCCCGAGCAGCACGGCCCGCCGGATGCCTGCCGCGCCGGCCTGCTGGGTGAGCCGGTGCACGGTCATCCCCGGCCAGGTGGCTCCGCCTGCCCAGGAGGGCAGAAGGCGGGTGCCGGGAGCGGCGATCCGGACGTCGGCGGCGAGGAGGACGTCCAGCGCCGTTCCGGCGCAGTCGCCCGACGCCACCGCGACCGTGAGCCGGCCGAGCCGTTCGAACCGGCGCACCGCCCGTTCCCATTTGGAGACCACTCCGACGGTCAGCTCCGTCGCCCAGTCGGCCGGTGGGACGCCCGTGACGTGGACGGTGACCGGGCCGGGTTCCCGATGGTCGTCGGCGCGGTCGCAGAGATCGACCATCTCCTCGATGGACTCGGCCGACAGGGGCCGCGTGCCGTCCAGGCGCAGCGTCATTTCGCCATCCGTTCCGCCGCGCGTCACCACTGGATCAGCGCCGTCTCGATCGAGGATCCGGGCCCCATGGTCATCAGCACGCCGTAGTCGCCTGGCCGGGCGACGTCCTCTTCGGCCAGTCGCTCGTAGGAGAAGATGAAGGAGCCGCTGGAGAGGTTGCCGTAGTCGCGGAGCACGCCGGTGGTGTGCCGAGCGTCGTGCCGGCTCAGGCCGAGGTTGACCACGACGGCGTCGATCACCTTCTTGCCGCCGGAGTGCACCAGCCACTGGCTGATGTCGCTGCGGCGCAGCCCCGTTCCGGACAGCAGGCGGTCGACGACGATCTCGGCGTGTGCGCCGACCACGTAGGGGATCTGCGGGTCGAGGAAGAAGCTGAACCGGTCCAGTTGCCGGTCCCATTCGTAGCGCATCGCGTCGATCGCGTCGGTGATGATGTAGCTCGCGAACTTCAGCACGCGCGGGCCGGGCGCCCTGCCGTCACCGGAGGTGACGGCGAGGGCGGCGGCTCCTTCGCCGAACAGACTGTTGACCACCGCGGTCCGCATCGTGCCGTCCAGGGCATAGGCGGCGGAGCACGCCTCGGTGCACAGGACGACACCGAGTTCGCCCGGGTGCGCCGCGGACCAGCCGGCGACCACGTTGAGCGCGTTGAGACCCGCGTTGCATCCCATGCCCACGATGTCCGAACGGCTGCAATGCGGATCTATCCCGAGTTCACGGATGATCAGCGCGCTCAGGCCGGGAGTCAGGAAGCCGGTCGAGGTGACGCAGCACAGGTGGCGCAGGTCCTCAAGACTCGACCCCGCCGACTTCAGGCAGGCCTCGAGCGCACGGCACCCCATGTCGACGGCGATCTTCTTGTGTTTGTCCAGCAGATCGCCCTGGGGTTCGGGTACGCGCACTCCGCCGGGGCCCTCCGGCGGAAGCGTGAGAAAGCGCCGGTCGATCGCGCTGTTGAGGAAGACCGAGCGGATCTTGGGGTCCTCGATGTCGAGGATGTCGAGCAGCTCTGATTGCGAGTACGAGGTGTCGGACACCGCGGTCCCGACCCCTGCGAACCTGGTGATCTCGGTGAGTCCGGTGAGAACGGAAAGATCCGCCGCCGGAGCGATACTGGTAGTCATCGATACATCCAGCCCCATGTCCTGAGCTTGCTACGGCGTACTGGCTTTATCTGTGACGCGGTCATCAATCTCTCCTTTCGCAGATTGGGATGGGCACGGTGAAGGCGGCTCGGCCGCCTCGTGTGGGCGAGGGCGGGCATTCCCGAGGTATTAAGTGCCGGATGCCGGCGCCTCGCGCGGAGCATCAGCCGTACCGGGGCCTTCTCGTGCTCAGCCGGCCGGCCGCGTCCACCGACGCGCAGCCCGCCAGGCCCATCGCGTCCCGGAGTTCGGCGGCGAGCAGGTCGAGCACCTGTCGTACGCCGTCCTGACCGGCCGTGGCCAGGCCCCACATGGCGGGGCGTCCGACGAGTACGGCCGAGGCTCCGAGGGCGATGGCCTTGAGGATGTCTCCGCCACTGCGGATGCCCCCGTCCATCAGCACCTGGCAGCCGCCGCCGATCGCGGCGGCGATCTCGCCAAGTACCTCGGTTCCGGGCACGGCACCGTCCAGCTGACGGCCTCCGTGATTGGACACCACGATGCCGCTGACACCCGCCTCGACGGCACGGCGGGCGTCCTCGACAGCGAGGATCCCCTTCAGCACCACCGGCAGGTTCGTGCGCGCGCACACCGCCGCCACAGCGTCCCAGTTGGCCGGGGCGAACTCGCGCGCGGTGTGGTCGGCCACGGCCGACACCCCTAGGGTTCGGCGGTGCGCGGCCGCCGAGGACGTGAAGTTGGCAGCCGTCACCCACTCCGGCAGCGCGAAGCCGTTGCGCATGTCGCGCAACCGCCGCCCCATCCACGGTACGTCGACGGTGAAGACGATCGCCTCACAGCCCGCGTCCTCCGCCCTGCGCACCAGGTCCAGAGACCGTTTCTGGTCCCGCAGCCAGTACAGCTGGAACCACGGCCGGCCACCGACGGCAGCGATCTCCTCCAGCGGAAAGCTGCTCATGGTGCAGATGACGTACGGCACGCCGGCGTCCCGGGCCGCGCGCGCCGCCGCGAGTTCACCGCCGGGGTGGAACAGCCGCTGGTACGCGATCGGTGCGACGCCCAGCGGCAGTGCGGCACGCTTGCCGAGGACATCGGCCCCGGTGCCGCTCTCGGTCAGGTCACGCAGCACCCGGGGCACCACGAAGGTTTGCTCGAGTGCGGTGCGGTTGGCCGCCAGAGAGGCCTCGGTGCCGCTGCCCCCGGCGAGGAAGTCCCAGATCTGGCCGGGGAGGGCGTCCCGGGCGGCACGTTCGAAATCGGCGAGGCGCACGTACGTCATCGGCGGATGGCACCAGGCTCGCTCTGGCCGGTCCGTCCCAGTTCCACGGCTTCGTACAGGGCCTTGATGTTGGCGCTGCCGAACGTCTCCGCTCCCTGCCTCTCGATGATCTCGAAGAAGAGCGTCCGCCGTGGATGAGTGGAAGCGGTGAAGATCTGGAACATCTGGCCGCCGTGGTCCTCGTCGGCGAGCACGTTCGTCGCCCGCAGATCGTCCAGTTTGTGCGTCTCCAGGGCGATCCGCTCGCCGAGCAGGTCGTAGTAGGCCGCCGGTGTCTTCAGGAACTCCACCCCGCGCCGGGACAGCGCCTGGACCGAGCGGACCGCGTCGTCGCTGGTGAACGCGATGTGCTGGACACCAGCGCCGTGGTGGTCCTTGAGGAAGTCGTCGATCTGGCCCGGGTCGGCGCTCTCGTCGGGCTCGATCATCGTGAGGGTGACCGCTCCCGACGCGCTCTGCACGACGATGGAGTTCATCGCCTGGTCACCGACCACGATGTGCTCCTCGAAGATCTGCCGGAACCCCAGTGCCCGCTCGTAGAACTCCACCGTGGGTCCGAGGTCGCCCCCGCTCAGGCAGACCGCGAAGTGATCGATCCCGAGCAGGTCCGCGTCTCCCCCGCGAGCGCCGTCCGCCTGCGGCGAGGCGGTGGTTTCGTCCCTCTGGACCAGGGTGTGCACCAGGTCGCCGAAGCCGACGACGGCGGCCGTGACGGCCGGTCCGCCCGGCTCCGCCTCGTCGAGCCGCGCCGGCTCCCGGACCGCTACGGCCCCGGCCCGCACGGCGGCGTCGAAAGCGGCGGCCGCGTCCGGAGTACGCAGCGCGATATCGGCCACACCGTCGCCGTGCGCCTGGAGGTAGATCGTCGCCGGATGCCGGTCCGACGTCGGCTCGGTGAGGACAAGCTTTATCGCCCCCTGGCACAGCGTGACGCTCCGGTGATCCGCGGAGCGGCTTGTACCGGTGACGGCGAAATCATACTTGTCCACCCAGCCGAAAGCGGCCTCCTCGAGATTACCGACATACAGCTCCACGTAGTCGATCTCGAAATTCTGCACAGCGCTCAAGACTTCCTCCATGAAATGGAATGGATAGCTGCCCATTCACAGCATGACTGCGAGTCACATTCGCATCAACGGTGTCAATTTGACGTCTGCCGGGCACAGACGTCATGGATACCGGTTGGACAAGTCCCGGTTATCCCCCGGAAAAACCCGCCACACCCGCACCGGCTCCCGGGTCAACGCCCCGTGAACCGCACCGGGAGTTCCCGGTATCCCTGCACGGCGATCGCGCGCAACCAGGTGGGCTCGCGCACCAGTTCCACCCGTGACACCCGCTGGGCCAGCACGCGCAGCACGACCGACAGCTCGATCCGGGCGAGTGCGGAACCGAGGCAGTGGTGCACCCCGTGGCCGAAGGTGATGTGCCGATTGGGCTTTCGCCCGGGGCGGAACGCGTCCGGGTCGTCGAACACGGCGGGATCCCTGTTCGCGGCGGGCAGCCACGCGACCACCGGCGTGCCGGGCGGCAGGTGACGGCCGTTGACCGTGACCTCGTCGGTCGTCACCCGGAGCACGTGCATCGCCGGCGAGGTCCAGCGCAGCACCTCCTCCACGACGGTGTCGACGTCCGCGCTCCCGTCGCGCAGGTCACTCAGCAGGCCGGGCACCGTGGCGAGCGCGTGCACCGCACCGGTGATCGCGTGCCGGGTGGTCTCGTTGCCCCCGATCAGTACGTTGTCGCAGTTGAGCAGTACGTCGTCGAGGGTGAGGCCGTCGTCGGCCACCAGCGTGCTGACGAGGTCGGCGCCGGGGCGCTCGCGACGCCCGGCGATCAACTCGTGGAAGTAGACGAGGATCTCGGTGTGTGCCTGACGCGGCGTCATCCCGTCGAACCATTCGTCCGCGCCACCGAACGCGTGATTGGTCAGGTCGATGAGCAGGTCCTGGTCCTCGGCCGGTACGCCGAGGATGTCGCACACGACCGCGGCCGGGACGCGTGAGCCGATCGCCGGGGCCACGTCGCACACCCCGCCGTCGAGCGCCTGGTCGAGCACGCCGTCCACCTCGGTCCGCACGCGCTCCGCAAGGGCCTGCGCGGCCGCCCTGGAGAGCAGCGGTCCGACCAGCTTGCGCAGCCTGCGGTGCTGCTGCCGTTCGGAGACCACCATCATCCGGCCGCCCGAGGTGTCCGGATGCTCGCGGTCGAAGCCGATCATCATTCCGTACTCGGAGGTGAACGGCGCGGTGGGCGCGAGGACCGCGGCACACGCCCGGTGCGAGAACACGGACCAGAACCCGTTGGGCGAACTGCCCGGTTCGCTCCACACCATCGCGTCGTCCGCCGCGAGCGCGCGCCAGCGGGTGTGCCGGTCGAGCGTCGTGTACAGATCGGGGTCGCCGAGATCGACCTCTTCGACGGTTTTCGTCATCCGCATGGAGGGTCTCCAGGTCACGTCGGTGTGCCGTCGAGCACCTTGGCGAGTTGTGCCACGGTCGGCGCGTTGAAGAAGGCCTGCACCCGCAGCCGCACGTTCAAGGTCTCGCGGATGCGGGCCACCAGCCGGGTCGCGAGCAGCGAGTGGCCGCCGACCTCGAAGAAGCTGTCCTCGACGCCGACGCTGCTGACGCCGAGCACTTCGGCGAACAACGTGGCCAGGAGGGCCTCGGTGGGCGTGTTCGGCGCTCGCCCCGCGCTCGCGCGTGGGGCGCTGCCGGGCTCGGGCAGGGCGGCTCGGTCGACCTTGCCGTTCGGCGACGTCGGCAGCCGCGGCAGGTCGACGACCACGTCGGGTACCAGGTAGGAGGGCAACCGCCGGCGCAGCCGCGCCAGGAGGTGCTCGACGGCCACCGGGGCGCCCGCCGTGCCGACGACATACGCGACCAGCCTGTTCTCGTGCTCGGTCACCACCGCCTGGGCCACCCCGTCCACGTCGAACAGGGCGGCCTCGACCTCGCCCGGCTCGATCCGGTGGCCACGGACCTTCAGCTGGTCGTCGGCGCGGCCGACGAAGACGAGCTGGCCGTCCGACCGTGCCCGCACCCGGTCTCCGGTGCGGTACATGCGGTCGCCCGGACCGCCGAACGGGTCCGGCAGGAACCGCTGCGCGGTCGCCGCCGGCCGGTGCAGATATCCGCGGGCGAGGCCGGGGCCGGTCATGTACAGCTCGCCCACGTCCCCGTCCGGGACGGCCCTCATCCGGTCGTCCAGAACGTACGTACGGACGCCGGTGATCGGCCTGCCGATCGGCGGGGTTCCCTCGCCGGTCAGCGGCTCGCTCGCGGTCACCGCGACGGTGGCCTCGGTCGGACCGTACGCGTTGATCATCACGCGGTCGGTGGCCCAGCGCTTCGCGACCGGTGCCGGGCACGCCTCCCCCGCGACCAGGAGGGTAAGGCCCGCGGGTAAGCCGCCGGCTTCCTCCAGCGGTGCAAGCGCGGTCGGCGGCAAGGTGATGTGGGTGATGCGTTGGTCACGCACGAGCCGGGCGAGCGGCTCGCCCGGGACCAGGTCCTCGGCGGGAGCAAGGACCAGACAGCCGCCGGCCAGCCAGATCGGCCAGAACTCGGCGACGGATGCGTCGAAGCTGGGGGATGCGAACGCCAGCAACCTGCTGTCCGGGTTCTGCTGCTGGCGGCGCACGTAATCGGCGGCCAGGTTCGGGATCCCGCGGTGCGTGACCAGCACGCCTTTCGGTCGTCCGGTCGAGCCCGAGGTGTAGATGACGTACGCGGGGTGGTCGGGAAGCAAGGGGCTGAGCCGGTCGTGGTCGTCCAGGTTCGGCTCGGACCGGGACGGCTCCCGCTCCACGCGCAGGACCGCGGGAGCGCCGGCCACGTCCTGCCCCGGCAGGGACAACACGCAGTGCGCTGACGCGTCGTCCAGCATCTGCCGCCTGCGTTCCTCCGGATAGTCGGGGTTGACGGGCACGTACGCGGCACCGGCCTTGAGCACGGCCAGGACCGCGATGACGAACTCGATCGACCGTGGCATCACCGTGGCCACCAGCTGTTCGGGGCCGACGCCGTGCTCGACGAGCCGACGCGCGAACCGGTTGGCCTCCCCGTTCAGCTCGGCGTAGGTCAGTGTGGTGTCACCCATCGCCGCCGCCGGCCGGTCCGGCATCGCCGCGGCGGTCGCCTCGAACAGCGCGGGCGCCGTGGACGGCAGCAGGTTCACGTCGGTCATGCTCGCCTCTCCGCGGCTCCGCGGGCATCCGCGACCGTGTCGGCGGGGTGCCCGGCACGACCCGGGTGACGGGCTGACTCATGGGGTGTCATGCGGTCTTCTCCAATCGCGCGCGGGACTCGGTGCGCAGGAGCCGGATCAGCTCGCGGTTCACCGCTTCCGGGTTCTCCAGGTAGCCGAAGTGCCCGCACCCGGGAATCGTGCGGTGTGTCGCGCCGGGAATCGCGGCGGCCAGCTCTCGTCCGGCCGCCGGCGGTGCTACGAGGTCGTACTCGAACGAGACGACGTGGCAGGGCACTTCGATCCCGCGGTAGGCCTGGAGGCGGTCGGGCAACGCGCTCAGCAGCAGCTGCGCGCGGACTCCCGGCCCTTCCATGCCTGACGCCTCGAGCAGGTCGAGCCAGTCGGCGGTGAGGTCGTCGTCGGTGAGGGTCGCGGGCCCCAGGTTGAGGAGGGCGCGAACGGCGGCGAGGTACCCCCGCGGCAGCTCGGTCGCTCGTTCGATCAGCTCCGCCTCGGCCTCCGCGAGCACCCGCTGGACGAGACTGCTCCTGCCGCAGGCCGCCATCAGCACGACCGTGTCCAGCAGTTCGGGGCGGGCGAGCGCCAGCTCCTGGGCGATGTAGGAGCCCATCGAGGTGCCGACCACGCGGCACGGCGCCGCGCCGAGGTGCTCGATAAGGGCGGCCGTGTCCGCGACGAGGTCGTCGATGGTGAACCCGTCCGCGCCGGTGTCGCTGGGCGGAATCCCGCGGTTGTCCATGGTGATCACGCGGAACCCGGCGGCGCGGAACGCGGGCACCTGGTGCAGGTCCCACACCGAACTCGGCGCCCCGGTGCCGGTCAGGAACAGCACGGGCGAAGTGTCGCCGTGGTCGTGGTAGGACAGCCGGATCCCGTTCTCCGTTGTCATCAACATGCCGGTCCTCCCCCGCTCGCCGCACGTCCACTGCGCGGCGGAGTTCTCGTTTTACGCAACGGTTGTGTGCTCCCCAGGTGCTGTGGCATGCGTGTGACCGTACCTTCGGATATCGAGCATCTGGAAGAGCGGACATAGACGTCCACGATTACCGACACGCTCGGCGCATATCAGCGAGAATCGCCATCAATTCGCGTCCACGGCCGCTGCTTGACATCTCGACCGGGGATGGAAAACCCTAGCATTCATGGATTCATACGGTCTTTCCTCGCACTTGAGCATGGAAACTCTGCACAGCTCGCTCGCCGATCCCGCTATCTCGTCGATGAACCTGCTCAATGAGCTGATCGGCGAATATCCCACGGCCATTTCCATGGCGGCGGGCCGCCCGTACGAAGAGTTTTTCGACGTCCGCCTCATCCACGAGTACATCGACGCCTACTGCGACCACCTTCGCAGCGACCGGGAGCTGGACGAGGCGGAGGTCACCCGCACGCTCTTCCAGTACGGCACCACGAAGGGCGTCATCACCGATCTCATCGCCCGCCACCTCGCCAAGGACGAGGGCATCGAGGCCGATCCCGAGTCCGTGGTCGTCACCGTGGGCGCGCAGGAGGCCATGTTCCTGCTCTTCCGCACGCTACGGGCCGACGAGCGGGACGTGCTGCTCGCCCCCGCCCCCACCTACGTCGGCCTGACCGGGGCGGCGCTGCTGACCGACACCCCGGTCCGGCCGGTCCGGTCCACCGAGAACGGCATCGACCCGCAGGACCTCGTCCGCCAGCTGAAGCTGGCCGAAGAGCAGGGCAAGCGAGTCCGGGCCTGCTATGTGACGCCCGACTTCGCCAATCCCACCGGCACCAGCATGGACGTGGCCGCCCGCCGCCGGCTCCTTGAGGTCGCCGAGGCGAGCGGCATCCTGCTCCTGGAGGACAACGCGTACGGGGTCTACGGCTCCGAGCGCCTGCCCACGCTGAAGGCGCTCGACCGGTCGGGGGCCGTGGTCTACATCGGCTCCTTCGCCAAGACCGGCATGCCCGGCGCCCGGGTCGGCTACGTCGTGGCGGACCAGCACGTGGCCGGGGGCGGTCTGTTCGCCGATCAGCTCTCGAAGCTCAAGGGCATGCTCACGGTGAACACCTCGCCCATCGCGCAAGCGGTGATCGCCGGGAAGCTCCTGCTCAACGACTTCAGTCTGCTCAAGGCCAACGCCAGGGAAATCGCCATCTACCACCGCAACCTCCAGCACACGCTGGGCCAGCTCACCCGCAGGCTCGGCGGCTGCCCGGGGGTCAGCTGGAACTCGCCGAAGGGCGGGTTCTTCATCACCGTCACCGTGCCCTTCGTCGTCGACGACGAGCTGCTGAAGCACGCCGCCGGCGACTACGGCGTCCTGTTCACCCCGATGCATCACTTCTACGGTGGCAAGGGCGGGTTCAACCAACTCCGGCTCTCGATCAGCCTGCTGACGCCGGAACTGATCGAGGAGGCCGTCTCCCGGCTCGCCGCGCTGATCACCGCGCGGCTGCCCTGAGCCGGGCTCAGCGGGTCATGCGGAATCGCTCCGCAGTGACGCCTCCAGCAGCAGCGCGCCAGGGCCGCCACGCTCCTCGTCGGACCTGAACGCAGTCGGCGCCACCACGTCGAATCCGGCCTCTTCGAGTTCCTGTACCACCTGATCCGCGTCGAGGAGCCGCAAGCGGCTCGTGCAGATGACGAAGGGGTCCAGCGTGTCATCGGCAGGGTAGATCGTGATGTCCTGGATCTTCTCTGCCGGTGACCGCCGCGCGTGCAGCACATACCGTCGGCCGCTTCGGCCCGACAGCTCCTGCTGGCGCTCCTGGGACTTCCACATGCCGTTGTCGGCCATGCTGACCAGGAATTTCCCTCCGGGCTCCAGGTGCGCGCGAACCGACGCGTACAAGCCGGGCCTGTGGGTGTCGTCCAGGAGGCTGATCGAGCCGTAGCTGATGACCACGGCACCGAAGCGCTTGCCCAGCGTGAAGGCGCCCATGTCTCCCTGCACCACAGTGCACCGGTCCCGAAGGTCCGCCGGCGCGGCCGCCAGCTCCTTCCGGAGGGTGTCGATCATCGTGGTCGACAGCTCCAGTGCGGTGACCTCGAAGCCGAGCTTCAGGAAAGGGAACGTCAGCCGACCCGTTCCGGCAGCGAGTTCAAGGACCGACCCGGACGCAGGAGGAATGTGGGCGGCCATCTCCTTTACTTCCGAAACGCCGTCCGCTTCCAGCATCAGGTCGACCCCGAGGTCCTCGTCGTAGAAACTGCGCAGCACGCCTCGCTCCCCCACAGAGGCCAGCAAAGCGTCCGCGCGCGCGGTCCGGACCGGTCCATGCTCCAGCTGATTACTCATACGGCCGACCTCCTGGTAGGCATCCATCTCAGGGACGAGTGGGTTGTTGACGACGTCGCGGTCACCGCGGCCGGGCAGCCCGGTGCGGCAGTGGAACCGTCACTTCGTGCAGTTCAGCGGTCGATCATTTCTCGGACGAGGCGACGCGAATGCGGCTGCTGTGCCAGCTGGTCGAAGTCGGCCAGCCGGTCCGCCGGCGTCCACGCGCGCAGCATGTCCAGATACTGCTTCTCCACCACAGGTGCCGCGTAGTGCGTGTCGGCGTAGCGGGCAAGTTCTGGGGCACGCTCGCGCGCGGTGTCGGCGAGGGCTCGGAATTCCTCGCGCGAGAGACTCTCGAAGTCAGGCACGAGGACAAGGCCAGGGAAGATGTCGTTGGTCGCGCACTCGGCTCGTCGAGCCAGCGTCGGCACGCCGAGCCCGACGGCTTCCGAGAGCATGCGCCCCCACGAGTCGCTGACCGAGTTCACCAGCATGACGTCGACTGCCCGGTAGAAGGAGCACATCCACTCCCACTGGCGATACGCGCCCATGTGCACATGAATACGGTGGGACGAGTCCACGCCTGCCGCCTGTTCCCAGCGGCGGCGGACGGATTCCTCCGTCACACCGGGCTCGTCCGGTATGACACAACACAGGAGATGGGTTTTCGGATCCTGGATGTTGCGGAGGAACCACACAGCGATCTCGTCGATGCCCTTGGCCGGGTGCAGCATTCCTCCGGCACCCAGCAGCGTGTCGCCTGCGTCAAGGTTCAAGCTCGCCCGCAGGGCTTCGGGCGAGGCACCTTCGACAGGTACTTTCTGGGCTATCGGGACGATGCCGAAATCCAGCTCGCGAAGCATGGGAATGTCCTGGTGAAGCAGCTTCCGATTCCGTTGCGTGAACGTGTACGGATGCACCAGGTGTCCGAGGTTCAGCAGCTCCTTGGTATACGTTGCCGGGTGCGCGTCGGGGGACATCGGGATCCGGTCGAACGGGGTGCTGTCCCCCCAGTGCTCCAGCTTCCACAGGATCAGCTGCCCGGGCGGCAGGTGCCGCAGCACCGACAGGTGGCGCTGGAAGAGGTTCGAGATCCTCAGCCAGAGCGGGCCTTGCTGGGCAATACCTTCCGCGATTTCTTCGTCAGGCCGGAGGTCCCGCCCGAGCTGATCGAACTCAAGGGCCAGAATCTTCCAATTGCCCATCGTGAACCCACTCTCTCACGTAACGACGAATACCGATCGGATCAGCTCTGCTCAACGCGCGATCGACGAACGCCACGGTCGGCGAATCGAGGAAGCGCGGAGCCCTCACGCCTGCTGGTAGGTCTGCCATTTCATGCCGTCGGGTGAGGACACGAGGCCGCCGGGGAAGAGCGGCAGCTCGGGCTCGGCGTCCTCGCCGAGCAGCGCCTTCATCTGCACCTGGCCGGCCTCCTGCATCGCCTGCCTGACCACCTGTGACTTGAACATCGGCACCATGTTTTCCTGGTCGCCGCCTGCCATCTGATCCACGGCCGCGGCGAACTCGGCGCTGCGCTCGGCTATCCTGTCCGCCGCCGTCAGCGCCGTCTCACCCGACGACACCCCACCGATCAGCTCCACGAACGACTCACTGTCGGTGGCGCTCCGGTTGTTCGTGACCTTCTTGGCCTGCCAGAAGTACGAGTCCTCGTTCACGTTCATCTGGTAGAACGACATGAGGAACTCGTAGAACACCTGGTACTCGCGGCGATACCGCGCCTCGAACTCGGTCAGTACCGTCTTCTCGTCCAGCTCGCCCGCGAGGACGCTGTTGATCGACCGGGCAGCGAGCAGCGCGCTGTAGGTCGCCAGATGCACCCCGGAGGAGAACACCGGGTCCACGAAGCAGGCGGCGTCGCCGACCAGGACCATCCCGGGCCGCCAGAAGTTCGTCTGCTGGTAGGAGTAGTCCTTGCGGATCCGCAGTTCCCCGTACTTTCCGGTCGTCACCCGGGTGGCGTCCGACAGGTAGTCCGAAATCATCGGGCACTCGGCGATCAAGGCGTTGAGGGCCTTCTCCCGATCTCCCTGGACCTTCTCGGCGTCCTCCCTGCGCACGACCGCGCCGACGCTGGTCAGCGTGTCGCTCAGCGGGATGTACCAGAACCAGCCGCTGTCGAAGGCCACGCTCAGGATGTTGCCCGAGGCCGGCTCGGGCAGCCGCTTACCGCCCTCGAAGTAGCCGAACAGCGCCAGGCTGCGGAAGAACTCCGAATAGTTCCGCGTGCCGCCGACGTTGCCGTACAGCCGGCTCTTGTTGCCCGAGGCGTCCACCACGAAGCGCGCCGACACCGTACGCTCACTGCCCTCGGGGTCGGTGTAGCGCACACCGGTGACACGGTCGCCCTCTTCCACCACGTCGTTGACCGCGCACCCCTCCCGCACGACGACACCCTTGCGTTTGGCGTTGTTCAACAAGATCTCGTCGAATCGCGCCCGCTCGACCTGGTAGGCGTACGACGTCGAGCCGGCCATCCGGGCGGAGATGCCGAAGTGGAACGTCCAGGGCTCCGGGCGGGCGCCCCAGCGGAACGTGCCGCCGCGCTTCATCGGGAACCCGGCACCGGCCAGTTCGTCCGTGACGCCGAGCAGCCGGCACACGCCGTGCACCGTGGCAGGCAACAACGACTCGCCGATCTGGTACCGGGGAAAGTTCTCCTTCTCCAGGAGCAGCACCCGATGGCCCTGCATGGCCACGAGTGTGGCCACGGTCGAGCCGCCCGGCCCTCCACCAGCCACCACTACATCGAATTCTTCGACCGACATCTCGCCACCATTCCCTCTGTTGCGGGCCAATTCATTACGGCTTGTTCTATGAGCGTGCGCCGCTCGATCGCCATCCTCGCTCGCTACTCTCGACCGCTACCAAGTCACGGGCACCTGGTCCGGGCAGTCGACGAAAGCGTTGCGATACTTCACTTCCCCGATGGGCACTGCGAGGCGCAGCTCCGGGAACCGTCGCCAGAGGCTCTGATAGGAAATGCGCAGCATCGCCCTCGCCAGCGCCGCGCCTACGCAGTAATGGATGCCGTGCCCGAATCCGACGTCCGAGACCGGTTCACGGTCTGCGTCGACGACGTTGGGATTCGGCGTCAGCGCCTCATCCCGGTTGGCCATGAGAACCGAACACAGCACATAATCCCCGGCCTTGATCAACTGCCCGTCGATGACCACGTCCTTGAGGGCCAGGCGGGGATTGGGCCCCTGCACGGGCGACAGATATCGCACCAGTTCGGTGACCAGGCGATCGGCCTTCTCACGGCCCGCGAAAAGCAACGGTATCTGGCCGGGGTTGTCCAGGAGCGCGACGACCCCGAAGCCGATCATGCCCGCGACGGTCTCGACCCCACCGAGGATCAGCGCCATGCACAGGCCCTTCAACTCCTCGTCCGTGATGTTGTCCCCGTGCTCCTGCACGACCATGCCGAGGAGCCCGTCGCCGGGTTCCTTCCGCTGCCGGGTGATCAGGTTGTCCAGGTAGCGGTTGAACGCCGCGCTGTCGGCGGCCCTCGCCTTGAGCCCGCGGCTCAGATCGACGTTCCGCCTGAGCCGCCGGACGAACTCGCGCCGGTCGTCGCGCGGGATGCCGAGCAGCTCGCACAGAACGCCCGCGCCGATCGGATCGGCGAAGTCCCGCTGGACGTCCGCGGGTGCTCCCGCGGCTTCCATCATGTCGAGCCGATCGTCGATGAGGCCTTGTATGTTGGGCTCCATCTTGCGGATGCGCCGGACCGTGAACTCCGGTGTCAGCATCTTCCGCAGCCGCGTGTGCTCGGGCGGATCGTACGTCGATATCTGTCCGACGAACTGGGGCTCTATGCGCTCCGCCGTCTCCCCCTGGATGAACCGGGGCCGGGTCGTGAAATTCTCGTGATCGCCCAGTATCCTGCGCACGACGTCGTAACCGAAGGCCTGCCACACATATTCTCTGCCCAACTGCTCGGAGGCCTCACCGACAATACGGAAAAGCGGGCCATGCGCTCTGAGGTCGAAGTTGTCTGCATGCGGATCGCAATGGGTTCGCATCTTGAAGTTCGCGGGCTCTCGTAAGAGTGGCGCGACCTCATCGATATCTGGACTCATGCCGAGTGGAATCTCCTTCACTGACCGGGATTCCCGGTGAGTTCACCCCGCCCACGCTGCCGCCTCAGTTTCATCTGTCATCGGGCGGGACGTCCAGCGCCGGACGTGGACAAATGCGGCTGCCGCGGACGGTCACCAGGCGACCATCAGCTCCGTCAGTCCATAGGCGGGGGTGGTCAAGCGGAACATGTCCTCCTGGGCGGGATCCGCCAGCCGCAGCCCGGGAAATCGCCGCCACAGAGCGGTATAGACCGTCTGCAATTCGAGGCGGGCCAGAGCAGCTCCCAGGCAATGGTGGACGCCGTGCCCGAACGCGACGTGCGGGGCGGGCTCACGCGTGACGTCGAGACGGTTCGGATCCGCTGTCAGGGCGGGGTCGCGGTTGGCCGCGGGGAGCGAGCAGATGACGCTCTCCCCCTTCTTGATCACCTGGTCCCCGATGGTGACGTCCTCCATGGCGATGCGGGGCGTCGGGGAATAAGTGACCGTCAGGTAGCGGATCAGCTCGTCGACCGCCCGTCGCGCCGACCGTTCGTCGCCTTGGAACGCGGCGATCTGCTCGGGGTGGCGCAGCAGCGCCAGGACACCAAGGCCGATCATGCCGGAGATGTTGTCGTCGCCGGCCAGCATCACCTGGACGCAGAAGCCCCTCAGCTCCTCGTCCGTGGCCGCGTCGCCGTGTTCGGCGACGACGGCGCCGATCAGCCCCTCGCCCGGATCCTTCCGTTCCCTGGCGATCATCGCCAACAGGTAGCGGGAGAACGCCTCGCCGGCCGCCGCCCGCCTCTTCTGGCTTCGCGAGGCGTCGAGGTGAGCGTGACACAGCCGCAGGAACATCACCCGGTCGTCCTTGGGCACGCCGATCAGCTCGCACAGCACGGCCCCGGGCACCTCCTCGGCGACGAACTCGATCAGATCCGCGGGGGACCCCGCCTGCTCCATGGCATCGAGGCGCTCGGTCACGATCTGTTCGATGGAGGGCTGGAGACGCTGCATCTTGCGCAGCGTGAAGCCGGGAGTCAGCTTCTGCCGCATCCGGGTGTGCTCCGGCGGGTCGTAGTCCATCAGGTTGCCGACCAGCTCGCGCGGCCGGAAGATGCCCTCCCCGCCGACCTCGTCCCGCCGGTCCCAGCGGCGCCGTGTGCTGAACCTCTTGTGATCGCCCATCACCTGTCGGACGACCGCGTGCGTGGTCGCCATCCAGCGGGTCTCGGCGTCCGCGCCGGACCCCGAGGTGACCCTCGTCAGCGGTCCCGCGGCGAGCAGTTCGTCCGCCGGATCGAGACCCTGTCTGCGAATGTGGACGGGGCGCTCGTCGTCAGCAGTCAACGGGAAGCTCCTTCCCTGCCATCGGTTCTCCTCCTGCGATCGAGCGCTACCAGTCGAGCCACAGGGCTTCCACGTTGAGCGGCGGCTGCCCCAGCTTGATCTCGCGGTCCGGTTCGGCGAGCCGCAGCGTCGGAAAGCGGCGCGCCAGAGCCGGAATCGCCACCCGGAACACCATCTCGGCCAGCGACCGGCCGAGGCAGTGGTGGATGCCGTGCCCGAACGCGACATGCGCGGGCTTCTCCCTGGTGATGTCGAACCGGTCGTCCGGGCCCGGGAAGTTCCGGCGGTTCGCGGCAAGGAACGAGGGCGTGACGGTGTCACCCGCCTTGATGGGACACCCACTGATGCGCACGTCCTCCAACGCGATGCGCGGAGTGGTCTTCTCGTCGCTGGTGATGTAGCGGACCACCTCGTCCAGCCAGTCCGGCACGGTCTCAGGACTGTCCCGCAGCACGGCGAACTGCTCGGGCTCCTCGACCATCAGCCACGCGGCCGCCGCGAGGAAGCGGGCCACCTGGTCCCCGCCCGCGCCCATGACGAACGCGGCCACTCCGATCAGCTCCGCGTCGGTGATGTCGTCGCCGTGCTCGCGCACCACGACGCCGAACAGGTCGTCACCGGGATCGCGGCGGGTACGCGTCACGACCTGGTTCATGTACGCCCAGAACTTGTTTCCCGCCGCCAGGCGCCGCTTGCCCGACCGTTCGGCCCGGCTGGCGTGCAGGGCACGGGAGAGTTCCGCCTGATCATCACGTGAGATGCCGACGAAGTCGCAGGTCACCGTGGTCGCGATGGGCCACCCGAAACGCGGGACGAAGTCCACGGGGCCACCGGTGGACTCGATGTCGTCGAGGGTGGCCTCGACGATCTTCTCGACCTGCGGCTGGAACCCCTGTATCCGCCGGATGGCGAAGGGGCCCGTCACCATCCGGCGCAGACGCGTGTGTTCCGGTGGATCGTACTGGGTGAGGAAGCCGGGGAAGATGAAACCGGCGGCGGTGCCGCGGTAGAGCAGCTTGGAGCTGAACTTGTCCGAGCCGAGAACCTGCCGGATCTCGTCGTACCCGGCGGCAAGCCACGCGGTCCGCCCTTCGGGGGCGTCCTCGACGCCCAGTACGGCCATGGGGCCCTCGGCCATCAAGGCGCGTAACTCCGGCACCGGGTCGAACCGGTCCCGCCGGTGTATGTCCAAGCCCACGTGAACGTTGATGTCTTCGAAGGTGCCCCGGACGACCTCGTTCTCATCGAGCACTGCGCAGGTCCTTTCGCCTCGTCCCGCCCTCGGATGCGGAAGTGGTGGTCACGAGCCGGTTGGACGGGCGTGGCGCCCGTCCAACCGTCCGCATTGAGCGGCTGGACACCTTCTTCTCAGGCGCCGACTTCCTGGATGAGGCTCTTCGGCCGGAGGTCCTTCCAGTTCTCCTCGACGTAGTCGAGGCACTCCTGACGGGTGGCCTCCCCGTGGACACAGGTCCAGCCGGCGGGCACTTCCGCGAAGGCCGGCCAGAGGGAGTGCTGGCCCTCGTGGTTGACCAGCACGAAGAAGGAACCCTCGTCGTCGTCGAACGGGTTGCTCATCGTTGTGTCCTTTCGCTCTTCTGTCGGGAACGGAGCTTCTCGGAGACGATGGCTCCAATCTGGGCCAGCGCCGCGGGTTGCACCAAGTCGTAGTGGTTGGACGGGATCTCGTGGGCCTCGATGGTTCCGGTGGTGAAGTCCTTCCAGCTGGCTATGGCCTCCGGTACGGGCAGATGCGCCGGCCGCTCCTTCGAGGCGACGAAGAGCAGGATGTCGCCGGTGAAGGGCGAGGCGGTGTGCCGCGGCCCGACCTCCCACAGGTTGCGCATCACCGCTTCGAGGCGCTCCTTGACGCCGGGCCCCTGGACCAGTCCACCGGCGAGTTCCAGGTCCTGCTCCTTGCGCTTTTGCACGGCCTCCTCGTCGCGCATGGCTTCTTCGCTGACCGTGCCGGTCGCGTTGCGACCCATATAGACGGGATAGGCGTCGAGCAGGGCGAGCAGGCCGACCTCCTCCCCTTCCGCCTCGATCAGCGCGGCCATCGCCTGCGCGATCCGCCCGCCGAGGGACCAGCCGAGGAGGTGGTACGGACCGGTCGGCTGCACGGCCCGGATGTGCTCCAGGTAGTCGGCCGCCATCTCCTCGACGCTGTCGGGCAGCGGTTCGGTACGGGCCAAGCCGCGCGCCTGCACTCCGTACACCGGCTGGTTCACCGGAAGGTGCCGCAGCAACGGCTGGTAGTTCCAGCTCAGGCCACCGCTCGCGTGGAGGCAGAACAGGGGCGGGCGGTCACCGGCGGCTTGCAGCGGCAGCAGGACCTCGTAGTCACCCGTCTTCACCGAACGGGTCGAGCGCCGCCGCTCACCCAGGACGACCAGGGTCTTGGAGGAGGTCTTCCGGGCGAGCAGACCCGTGCGCAGCATCTGATGGCCCGGAGTTCCGAACGGGCAGGGCAGGGTGGACCGGCCGTCCTTGCCCGCGTCCACCGCCGGCCCGGTGACGTACAGATCGCCCACGGCCCCCGGCGCGACCGGGTTCAGCTGGTCGTCGAGCAGGAGCGCGCCGAGCGGGCCGTCATCGGCCAGGCCGGCGAGCGCCTGGGGCACGGCCCCCGACCAGCGCGCCGGTGCGATGACCGGGCGGCTGCGTTCGACGTCGTCCAGGCAGATGTCCAGGTCGCTGATCCGCCGCCGGGGGTCCTCCGCCACCTGTTCCAGGACGCGGACCAGGCGCCGGGCGACCGACTCGGCCGTGTCCCGCTCGAACAGGTCGGTGGCGTAGCGGAGGATGCCTTCGATGCACTCCTCGTCGTCGAGGCGCTCGGTGAGCTTGAACGCGAGATCCAGCTCCATGGCCTCGGTTCCGCCGGGTTCGACATCGGTGCGCAGGCCCGGCAGTTCCCTCGCGTCCCAGGTGCCGAGCCCTTCCTCAAGCACCTCGAGGCCCACCTGGAACACGGGGTGGCGGGAGAGCGAGGCGGGCAGGCCGAGGAGTTCGGCGAGCCGCTCGAAGGGCACGTCCAGGTGCTCCCGCGCGGCCCGGAGCGCTTCCTGTACGCGGGCGACGACTTCCAGGAAGGTCGGGTCGCCCGAGACTTCCGTCCGCAGGGCGACCGGCCGGGCGAACGGCCCGATCATCGGCTCCAGGTCGATGAGGTCCTCGTCCCGGGGCAGCGTCGTGCCGATCACCAGGTCGTGGCCCGCGCCCAGTTTCGTCAGCAGCATGGCGAGCGCGGCGTGCACCACCTGGAAGGCGTCCGCGCCGGCCGGCTCCGCCGCGTCCATCAACCGGGCGTACGGGTCCGCGTCAAGCCGCAGTTCGACGGTCCCGGTCCGGCGCGACGGGACGGCCGGCCGCGGGCGGTCGAACGGCAGCACCGTCTCCCCGTCGATGCCGGCCAGGTTGTCCCGCCAGAAGGTGACCTGCTCGTGGGGCAGGCTGCCCGGCTCGTTCTCGTCCGCGAGCAGTCGCTGCTCCCACATCGCGTAGTCGGCGAACTGCACGGCCAGGGGGGCGCGCTCCGGGGCCCGGCCCTCGCGCCGCGCGCCGTAGGCGGCCGCCAGGTCGCGGAAGAACACGTCCAGCGAGTCGTCGTCGGCGAGGATCCGGTGCACCTGGAGGTGCAGCACGTGTTCCTTCTCCGCGAGTGCGAACAGCTCACATCGCCACGGCACGTCCTTGGTGAGGTCGAACGCCGACTCGCGCCGCTCGGCGAGCAGCCCGGGAAGGTCCTCTTCGGTGGCCGGGACGGGGGTCAGCTCGGCCGTGAGGCCGTCTTGGATGTGCTGGTGGACGCTCTGTGCGTCGCCGGGGAAGGTCGTACGGAAGATCTCGTGCCGGGCCGCGACGTCGCCGAGCGCCGCCGCGAGGGCGGGCACGTCCAGCCGGCCGCGCAGGCGCAGGGCGATCGACGTGTGCAGGCCGGCCGTGTCCTTCCCGGGGTCGGCAAGGAGCCAGGCGCGCAGCTGCCGGGTGGTGAGCGGCACCCGGTCCGGCCGCTGGGCGGCTTCCAGCGCGGGGCGTGACTTCGCGGCGAGCATCCTCGCCAGGCCCGCGGGTGTCGGCGAGGAGAACAGCTGCCGGATGGGCAGATCCGCACCGAGTTCCTCACGGATCCGCGCGATGAGCCGCATGGCGAGCGCCGAACTCCCGCCGAGGTCGTGGAAGGTGTCGTCGCCGCCCACGTGGTCGACGCCGAGGATCTCGGAGAACAGGGCGCACAGCACCTTCTCGGTCTCGCTCTCCGGCGCCTTCTGCGAGGCGTGTCCCGCGAGGTCCGGGGCGGGCAGGGCCCGGCGGTCCACCTTGCCGTGGGCGGTGACCGGCAGGCCGGGCAGGGCGACGACCGCCATCGGCACCATGTACGCGGGCAGGACCTGGGCCATGTGCTGCCGGATCTGTGCCGCCCCCGCGTCGCTGCCGTCGGAGACGAAGTAGCCCACCAGGCGCTTCTCGCCCGGCTGGTCCTCCCGTGCCACGACGACTGCCTCGACCACCCCGGGCTGGGCCGCGAGGACGGATTCCACCTCGCCCAGCTCCACCCGGTAGCCGCGGATCTTCACCTGGTCGTCGGCGCGGCCGATGAACACCACCTCGCCGTCCTTGTTCCAGCGCGCCAGGTCGCCGGTGCGGTACATCGGTTCCCCGGCGAGGAAGGGGCAGGCCACGAACCGCTCGGCGGTCAGGCCCGGGCTTGTGAGGTATCCGCGGGCAAGGCCGGTGCCGGCGATGTACAGCTCGCCGGTCACTCCCGGCGCGACCGGGCGCAGGAAGGCGTCGAGGATGTAGATCTTGCGGTTGGTCATGGGGCGGCCGACCGGCAGCTCGGGCCCGAGTTCCTCGCCGGGCTCGATCGGCTTCCACGTCGCGCACAGGGTGGTCTCGGTGGGCCCGTAGGTGTTCCGCACCCGCAGGCCGGGCTGGGCCCGCCGCAGGTTCTGCACCGACTGGGCGGGGACCACGTCGCCGCCGGTGCCGATCTCGGCCAGACCGGCGAAGCACTCCGGGGACGTCTCCGCCAGGGCGCGGAAGCTGCCGGCCGTGAGGTGGACGGCGGTCGCGCCGCGTGCGACGGCCTGGCGTACCCCGGCCGCGTCCAGCACGCCCGGCTCGGTGAGCAGGACGCGGGCGCCCATGGCGAGCGGCACCCACATCGCGTAGAGCGAGGGGTCGAAGACGTGCGTCGCGTGCATCAGCACGCCGTCGCCCGGGCCGATCCGCCAACCGGCGTCTCCGGCCAGGCCGGCCACGGCCCCGTGGGGGATGCCTACGCCCTTGGGCAGGCCGGTGGATCCGGAGGTGTACATCACGTACGCCAGGTCGTCGGCGCTCGGCCGGGTCTCCGGGGCCGTGGCGGCACAGCCGTCGACGGCTGCCCGGGTCTCGGGCGCGTCGAGGACGATCGCGCCTTCCGGTGCTACTCCGCTGGTCGCCTCCGTGCACAGGACGGTGGAGACGGCGGAGTCGTCGAGAAGGAACGCGATCCGCTCGGCCGGGTACTCGATGTCCACCGGGACGTACGCCGCGCCTGTCTTCCAGATCGCCAGGAACGCGATCAGCAGGTCCGGCGACCTGTCCATGGCCACGCCGATCCGGTCGCCGCGGCCGATGCCACGACCGGCGAGGTAGTGGGCAAGGCGGTTCGAGGCCCGGTCGACCTCGGCGTAGCTCAGGTCCGCGCCGCCCGCGTCGGTGAGCGCCACCGCGTCCGGGGCCGCGGCCACCCGCCGCGCGAACATCTCGACCACGGATTCTCCGGGCACCGGGCCGGCGGTCGCGTTCCATTCGTCCACCACCAGGGCGCGCTCGGCCTCGCTCAGCAGCGTCAGGCGGCCGACGAGCACATCGGGCTCGGCGGCCAGCCGCTCCAGCACGCGGGCCAGCGCGCCCACGACCGATTCGGCGACCGCGCGGTCGAACAGGCCCCGGTCGTAGTCGAGGATGAGCGGCATCTGCTCGCCGGGTCCTGTGATCAGGGTGAACGGGTAGTGCGAGGAGTTGCGCCCCCGCTTCAGCGGGCGCAGGGTCAGGCCGTCGTCGGGCGCCTGGCCGAGTCCCTTGCGAGGGAAGTTCTCGTAGATGATGAGCGTGTCGAAGACCGCTCCGGGTCCGGCGACGGCCTGCACGTCTTGCAGGCCGAGGTGGTGGTGGGCCATGAGTGCCGACTGGTCGCGCTGAAGCTCGGCGAACAGCTCGACGGCCCGCCGCCCGCCGTCGAGCCGGACCCGTACCGGCAGGGTGTTGAGCAGCTGGCCGACCATCGACTCCACACCGGCGAGGTCGCCGGGGCGCCCGGAGGCGGTGGCGCCGAACACCACGTCGGTACGGCCGGCCAGTTGCGCGAGCACGACGGCCCACGCGCCTTGCACGATGCTGTTCAGGGTGAGGCCGTGGCCGCGGGCAAGGCCGGCCAGCTCTTCTGTCAGCTGCGGGGACAGCTCGATCATCGCCGTGTCGATGTCCGGCACGCGGGTGGGGTCGGCCGGGGCGACCGTGGTGGGCGTGTCGAGGCCCGCGAACTCCTTCCGCCAGGCCGCCTTGGCCGCCTCCTTGTCCTGCCGGCCCAGCCAGGCGAGGTAGTCCCGGTAGGGCACGGTGGGCGGGAGTGCGGACGCGTCCCCGTTCGCCGCGTAGATCGCGGCCAGTTCGCGGTGGATGACGGGCATCGACCAGCCGTCCACCAGGACGTGGTGAAGGGTGTGCACGAGCCGGTGGCGCTCCGGGCCGAGCCGGATCAGGTGCAGTTTCATCAGCGGCGCCGTCTCGATGTGCAGCCGCTGGGCCACCTCGTCGGCGGCCAGGCGATCCACCTCGCTGTCGGCCACGTCGTGCGGCAGCCCGGAAAGATCCGTCTCGCGCCAGGGGATCTCGGCGTCCCGTGCGATGACCTGCACCATCTGTGCGCCGCTGACATAGCGGAAACAGGCTCGCAGCGCGGCGTGCCGGTCCACGACGGCCTGCCACGACGCCCTCAGCCGGGCGGCGTCCAGCGGGCCGTCGATGCCGTACACGGTCTGCACGGTGTAGGTGTCGGGGCCGTCGTGGTCAAGTGCGGTGTGATACAGCATCCCCTCTTGCAGCGGCGAAAGGGGCCAGACGTCCTCCACGCTGGAACGGGGCTTTGGACGAGTGCCGTCAACGGTCACAATCTTGCTCCTTACAGCGCTTGTTCGCCGGCCAGTCCGGCCTCGAGTTGATCCATCTGGTCGGATGAGAGAGCGACGAGGGGGCCCGCCGACGATTCCGGCGCCGCGGTGGCATCGCCGTCGGCGGGGAGTTCCGTGACGAGCAACGCCAGTCGTTCCGGCGTCCTTTCCTCGAACACCTGCCACGGGGTCAGTTCCAGCCCTTGCCTGCGGGCGCGGGCCGAGAGCTGCATCGAGATGATCGAGTCGCCACCGAGTTCGAAGAAGCTGTCGTCGGGACCGACCCGCTCAAGGCCGAGTACCTCCGCGAACAGCGCGCACAGCCTCGCCTCCATCGCCGTGCGCGGGTCCCGCTTCGATGACATGCCCACGAAGTCGAGGGTCTGGAGCGCCCGGTGGTCGAGTTTGCCGTTCGGGGTGAGTGGCATGTGCTCCAGCGACACGAACGCCGCGGGCATCATGTACTCCGGCAGGCGTTCGGCCGCCAGCTCGCGCAGCGCGGAGGTCAGCGTGCCGTTCTGCCCGGAGGCGTCGGCCGACGGCACGACGTACGCCACCAGTTGCTTGTCGCCGGGGCCGTCCCTGCGGACCGCGATCGCCACCTGGCCGACGCCTGGATGCTCCGCGAGCACGGCCTCGATCTCCGCCGGCTCGACCCGGTATCCGCGCACCTTGACCTGCGCGTCGACCCGGCCCGCGAAGAGCAGCTGGCCCTCCGGGGACCAGCGGAACAGGTCGCCGGAGCGGTACATCCGCTCACCGGGGGCGAACGGACTCGCGACGAACCGCTCCGCGGTCAGGCCGGGGCGTCCGAGGTATCCACGCGCCAGCCCGACACCCGTGATGTACAGCTCGCCGACCACCCCCGGCGGTACCGGCTGGAGGAAGGCGTCGAGCACGTAGTGCCCCACGTTGTGGATCGGGCCGCCGAGCGGGACCTGGTCGTGTCCTGGAGCCAGCGGGGCGCTCATCGTCGAGCAGATGGTCGTCTCGGTCGGCCCGTAGGCCTGGATCACCCGGCGGCCGGGCGACCAGCGGTCCACCAGCGCGGCCGGCAGTGCCTCGCCGCCCGTCAGCACTGTCCGAAGGGTGTCCGGCAGGTCGTCCTCGCTCGCCAGCACGCTCGGCGACACGGTCAGGTGAGTGATGCCCGCCTTGCGGATCGCGTCGCCCAGTGTCACCCGGGGCGGCATGCTCGTCGCGTCCGGCAGGACCAGGGTCGCACCGGCCAGCAGAGTCATGTACAGCTCGGAGACGATGGCGTCGAACCCGATCGCGGACAGTTGCAGGACCCGCGAGGACGACGTCACGGCCATCCGCTCGATGTGCGCGTAGCCCAGGTTGACGAGCCCGGAGTGGGCGACCAGGACGCCCTTGGGCACCCCTGTCGACCCCGATGTGTAGATCACGTACGCCGCGTCGTCCGCTGCCACGCGCGGCAGCGCCACCTCCGGATCGGCGGCGGGCAGGTCTTCGAGCACCAGCACCGTGCCCGTGAACTCCGCGGGCACGACCGCTCGCGTCGTCCTCGTGCACACCAGCACCTCGGGCGCCGAGTGCGCCAGCATGAACTCGACGCGCTCACGGGGGTAGTCCGGATCGACCGGCACGAACGCCCCGCCGGCGAACATCACCCCCATGAGGGTCACCGCGAGTTCGGCCGAGCGCTCGACCAGTACGCCCACCCGGGCCTCACGCCGTACGCCCAGGCCCACCAGGAGCCGCGCCAGCGCTTCGACCTCGCCGAGCAACTGGCTGTACGACAGGGTCCGGGCCGCGTCCTGCACCGCCGGGGCGTCCGGCGTCCGCTCGGCCTGCCGGCGGAACAGCACCGGCAGTGTCTCCGGCGCGAGCGGCTTGTCGGTCCTGTTCCACTCGTCCACCACCAGGCGGCGCTGCTCAGGTCCGATCAGGCCGACCCGTCCCACCGGCGTGCGCGGATCGGCCACGACCTGCTCAAGGGCCCTCAGGAGCGAGGCGAGAAGGCCCTCGACCTGGGTCCGCTCGAACGCGTCCGGGCGGAAGATGACTTCGCCGTGGACGGGGCCCGATACGGACGCGCGCATGGACAGGGGGTAGTGCCCGGTGTCGTTCGGAATGCCCGCGGGGCGCATGACGAGGGCGTCGGGTTCTTCGGAGACGGGCGGCGGGGGCGGGTAGTTCTCGAACACCACGATCGTGTCGAACGCCGCGCCGGGCCCGGCGTGCTGATTGATCTCGGTCAGCCCGACGTGCTGATGCGGTATCAGCGCGACCTGCCGTTGTTGCAGGTCCGCCAGCATGTCGACGAATGGTTCGGCGCCGGACAGGTGGGCCCGGACGGGCAGCATGTTCATGAACAGGCCGACCGCGGACTCGACACCGGGGATCTCGGGCGGACGACCGGCCACCGCGGCACCGAAGACCACGTCGTCGCGGCCGGTCAGCCGGGCAAGGAGCAGTGCCCAGACCCCTTGGAAGAGCGTGTTCGCCGTCACGCCGTGATGGCGGGTGAACTCCATCAGGCGCCGGCTCAGCTCGTCGTCGAGCGCGAACCCGACCCGGTCGGGCTCGACGGGCGTGATGATCGTCTCCGGTGGCACGACGTGGGTCGCCTCGTCGAGCCCCGCGAGTTCGCTCCGCCACGCCTCCCGGGCGGCCGTCTTGTCCTGCTGAACGGCCCAGGCGAGGTAGTCGCGGTACGACGTCGGGGTCGGCAGCCCCCGGCCCGTCCCGCCGGCGTAGTACGCCGCCAGGACCTCACCGGTGATGAGCGGCAGGGACCAGCCGTCCGCCGCGATGTGATGCGAGGTGAAGACGAGCCGGTGCCGACGGTCGCCGAGGCGCAGCAGGTGCAGGCGCAGCTGCGGTGCCTGGGCCAGGTCGAACCGCTCGGCATGCAGCTGTGCCGCGAGACGGTCGACTTCCGCAAGGGCCTCGTCCTCGGGCAGATGGGACAGGTCGGTCTCCTGCCAGGGCAGCGCCACCTCGCCTGCGACCGCCTGCACCGTCGCACTGGACCCGAGCTGATGGAAGCTCGCCCGCAGGGCGGGGTGCCGCTCAAGGAGCACCTGCCACGACCTGCGGAAGCGGGCGACGTCCAGCGGTCCCTCGATGACGAGGGTGCGCATGCTCGCGTACACGTCCGGGCCGCGCTCGTCGGCGGCGTGGAACAGCAGGCCTTCCTGGAGCGGAGACAGCGGCCAGATGTCGACCAGGCCGGGCACGGCGGTCTCGATCTCCGCGACGTCCCGCTGCGTCAGCGCGGTGAGCGGGAAGTCGGACGGTGTGTGTCCCCCGGCGTCGCCGGCGTCGACGTGGGCGGCGAGGCCGGTCAGCATGTCCAGCCAGGCCTGTCCGAGCGACTCCGCCTCGGCTTCGCCGAGCAGACGCCCGGCCCAGGTCAGGGACAGCTCCAGCGCGGGCCCGTCGGGGGCGTCCAGGACGACCGCGTCGATCTCCAGGACGTGCCGCAATGCCGCGTCCTGGTCCGTCGTGCCGCCGATGGTCCCCACCATCTGCCAGGGCTCCGCGGCACCGTCGGGCCGGGACGAGAAGCGGCCGAGGTAGTTGAACCCGATGTCCGGCTTCGGCAGCGCCGCCAGGGCCGGGCCGGTCTCGGCGTTGAGGTACCGCAGCATGCTGTAGCCGAGCCCGCCGTCGGGCACGCCTCGCACGTTCTCCTTGACGCTCTTCAGGAGCACACCTGCCGCGTCGCCGCCCGAGACGGCTTCGGCCGTGTCGATCCCGGCCACGTCGAGGCGGAGCGGGTGGATGTCGGTGAACCAGCCGACCGTCCGGGACAGGTCCAGGTCACCGAGGGGCTGGCGGCCGTGGCCCTCGACGTCGACCACGACGGCCGTGTCGCCGCGCCATCGGGCCACCGCGCCCGCCAGGGTGGCCAGCAGTACCTCGTGCACACCGCAGTGGAAGGTCGAGGTCGCCTTCGCCACGAGCACGCCGGCCTTGTCCTGCGGCACCCTCCACGTCCTGCGTCCCGCGGTCGACATGGTGTCGCGCGTGGGGTCGAACTCGCCTGACAGCGCCTGCGCCCGGTCGAGGATCGCCGTCCACGTCTCCAGTTCCGCGGTCCGGGTCGCCGCCTGCTCGACGAGTGTGCGCGCCCAGCGCCGGTACGAGACGTCGACCGGGTCGAGTGCCGGTTCCCGGCCCGCGGCCACGGCCGCGCAGGCCGTTTGCAGGTCCGGCAGCAGGACGCGCCAGGACACGACGTCGGCCAGGAGGTGGTGCGCCACCACCACGAGCCGTCCGAGGCGGCCGGGTCCCGCGTCCACCCACACCGCCCTGATCATCACGCCGGCTGCCGGGTCGAGGCGGGCGGCCGTCTCCTCGGCGCGGCGCTCCGCGATCTCGTCCAGGTCACCGGCACCGGCCTCGACCCGCTCGACCAGCGTCGCCGCGGCCACCGCTGCGCGGTCGGCCACGACAAGGCGGGGCTGCTCCCCGTCGGTCTCGACGATCCGGCCGCGCAGCATGTCGTGGGTGTCGGTCACCGCGGCCAGCCCGGCCGCCAGCACCTCCACGGAGAGGTCGTCGGGCGCGCCCACGGTCACCCACTGCGCGGGTGCGCGTCGGGTCATCGCACGGGCATCGCGTTCCAGCAGTGCCCGCACCACCGGCGTCCACGGGACCTCGCCGACGCCGTCGGCGACGTCGGCCCGCGCCGGACCGCCACGCTCGGCGACCGCCGCGATCCCCGCGGGCGTCTTCTGCTCGAAGACCTGCTTCGCCCCGAAGACGAAACCCTCGCGACGTGCGCGGGCGGCCAGTCGCATCGACAGGATCGAGTCGCCGCCCAGCTCGAAGAAGCCGTCGTCGGCGCCGACCCGGTCGAGGCGGAGTATCTCGGCGAACAGGTCGCACAACACGCGCTCGGCGTCGGTACGCGGCTCGCGTCCTGCCGCCCTCGCGGTGTACTCCGGGGCCGGCAGGGCCGCACGGTCGATCTTTCCGTTGAGCGTCAGCGGGAAGCCGTCAAGGACCACCACCGTGGGCACCATGAACTCCGGCAGCCGCGCCGCGAGGTGTTCGCGGACCGTGTCGGAGTCCGGTCCCTGATCCCCTTCCGTGGTCACGTACGCGATCAGCCCCTTCTCGCCGGGTTGGTCCTCCCGCACCACCACGATCGCCTGCGCGACCCGCGGGACCTCGGCCAGGGCCGCCTCGATCTCCCCGGGCTCCACGCGGTAGCCCCGGATCTTCACCTGGGAGTCGGCCCGTCCGACGAACAGCAGCTCGCCCTGGTCCGTCCAGCGCGCCAGGTCGCCGGTGCGGTACATCCGCCCGCCCGTCGCCTCGGAGGCGCTGCGGGCCGCCGGGTCGCGGGGGGCGAACGGATCGGCGACGAACCGTTCCGATGCCGGCCCGCTCGCGCCCAGGTAGCCGTGCGCGAGGCCGGCGCCGGCGAGGTACAGCTCGCCGGTCACGCCGGGTGCCACCGGCTGGAGGAACGCGTCGAGCACGTAGGCCCGCCGTCCGGCCAGGGGGCGGCCGATCGGCAAGGTGTCGCCCGTCTCGTCCCCTGGTTCGAGGAGGTGCCACGTGGCGCAGAGGGTGGCCTCGGTGGGGCCGTAGAGCTGCCGGACCCGCACCTCCGGGCACGCCCGGCGCACCCGCGCGACGGACGCGAGGGGTACCGCGTCACCGCCGGTCAGGATCTCGCGCAGCCCGCGGAAGGACTCCGGCGACTCCTCGGCCACCACGCGGAAGCTTCCGGCCGTCAGGTGGGCGGTGGTGACGCCGTGTCCGATCGCCTCGCGCAGCCGCTGCGCGTCGACCGCGCCCGGTTCCGCGACCCGCACGCGGGCTCCGCTGACCAGGGGCACCCAGATCTCCACCAAGGACGCGTCGAACGCGTGGGGTGCGTGCAGCAGCACGCAGTCGTCCGGGCCCTGGGACCAGCCCGGGTCGCTCGCGAGCGCCGCCACGCTTGCGTGCGGCACCGCGACGCCCTTCGGGACGCCGGTCGATCCCGAGGTGTACATCACGTAGGCCACGTCGTGCGCCCCGACCGTGAGGGGCGGCGCCTCGTGCGGCACTTCCGTGATCGCCGGGGCGTCCATGACCATCGGCTCGACCCCGTCCGGCACCGCGTCGCGGGTCGCTGCCACGCAGAGCGCCACCCGCGCGCCGGCATCGGCCAGCATCCCGGCGATCCGTTCCGCGGGGTAGTCCACGTTCACCGGCACCTGCGCGGCCCCCGCCTTCCAGACCGCGAGCAGGGCGACGAACAGGTCCGCGCCGCGTTCCATCACCACGCCGACACGGTCGCCGCGCCGCACGCCCGTCCCGGCGAGGTGTCCTGCCAACCCGTCCGATCGCCGGTCGAGGTCGGCGTACGACAGGGTGCGTGCGCCGTCCATGACGGCCACGGCGTCCGGGGTCCTTTCGGCCTGCTCGCGGAACAGCTCAAGGACCGACCGCCTGTCGGCCGCTTCGCCGGTCGAGATCCCGCGCTCCACCAGCGCCGCACGCGTCGATTCGTCCGTCACGGCCAGGCGGCCCACCGGAAGCGAGGGCTGCGCCACCATCCGTTCGATGACCCGTACGACCTGCCTGGTGACCTCGGTGGCCGTTTCCCGGTCGACCCGGTCGGGGCGGTAGGCCACGTCGATCCGCAAGCGGTTCCCGGGAGAGACGCTCATCGTCAGCGGGTAGCTGGTACCGGTCCGGGTGCGGATGGAGTTGATGGCGAAACCGCCGTCGCCCTCAGGGCCAGGGGCGTCGTCGGGGTAGTTCACGACCATCACGAGGGTGTCGAAGATCGCGCCCGTTCCCGCGAGGCGCTGGATTTCCGAAAGGCCCAGGTACTGGTGCTCCGTCAACGCCGCTTGGCGGCTCTGCAAGTCATGCAGCATGTCGAGTACGGGCCGGTTGCCTTCGAGCCGTACGCGTACCGGGACGGTGTTGATGAACATCCCCACCATCCGCTCGACGTCCGGGACATCCGCGGGGCGCCCCGACACCACGGACCCGAACACCACGTCCGTCCGGCCCGCGAGGCGTGCCAGCACCAGCGCCCACGCGCCCTGCACGATCGTGCTCAGCGTCAGTCCGTGGCCACGTGCGAAGCCGGTGAGCGCCCGCGTCGCCTCCTCGGGCAGCCATTCGGCGTGCCCGTCCGGCATGACCATCGATTTGTCCGCGTCGGCGTCCATCCTGGTCGGTTCGTCAGACCCGGCCAGCTCGGACTGCCACGCCGCTCGTGACGCCTGCTCGTCCTGGCGGCGGAGCCACGCCAGGTAGTCCCGGTAGGACGGTGGCGTCGACGAGCCCTGTCCGCCCGCGTAGCCCGTGGACATCTCGCCCAGGACGATCGGTGTGGACCAGCCGTCCAGGACGACGTGATGCGACGTCACGACGAGCCGGTGCGTGCTCCGGCCGAGACGGATCAGCGACAGCCGGAGCAGGGGTGCCTTGGTCACGTCGAACCGCTCTGCCTGGTCCTGCCTGAGCAGGCGGTCGACCTCCGCCGCCGCGGCGGCCCCGTCGAGGTGCGACAGATCGGCCTCACGCCATGGGACCTCGACCTCGCCCTCCACGACCTGCACCGTCTCGCCGGATCCGAGCTGGTGGAAGCTCGTCCGGAGCGACTCGTGCCGGGCGACGAGGCGTTGCCACGCCGCCCGCAGCCGTTGTGCGTCGACCGGTCCGTCGAGGTCGAGGATCCGCTGGCTCTGGTAGACGTCGACGCCGTCCTCGTCGACGGCCCGCTCGAAGAGCATGCCTTCCTGGAGCGGTGACAGGGGCCAGACGTCGGTCAGCCCTGGTGCCGCGGCCTCCAGCTCCGCCACGTCCCGCTGCGTCAGCTCGACGAGGTCGAAGTCGGACGGGGTGTGCCCGCCGGCGTCGGGTTCCTCGGCAAGGGCCGCGAAGCCGGTCAGCATCTCCAGCCATGCCTCGCCGAGCCGCTCCACCGTGGCGGGGTCGAGGTCCCTGCCCTGGACGGCCAGCCTCAGCCGGGGTCCGGCGGGGGTGTCCTGAACGTCCGCGGAGACCTCCACCGGGTGGGCGGCGAACATTTCGGGACCGCCGCCGAGCGACTCTTCGCACCCCTGCCACGGGGTGTCCTCGGCGGCGAGGCTGGACCGGCCGAAGTAGTTGAAGCCGATCCGCGGGGACGGCAACGCGGCCAGCACGGCCCCGGTCTCGGGGTTGAGATGGCGCAAAAGGCCGTAGCCGATGCCGTCGCCGGGGACGGCGCGGACCTGTTCCTTCACGGTCTTCAACAGCTGCCCTGCCGCGGCGTTCCCCGCGGCCGCGGCGGAAAGGTCGACATCGGAGATGTCGAGCCGGACGGGGTGGACGCTGGTGAACCAGCCCACGGTCCGCAACAGGTCCTCACCGTCGGCGGCATGGCGGCCATGGCCTTCCACGTCCACCAGGACCCCGGCGCCGGTGCCGCTCCGGCGCGCCACCGCACCCCCGAGGCCCGCCAGCAGGACTTCGTGGATCCCGCAGTGGAAAGCCTGCGGCAGCCGGGCCACGAGACTGCGCGCCGTGGCTCCGGTCAGTGTCGACGACCACGAGTGCGACTGCCCGGGCTGCGTTGCGAGGGGCGCATCCGCACCGTCCCATACGGCGGACGCGTCCGCGCCGTCCAGTACGGCGGACGCATCCACACCGTCCAGTACGCCGGACGGGCCCGCACCCTCCAGTACGGCGACCCAGTAATCGACTTCAGCGAGCGTGCTCTCGCTCGACGCCTGCTCGGTCAGCCGCCGCGCCCAGTGCCGGTACGAGGTCGTCGCGGGTTCGAGGGCAGGAAGCTCGCCGGAGGTCACCGCGTCGTACGCCGACCGCAGATCCGGCAGCAGGATTCCCCACGAGACCGCGTCGACCGACAGGTGATGCACCACCAGAGCCAACCGGCCCGGCCGGTCGCTCCCGGCGTCGACCCACACCGCCCGTACCATGATTCCCGCCGACGGGTCCAGCGTGCCGGCCGCCGTCCTGGCCTGGTGCTCGGCCAGCTCGTCGAGGTCCGCGGTCCCGGCCGGCACCCGCGTGACCAGGCCGGCCGCGTCCACCGCGCCGCGCTCGGCCACGAACAGCCGTCCGTCGGGTGTCACCCGTGCCCGCAGCAGATCGTGCACGTCCAGCACCGCTTGCAGGGCACTCACCAGGGCATCCGGGCTCAGGTCCGCCGGGGTGACGACGACTTTCGCCTGCACGAAGTCGGGGCGCGCCGCGGCATCCCCGAGGGCGCGCATCACCGGCGTCCAGGGGATCTCTCCCACGCCTGTGACCGCCTCGGAGCGGTCCCGTACGCGGGTCGCCAGGGCCTCTTGTGTCAGTGCCGCGAGTCGCTCGGGGGTCCGGTGCTCGAATATCTGCCGCGGGGTGAGAAAAATCCCCTCGCGTCGCGCACGGGCCGCCACCTGCATGGACGAGATCGAGTCCCCGCCCAGCTCGAAGAAGCTGCCCTCGACCCCGACCCGTTCCAGGCCGAGGACTTCGGCGAACACTCCGCAAAGGATGCGCTCGGCCTCCGTCTCCGGCTCCCGGCTGGCCGCCTTCGCGGCGAAGTCCGGGTCGGGCAGGGCCTGCCGGTCCACCTTTCCGTTGACTGTCAACGGCAGTTGGTCCAGCACCAGGACCGCGGCCGGAACCATGAACTCGGGCAGCGTCTCCGCGAGCTGCTCGCGCAGCCGCACCGGGTCGACGTCGTGCCCCGCTTCGGCGACCGCGTAACCGATCAGGTGCTGCTCGTCGCGTACGGACACGACGGCCTGGGCGACGCCGGGCAGGCCGGCGAGGGCCACCTCGATCTCGCCGGGCTCCACCCGATATCCGCGGATCTTGACCTGGTCATCGGCACGTCCGGCGAACGCCAGCGCGCCCTGGTCCGTCCAGTACGCGAGGTCCCCGGTCCGGTACATGCGCTGACCCGTCACCTGGTCACCGTCCCCCGCGGAGGCCTCGCGGGGAGCGAACGGGTCAGCGACGAACCGCTCCGCCGTCAAGGCCGCACGACCGAGATAGCCCTGCGCCACACCGGCTCCAGCGACGTACAGCTCGCCCACCACGCCCGGAGGCACCGGTCGCAGGAACGCGTCGAGGACGTAGGTTCGCCGTCCCGAAAGCGGTCGTCCGATCGGCAGCACTGGTCCCGTCGCTTCGCCGGGTTCGAGCAGCCACCACGTGGCACAGAGCGTGGTCTCCGTCGGGCCGTAGAGATGCCGCACCCGTACGTCAGGGCTGCCGCGCCGCACCCGCTCCACCGCCGCGGGCGGCACGGCGTCGCCACCGGTCAGCACCTCGCGCAGACCGGCGAGGGACTCCGGTGACTCCTCGGCCACCACCCGGAAGGTCCCCGCGGTCAGATGGGCGACCGTGACACCGCCGGCCACATAACCGGCCAGAGCCTCGCCGTCCACCGCGCCCGGTCCGGCCAGCACCACCCTGGCGCCCGACAGCAGCGGCACCCACAGCTCGAACAGGGAGATGTCGAAGGCGTGCGAGGCGTGCATCAGCACGGCGTCATCAGGGCCGGTCGCCCATCCCGGGTTCCCGGCCAGCGCCGCGACGTTGCCGTGCGACACGGCGACGCCCTTCGGTGTGCCCGTCGACCCCGACGTGTACATCACGTAGGCGAGGTCGTCAGCGTCCACGCCGACGGACAGACGGGTGCTCTCCGCGATCGCCTGCCGCGTCGGGACATCGTCCAGGACGATCGGGTCGAGCCCTCCGTCCAGTACGACACCTCGGTACGCCTCCGCGCACACCACTGCCGTCGGCTCCGCGTCCGCGAGCATGAACTTCAGGCGTTCCGCCGGGTAGGCGGGGTCCACGGGGACGTACGCCGCTCCTGCCTTCCACACCGCGAGCAGTGTCGCGATCAGCTCGGGTGACCGGTCCATCACCACGGCCACCCGGTCCCCGCGCTGAACTCCCCTGCTGCGCAGATAGCCGGCGAGACGCTCCGCGTGCTCGGCCAGTTCCTCGTACGACATCTCCCGCTGGCCGTCGACGAGCGCTGCCTTGTCGCGGTGGCGCTCCACCTGGCGGTCGAACAGCTCCGGGGCCGGCCGGCCCGGCGTCAGGGCGGCTGCCGTACCCCATTCGTCGACCATCACATCGCGCTCGGCCGCGCTGGTCACATCGACTTCGGCCACCGTGAGGTCGCCCGCGTCCGTCAGCTGGCGCAGGACCTCCTTCAATCGCTCGACGATGGTGAATGCTGTGGCCCGGTCGAAGATTTCCGTCAGATAGTCGAGTTTGAAGAGCATCGACGCGCCGGGGACGCAGACCAGCGTCAGCGGATAGTGGGCGGCTACCCGGCCTTGATGTATTCGGATGCCAAAATTTCCCTCGGAGTCCGATTCGGCGGGCTTGTTGGGGAACTTTTCAAAGACGATCATGGTGTCGAAGACCGCGCCGGGACCGGCCGCCTGCTGGATGTCCACAAGGCCCACGAACTGGTCAGGTATGAGCGCCGACTGCCGCCTCTGCAATTCCGCGAGCAGCTCCATGACCGGCGTCGCGCCGCGCAGTTGCACGCGTACCGGAACGGTGTTGAGGAACAGCCCCGCCATCTCCTCGACGCCGGGCAGGTCCGGCGGGCGCGCCGACACCGCCGCCCCGAACACCACGTCCGTCCGGCCCGCAAGGCGTGACAGGACCATCGCCCACGCGCCTTGCACCACGGTGTTCAGCGTCAGACCGTGGCTACGGGCCAGTTCGTCCAGCGAGCGCGTGAGGGGCTCGGACAGCTCGACCTCGACGCTGTCCGGCACGCCGGGGGGACGCCCCGGGTCGGCGGGCGCCACCAGGGTCGGCTCCTCGGCACCGTGCAGCCGCGCCGACCAAGCCGCCAGTGCCCTCTCCTTGTCCTGCCTGCTCAGCCACGCGAGGTAGTCCCGGTACGAGGTCACCGCGGGCAGGGCCAGGGGGTCGCCGCCGGCCGGGTACAGCTTGGACAGTTCGTTGACCACGACCGGCAGCGACCAGCCGTCCATGATCGTGTGATGGCAGGTCATCACCAGTCGGTGCGTACGGTCGTCGAGGCGGATCAAGGTCAGCCGCAGCAGCGGCGCCTGTGCGAGGTCGAATCGTTGGGTCCGGTCCTCCTCGGCCAGCTCCCGCACGGCCTCGGTGGGGTCGTCGAGGTGGGAGAGGTCGACCTCCCGCCACGGCAGTTCCACCTCCTTGAGGATGATCTGCACCGTCTCACCCGATTTGCGCTGCCGGAAGCAGGCCCGGAGCGGAGCGTGCCGGGTCAGCAGCGCCTCCCATGCCGCGCGCAGCCTGGCCGCGTCCACGGGCCCGTCCAGTTCCAGGATCCAATGGCCTATGTAGACGTCGGGCCCTTCTCCGTCGTACACCGCGTGGAAGAGCAACCCAGCCTGCAGTGGCGACAGCGGCCAAATGTCTTCGATCCGCGACTGGGCCATCAATGTCTCCCTTAATCAGCTATGGGCTTGACGTTGGTCGTCGAACTGAACCGTGAATTCCTCGAACTCGCCCTGAACCAGGCCGAGGAGGTCGACGTCGAATGCGGAACGTGCCGCACGGAAGAATCATCCGCCTGACGGGCAATGCCAGACAACATGTCCAGTCACACCGGAGGCGGTCGCTCGATCGCCGTCGCTCAATACACGTGCGCCAGGCGGCGCCTGGCCTTCATACTCCACGCCGAAGAGGTCACCGGCAACGTGACTATGTCCTGCCGGTACTTCGAAATCAGCCGGCAGGCGTACGACGGCTTGTACCGCCGCTGGCAGGCCGAGGGCGTCGAGACCCTGCGGACCCGCTCAACGGGCCCTGCACCGGCGGAACACGGGCCGCCTGCGGGGCGAGCCGCACAGCGGGCCGCGGTCGGCGCTCAGCGCTCGTGCCAGCCGCCGGCCCGCAGGGCTTCCCGCAGCGGTGCCGACATGCCGGGAGCGACGCTGACATGGACCAGGCCTGCCTGTCGGCCGGTGGCGTGCTCGATGCGGATGTCCTCGATGTTGACGTCGGCGCGGCCCGCGTCCGTCAGCAGACGTGCCAGTTCGCCCTGTTGGTCGCCGATCATCACGGTCACCGATTCGAACCGCTCAGGCTGCGGCCCGTGCTTGCCGGAGATGCGGCTGCGGCCCGACACCCCCCTGCGCAGCATGGTCCCGACCGTCTTCATGCCGCTGCTGCGCTTGGCCTCGTCCGTCGCCGCCATGGCGCGCAGCCCGGCGACCATCTCGCTCAGGTCGGCGCCCAGTTCGTCCAGGAGGTCCGCCACGACCGCGGCGTTGCCGCCCAGGATGTCCAGCCAGAGCTGGGGGTCGGCTTCCGCGATCCGGGTCAGGTCCCGCAGCCCCGGACCCGCCAGGCTCACCTCACGTTCCTCGGCGCCTTCCAGGCGCATGGCGACCAGGCTCGCCACCACGTGGGGCGCGTGGGACACCAGCGCCACCGCGCGGTCGTGTGCCGCCGCCTCCATCAGGACGGGAACAGCGCCGCACAGCGTCACCAGCTCCAGTGCCGTGTTGAGCGTCTCGGTATCGGTGTCCGCCGTCGGGGTCAGCGCCCAGGTGCGGCCCTCGAAGAGGTCGCCCCGAGCCTTCAGCGGACCGCTGCGCGACGCACCCGCCATGGGGTGCCCGCCCACGTAGCACGAGGTGTCGCAGTTGAGGGCGATGACGTCGTGCTGCATCTCCGCCTTCACGCTCGCCACGTCCGTGTAGTGCCGCGCCAGGCGCGCGCCCTGTGCGTCCGCGAGGACCTTGCCGACGAGCGGCGGCGGCACCGCGACGATCGCCAGGTCGACGGTCTCCGTGGGCGGCTGCACCGTACCGGCGCCCAGGGACGCGGCCGTCCGGGCAGCCGCCGAGTCGACGTCCCTGAGGTACACGGTCAGGCCGCGCGCCCGCAGCGCCAGCGCCACCGACGTACCCATCAGACCTGTGCCGATCACCAGTGCGGAGTGCATCACGGCCACATCCATTCCTTCGGTTGATCAGTATGAGCAGGGGCCCGGGGCCGGGCGCCCGTCGATCGGGGCCCTGGACGGTGGGCGGCAACGCGCGCAAGGCCGGGCGGTGGCCGACGCCCCGCAGGGATCGGCCCCCGCCGAAGCGGGGTGGCAGCGCCCGCCGGGCGCGGCCGCTCACCCGTACGTGGGTGAGAGCCGCGCACAGCGTGTCGTCAGCGGAGCAGGGCAGGCCTCACTGGTGGTCGAACTCGGCCTCGAACGCGTCGATCTCCTCCTGGTCCAGGTCGAGGAGGTCGACGTTGGACGGGATCTCCTGGCCCGCGCCAGGGTCATCCGTGCCCAGCTGCACGATCGTCGCGATGCCCGCCGGCGTCCGGTGCTCGAACACCTCCCGCGGGCCGAAGACCATGCCGTCACGGTGGGCCCGCGCCGCCAGTTGCATCGAGAGCAGCGAATCCCCGCCCAGCTCGAAGAAGCTGTCGTCCGCACCGACCCGTGGCAGCCCGAGCACCTCGGCGAACAGATCGCACAGCATCCGTTCGACCTCGGTGACCGGCTCCCTGTCGGAGACGCGTCCGCTGAAGTCGGGCTCCGGCAGCGCCTTGCGGTCGACCTTCCCGTTCGCCGTCACGGGCAGCGCGTCGAGCACCACCACCGCCGCCGGCACCATGTACTCCGGCAACCGGGCCGCCACGCCCTCGCGCACCGCCACGGCGTCCACCGCGGCCTCCCCGGCAGGGGTCACGTAGCCCACCAGCCGTTCGCCGGCATGGCTGGCGCGGACCACCGCCACCGCCTGCCCCACCGACTCCTGCGCCAGGAGCGCCGCCTCGACCTCACCCGGCTCGATGCGGAAGCCGCGTACCTTCACCTGGTCGTCGACGCGACCGACGAAGACCAGCTCCCCTTCCGGGTTCCACCAGACCAGGTCGCCGGTCCGGTACATCCGCTCACCCGAGCCGAACGGGTCGGCCACGAATCGAGCGGCGGTCAGTCCCGCTCGGCCCAGATACCCCCGCGCCACACCCACACCGGCGATGTACAACTCGCCCACCGCGCCCGGTGGCACCATCCGCATCCACGCGTCCAGGACGAGCGCCCGGGTGTTCGCGGTCGGATATCCGATCGGCGGAATCTCGTCACCGTCCGGGATGTCCCGGCCGATCGTCATGGCGATCGTGGCCTCGGTCGGCCCATAGGTGTTGATCATCCGGCGCCCGGGTGTCCACCGGTGCACGAGTTCAGGGGGACACGCCGCCACGCCCAGGACCAGGCACGGCAGTACCCAGTCGGGTGATGCGGGAACGGTGGCCAGCACGGGGGGCGGGATCAGCGCATGGCTGATCTCCCGGCTCGCCAGCACCTCGGCCAGCTCCGCACCGGCCACCACGCCCTCGGGCGGAACCACCAGTGCCGCACCGCCACCGACGGCCATGAGCAGTTCCAGCACCGAGACGTCGAAACTCGGCGACGCCAAGGCCAGGACCCGGCTCCGGGTGGTCAGGTCAAGGCGCTCGGCCAGGCTGTTGGCCAGACTGGCCAGACCGGTGTGGGTGACCACGACGCCCTTGGGTTTTCCGGTGGAGCCGGAGGTGTAGATGAGGTAGGCCGCGTTTTCGGGCACTGCCCGCGACCGCACCGGATCGGTGGGGTATCCGCTGACCGCACGTACCACCGACTCGTCCACCACGACCGCCGGTCGCGCGTCGGCGAGGATGTAGTCGATGCGCGCCTGGGGGTAGTTCGCGTCGATGGGCAGCCAGGCGGCCCCGGCTTTGGTGACACCGAGGACGGCGACCACCAGTTCCAGGCAGCGGGGCAGCATGATCGCGACCCGGTCCTCGGTTCCGACGCCGTGGTCGATGAGCCAGTGGGCGAACTGGTTGGCGCGGGCGTCGAGCTGGGCGTAGGTCAGCGACTGGTCCTCGAAGACCGCCGCGGTCGCCTCAGGGGTGGCGGCGACCCGCGCGGCGAACATCTCCGGCAGCGTCTGGGCCGGCACCTCCACCGCGGTGTCATTGAACGCCCCCAGCTGTCGCCGCTCGGCATCGGTCAGGATCGGCACCACGGACAGCGGCACCCGCGGAGCGGCGACGAGGGCTTCGAGCACCTGCGTGAACCGATCCAGTACGGCGTCGGCCTGCGCGGCGGTGACCAGCTCGGGCTGGCGTTCGAGGCGCAGTTGCAGGCCGTCGCCCGGGATGGCCGTCAGTGCCAGGGGATAGTGGGTGGAGTCGGCGTCCGTCACGCCCTGCACACGCAGCCGGTCCGGTTCCGCGCCGGCGGCCGCGTCATCGGGCGCGGCAGGCTTGGGGTAGTTCTCGTAGACGAAGAGGGTGTCGAAGAGCTGCCCGAGCCCGACGGCCTGCTGGATGTCGGCGAGCCCGAGGTGGTGATGGGCCAGCAGCTGTGTCTGCTCGCTCTGCAATCGCCGCGTCAGCTCGGTGAAGGTGTGCTGCGGCTCCATCCGTACCCGGACCGGGACGGTGTTGATGAAGAGTCCGACCATGGTGTCGATCCCGGGAAGCTCGGCCGAGCGCCCGGACACCACTGAGCCGAACACCACGTCGTCACGACCGGTCATCGCCCCGAGGACCACGCCCCACACCGCCTGGAGCAGTGTGCTGACCGTGACGCCGAATTCGCGGGCCCTCGCCACCACGGCCTCGAAGGACGCCTCGTCCAGCGCGCCCCATATCTGCTCGGACATCTGGACCGGCACCGGCCGGTCCGCCGCCACCAGAGTCGGCTCGGGCAAGCCGGCCAGGGCCTCGCGCCACGCGGTGCTCGCAGCGTCCCGATCGGTTCTGCTCAACCAGGTCAGGTACTGCCCGTACGGGGTCACCGGCGCCAGCGCGAGCGGATCCGCTCCGTTGTCGTACAGCTTGAACAGTTCATCGAGCAGCAGGTGTATCGACCAGCCGTCGAGCAGGATGTGGTGAGAGGTCAGCACCAGCTGGTACTGGTCCGGCCCCACCGCGATCACCGTGAACCGCAGCAGCGGGGGCCGGGCGAGTTCGAACGGCTTCGCCCGTTCGGCCGCGGCCACCGCCGCCGCTTCGGCCTGCGGGTCTGCCGATTCCGTCACGTCCACCTGGGTCAACGGCACCTCCACGGCGTTGGCGATCACCTGGTAGGGGACCCCGGCGGCGCTGTGCCGGAAGCCGGCACGGAGATTGGCGTGCCGGTCCAGCAGCCCGCGCACCGACTTCCGCAGCAGCGGCATGTCCAGCGGGCCGGTCAGGTCAAGGACCGCCTGTCCGGTGTAGACGTCGACGCCGTCGCCCACGAAGCCGGCGTGGAAGGCCAGCCCGTGCTGCAACGGGGACAGCGGCAGCACCTCGGCCACACCACCGGCACCCGAGTGTTCGGCCTCAAGGGCCTCGATCTCGTGCTGCTCCAGGTCGACGAGGGCGAAGTCGGACGCGGTGTGTCCGCCTGCGGCAGGGTCAGCCGCCTGGCGGGCAAGGCCGGACAGCATGTCCAGCCATTGCCGGCCCAGTCGTTCGATCTCGGCCTCGTCGAGCAGACCGTCGGGCCATTCCAGCGTGAGCGTCAGCTGCGGGCCGTCCGGCAGGTCCTGGACGATCGCGTTGGCGTCCACCGCGTGCGGCAGTTCCGTGGTCGCGTCCATCGAACTGCCGATGTCCCCGGCCAGCTGCCACGCCCGCCCGTCGTTCTGGTCCCCCGCCGCGAACCGGCCCAGGTAGTTGAACCCGATCTGGGGCGAGGGCAATGCCGCGAGAACCGGTCCGGTCTCGCTGTTGAGATGGCGCAGCAACCCGTAGCCGAGCCCATCGCCGGGCACCGCCCGCGACTGTTCCTTGACCGCCTTCAGCAGGCGTCCGGCCGCCGAACCACCGGTGAGCGCATCGGCGAGGTCGATCCCCGCCACATCAAGGCGCACCGGGTGCACGCTGGTGAACCAGCCCACTGTCCTGGACAAGTCCATCCCGTCGACGGGATGACGGCCATGGCTTTCCACGTCCACCAACAGCGCGTCCACGCCATGCCACCGGGCCACCGCGCCGGCAAGCCCGGCCAGCAGGACCTCATGCGCCCCGCAGTGGAACACTCCCGGTGCCCGTCCCACCAGCACGGACGTGTCCGCCTTCGGCGCGACCCAGGACCGCGAGCGCACCACACCGCCCGCGTCCCGGCCTGTGGTCAGCTCGGGCGCGGCGACCGGTTGCTCCTCCTGGCCGACGACGGCCTGCCACGCAGGCAACTCGCCGACCCGCTCCTCGGAGACCGCCCACTCCTCCAGCAGGCCTGCCCACCGCCTGAACGACACCCCTGCGGGTTCCACCACCGGGTCCCGCCCGGCGGCCACCGCCTCGCAGGCGGCCTGGAGGTCCGGCAGCAGGACCCGCCACGACACTCCGTCGACCGCCAGGTGATGCACCACCAGCACCACCCGGCCCAGCCGGTCCGGGCCCCTGTCCACCCATACCGCCTGCACCATCACACCCGCGGCGGGGTCGAGCCGCGCCACCGCCTCCCGCGCGGCGTTCTCCACGGCCTCATCCAGCGGACGTCCTGCGGCCTCCACGCGGGTGACCAACCCGGCCGGGTCCACCGACCCGGGCTCGCCCACCACCAGCCGCCCCGGCTCCGTCCGCAGACGCAACATGTCGTGGGCATCCACCAGCGCCGCGAGACCGGCCGCCAGCGCGTCCTCCGTCAAGTCCGGCGGCGCGCCCACCACCGCCCACTGGGCGAACCCCGCGCCCACGACCCCGTCCCCCAGCATCCGCATGACCGGCGTCCAAGGGACGCCGCCCACACCGTCGGCCGCGGGGACGTGGTCACTGTGCGGCAGCGCCGATCGGGCCGTCAGTCGCGCGAGCCGCTCCGGTGTCCTGCACTCGAAGACGTCCCGCGAGGTGAACGTCAAACCGGCGTGTCGCGCCCGCGTCGCCAGCTGCATCGAGAGGATCGAGTCGCCGCCCAGTTCGAAGAAGCTGTGGTCCGCACCGACCCGGTCGATGCCGAGGACCTCGGCGAAGAGGCCGCACAGCGCCCGCTCGGCCTCCGTGACCGGCTCCCGTCCCGCGGTCGCCGCGGCGAAGTCGGGGTCAGGCAGCGCGCCCCGGTCGATCTTCCCGTTCGCCGTCACCGGCAGGGCGTCCAGCGCCATCACCGCCGTGGGCACCATGTGCTGTGGCAGCCGGGAGGCGAGCCCTTCGCGCACCGCGTGCGGATCGATGTCGCTGGGTGAGACGTAGGCCAGCAGCCGGTCCGCGCGGACGGTCACCGCGGCTTGGGAGACCCCTGGGTGGTCGGCCAGAGCGGACTCGATCTCGCCGGGTTCGATCCGGAACCCCCGGACCTTGACCTGGTCGTCGGCCCGCCCGGCGAACACAAGGTCGCCCTGGCTCGTCCAGTACGCCAGATCCCCTGTCCGGTACATCCGTTCGCCAGGGGCGAGCGGATCAGCCACGAACCGTTCCGCCGTCAGCCCCGCGCGACCCAGGTAGCCGCGCGCCAATCCGATTCCGGCCACGTACAGCTCACCGACGATTCCCGGCGGCAAGGGCAGCAGGAACGCGTCCAGCACATAGCAGCGGCCCCCCGCGATCGGCGTCCCGATCGGGACCACGTCCCGGCCCGCCGTCAACGGCGTACTCATCGCCGCGCACACCGTGGCCTCGGCCGGGCCGTATGCGTCGATCAGCCGCAGCCGCTCCGACCAGCGGTCCACCAGGCTCGGCGGGCAGGCCTCCCCCGCCACCACCACCGTCTGCAACGCGTCCGGCAAGACGTCGGCCGTGCCAAGGACCGACGGCGGAACCGTCACGTGCGTGACTTGCCACCGTTCCAGCGCCTCGGTCAGCGACACCTGCGGCGGCAGATCCCGCGCCGGCGCCATGACCAGCGTCGCCCCCGACAGCAACGCCATCAGCACCTCGGACACCATGGCGTCGAAGCCCAGCGCCGCGAACTGCAGGACCCGTGAGGACGGCGTCACGCCGAAGCGGTCGATCTGCGCCGCCGCGAGGTTGCCGAGCCCCGCGTGGGAGACGACGACCCCCTTGGGAGCGCCCGTCGACCCCGACGTGTACATCACGTACGCCGCGTCGCCCGGGCCCGCCTGCGGCAATTCCGCGTCCGAGCCCTCCGCCGGATCGGTCTCTCCGATCACCACCAGGCGATCCGCGAACTCTTCGGGCACGGCCGGCCGAGTCGTTCCGACGCACACCACCGACACCGGATCGGCATCGTCCAGAATCCACGTGACGCGTTCGGCCGGATAGGCCGGGTCCACCGGAACGAACGCGCCGCCCGCCAAGGACACGCCCAGTATCCCGACCAGCCACCACGACGACCGGTCCACCACCACGCCCACCCGGTGCTCAGGACCGACCCCGCGGGCCCGCAGCACAGCGGCCAGTCCCACCGCCCGGTCCCACAGCTGCCCGAACGACAGCTCACCTTCGGCGTCCACCACCGCCACGTCATGCGGGCGCTCCCTCACCACCCGCCTCACCAGGGCCGGCAAGGTCTCCCCCGCCGCCAACGCCGGTGCCGGATCGTGCGCGTGGCCCCCGGCCATGCCGATCCGCCCCACCGATCCGGACGGGTCGGCGACCAGCGCGGCGAGCGCGTCGACGAACCACTGGAGCGCCGACTCCGCGACGCTCTCCCGGATCTGCCCGCGCCAGTAGCTGAGCTGGATCCGGAAGTGATCTCCCGGGATGATGCCGAGGGTCAGCGGATAGTGGGTCCCCTCGACCGTGCCCAGATACGTGAACTGGCCCGCGAACTCGCGCGGATAGTTCTCGAACACCAGCAACGTGTCGAAGGTCGCGCCGGCGCCGGCCGCCTTCTGGATCTCCGGCAGTCCCAGGTGCTGGTGCGGGATGAGGGCCGCCTGCCGGCGCTGCACCTCGGTGAGCATGTCGATGACTGATTGGCCGCCGTCCAGGGGCACCCGGACCGGCACCGTGTTCATCATGAGGCCCGGCATCGACTCCACACCCGAAAGCTCCGCGGGACGGCAGGCGACCGTGGCGCCGAAGACCACGTCGGTCCGGCGCAGAAGCCGCGCCAGAACCATCGCCCAGGCGCCCTGTACCACCGTGTTCAGCGTCAGGCCGTGGTCGCGGGCCAGCCGCGTCAGCCGGGTGTGGACATCCGTGGGCAGGTGGACGACCTGGTGGTCGTAGTCCGCCACGGGGGCCGCTGTCGCGACCAGCGCCGGCTCACCCAGACCGGACAGCTCCGCCCGCCAGGCCGCGCGTGCCGCGTCCTTGTCCTGCCCGTCGAGCCAGGCCAGGTAGTCCCGGTAGGAGGCCGAGCCCGCCCGTTCCGGGAGCTGCCCGCCGGCCGCGTACGCCTCGGCCGCCTCGTTGAGGATGACCGCCACCGACCAGCCGTCGATCAGCGTGTGGTGAATGACGACCAGCAGGCGGTGCCGGTCCTCGGCGACGCGCATCAGCACCAGCCGGGCCAGGGGGGCCTCGGCGAGATCGAACCGGTTCTTCTGTTCCTGAAGGACCAGGGCGTCGACGGCCGCGTCGACATCGCCGGCACCCGTCAGATCCACCTCCCGCCACGGCAAGGTGACGTGCCGGTGGACGACCTGCACCGCCTTGCCCGACGGGAGCCGATGGAAGCTGGGCCGAAGCTGGGGGTGCCGAGCGAAAACCGCTTCCCACGTGGCCCGCAGCCGGGGGACGTCCAGCGGTCCGCTCAGCTCCACGAGCCAGTGCACCTGGTAGATGTCGCGGCCCTGGTCACCGGGGCCCTGATCGTCGAGGGTCGACTGGAAGAGCAACCCTTCCTGGAGCGGTGCCAGCGGCCAGATCTCCTCCGCATCCGCGTGGGCGGTCGCCAGGTCCGCCTCGTCCTGCGCGGTCAGGGCGATCAGCGGCTGGTCGGCGGGGCGATCAGCGGGTACGGCACGCGCGACGGCCGCCAGGCGTGCGGGCGTCTGCTCCTCCAGGATCTGGGCGGGTGTCAGCAGCAGGCCCGCCTTGACCGCGCGTGCCGCCATGCGCATCGCGACGATCGAGTCCCCGCCCAACTGGATCAAGCCGTCGTCGACCCCGACTCGCTCCAGGCCGAGCAGCTCGGCGAAGAGATCGCACAGCACACGCTCCGGCTCGGTCACCGGTGCGCGGCCGGTTGCGTTCGCCGCGAACTCGGGCGCGGGCAGAGCCGCCCGGTCCACCTTGCCGTTGGCGGTCAGGGGGAGCGCGTCCAGCACGATGACAGCGGCCGGAATCATGTACTCCGGCAGTTCGGCCCCGAGACGCTCGCGGATGAGATCGGGATCCGCGTCCCTGTCCGCCACCACGTAACCGATCGGGCGCCCGTCGATCGCCACCAGCACGGCGTCGTCGACGCCCGGCTGGGCCGTCAGGGCGGCCTCGATCTCGCCGGGCTCGATCCGGTACCCGCGGATCTTCACCTGGTGGTCGACCCGGCCCGCGAACAGCAGCTCGCCGTCCGCGGTCCACTGGGCGAGGTCGCCGGTCCGGTACATCCGTCCGCCCGTCACCTGACCGCCACCGTCCTCGGGGGCGCTGTCGGGTGCGAACGGATCCGCCACGAACCGCTCCGCCGTCAGGCCCGGCCGGTTCAGATAGCCGTCCGCCAGACCGGCACCGGAGAGGTACAGCTCACCGACCACACCCGGGCCCACGGGCCGCAGCGACTCGTCGAGCACATGAGCCCGACGGCCCGGCAGGGACCGTCCGATCGGCAGCGTCGGGCCCATCTCGTCACCTGGCTCGAGCACGTGCCACGTCGCCCACACGGTCGCTTCGGTCGGGCCGTACAGGTGCCGGATCCGCGCTCGGGGGCAGGCCTCCCGCACCCTGCGCACCGCGTGCGCGGGCACCAGGTCACCACCGGTCTGCACCTCATGGAGCCCCGCGAAGGACTCCGGCGACTCCTCCGCCACCGCGCGGAAGTTCCCGGCGGTCAGATACGCCCGTGTCAACCCGGCCGCGACCAACTCCCGCAGGCGCTGGGCGTCCACCGGCCCCGGCTCCGCGATCATCACACGGGCGCCCCATGCCAGCGGCACCCAGATCTCGAACATGGACGCGTCGAACGCGTACGGCGCGTGCATGAGGACCGCGTCGCCGGGCTCCATCGCCCAGCCGGGGCTCTCCACCAGCTCCACCAGGCTCCGGTGCGGGATGGCCACCCCCTTCGGGGCGCCCGTCGAGCCGGAGGTGTACATCACGTAGGCCAGATCGCCCGGGTGCACCGTGACGGCCGCCGCGTCGCACGCGCCTTCGTCGGTCGCGGCGTCCACCTGGATCGACTCGACCCCGTCCGGTACGCCGCCGCGCGCCGCGGCCGAACACACCATCAGGGACACCTTGGCGTCCGCCACCATGAACGCCACGCGCCTCGCCGGGTAGGCGGCGTCCACCGGGACGTACACGGCCCCCGCCTTCCATACGGCGAGCGTGGCCACGAGCAGCTCGGGTGAGCGGTCCATCATGACCGCGACGCGGTCGCCGCGGCGGATGCCCCTATTGATCAGGCGTCCGGCCAGCCGGCCCGCTCGCTCATCGAGTTGCCGATACGTCAGAACCTGATCACCGGCTACGACGGCCACCGCGTCGGGCGTCCGGTCGACATGCGAGGCGAACAGCTCCAACACCGTCGGTGTGGCTTGCGCTGTGGAATTCATCGTTCTCCTTCACGGACCACCTGATGCACCGACCGGAGTGCCATGTCCGGCCCGAGCCCGGTGCCGAGGTCGGCGGGCTCGGTGCCGTTGTCTCCCGGCTTGACGAACTGCGTGTGATAAAGCTCGGCGTAGAGGCCGCCCTCGGCCAGCAACTCCTCGTGCGTCCCGCGCTCGCGGACCTGTCCGCCGTCGATCACGAGAATCTGGTCGGCCTCGCGGATCGTGGACAGCCGGTGGGCGATCACCAGCGAGGTACGGCTGCGCAGGGCGGTCTTGAGCGCCCGCTGGACGGCAGCCTCCGACTCGGAGTCCAGATGCGCGGTGGCTTCGTCGAGGACGACGACCGAGGGCGCCTTCAACAGCAGCCGGGCGATGGCCAGTCGTTGTTTCTCCCCGCCCGACATGCGGTAGCCGCGGTCGCCCGATACGGTGTCGAGCCCACTGGGGAGGGACTCGATCAGATCCCAGATCTGGGCGCCTTTGCACGCTTGGATCAGCTCTTCCTCGGTGGCGTCCGGGCGAGCGTAGAGAAGGTTCTCCCGGATCGTGTCGTGGAAGAGGTAGGTGTCCTGGCTGACCACCCCTACCGTTTCGCGGAGCGAGTCGAAGGTGAGGTCCCGCAGGTCGTGTCCGCCGACGCGGACCGTCCCCGAGTTCGCGTCGTACAGCCGGGACACCAGGTGGGTGATGGTGCTCTTCCCCGCGCCGGACGGTCCGACGAGCGCGGTGAGGGTGCCGGCCCGCACGTGGAAGCTCACGTCGCGCAGGACGTCCGGCGTCACCTTCCCGCGTTCGCGATCGGACCGCAGATGCTCCAGAGACGCCAGTGAGACCTCGTCCGCGGTGGGATAGCGGAACGACACGTTCTCGAACTCGACGTCCGGCGCCACGTTCGTCGCGAGCGCGACCGCGTCGGGGCGCTCCTGGATCAACGGCTTCAGATCGAGCAGTTCGAAGACCCGGGAGAAGGTCACCACGACGGTCTGCGCGACCTGCTGCATCCCGGACAGCTGGGTGATCGGCCCGAACAGCCGCTGGAGGAGGGTGGCGATGGCGATCAGCGTGCCGAGCTGGAAGGCCCCGTCGAGTACGAGTCCGCCACCGATCCCGTAGACGATCGCCGTGCCGAGCGAGGCCATCAGCGTCATCATCACGAAGGCCATCCGGCCCCAGACGGACAGCTTCACACCGATCTTGCGGATCCTGTCGGCACGGTCCGTGAGTTCGGCCATCTCCTCGTCCGGACGGCCGAAGAGCTTGGAGAGCATCGCCCCCTGCACGTTGAACCGCTCCTGGAGCCGTCCGCCGAGGCCGGTGTTCTCGTCCATCTGCTGTCCGGTGCGCCGCTGGATCACCCGCCCCACGTGCACCCAGGGCACGATGAAGAGCGGCACCAGCGCCAGCGTGATGAGCCCGACGAGCCACGACAGGTAGAACAGCTCGGCCAGCACCACCACGACCATGACCGCACTGGTGGCCGCCATCAGCAGGCCGCTGAACTGCTGCTGAGCCATGATCAGTTCGGTGTGCAGCCGGCCGACCAGCACCCCCGTCTGGGTGCGCGTGAAGAACGCGAGCGGCAGCCGCCGGACGTGGTCGAGCGCCTGGACCCGGAGGTCGTAGGTGATCACCTGTCCGATCCGCCCGGAGATGTAGGCGGACACCAGCGACAACCCCGCGCCGAGCACGGCGAGGCCGGCGGCGAGGCACGCCATCGAGATCACGACCCCGCGGTCGTTCTTGACGATGCCGTTGTCGACAAGCTCCCTCAGCAGCAAGGGAGTTGCGGCGACGGTAAGCGCCTCCATCGTGGCGACCACACCGAAGAGCGCCACGGTGCGGATGTGCGGGCGGAAGTAGGCGAGCACGCGGCGCACCGTCCCCGGGTGGATCGTGGTCTGCCAGGGATCGGGATCGTCATCGCTCTTCCTCACCCCCTGGTAGCGCAACACCATTTCCACGCAGGTGCCCCTCTCACACGACTCACGAAGCCAGCGGAGCCCAATCGTGCTGAATCACGTCGATGTCCACGAGTGAGTCCAACTGAACACTTCTGGCACTTGGACGCATCTGCCGGTGTCTGTGCCGCGCGGCTGCCGCGGCACGGCTGACCACCACGGCCGCCCTCCCGACCTGGGCCTCGTCGGCTTGCCGCCGCATGGCGCAGGGGGAAAGGAGCAGCCCCGGAATTCTTGCTCGATCGTCTCTGGGGGGCCGCGGGCAGCGCGAGGTACACCGGAATCCGGGCGGGAAGGTCCACATCCGGATGGGGAGGGCCCGCGGGCACTCGCCGTCGGCTCACCGAGCCGTCTCAGCCGGGCGCCGCGCGTCTACGACCCGCCCAGGTGAGGGTGGGCCTTGGCCGGGAGATCGTCAAGAGCGTCACCGGGCACGCGACGGAACTCTCGCCCTCAGCCCGGGGGGCCTGTGGGCGGGCTCTACGTCCTGCGGCGACTGCCTGCCGCCCGGTACTCGGCGGCTGCCCGCCGCTCGGTGATCGTGATCGCACGCGTCGGCGACGGCCGTGACGCGGTGACGGGATGGGTTCACGCCGAAGCCGCGGGCTGGACTGAGCATGTGGTCCAGGCCGCGGACGGCGGAGAAGGCGGTGGTCCGCGTCGAGGGTTCCTTCCCGACGCGACGCGTCGGGAAGGTTCATCGTGGGCTGTGTGCGCCCCGCCGAGTGGCCGCCGGTGGCGACGCGCGCGCGGGGCCGGTTCGCCTGGCCTCACGCTCCCGCGCTGACCAGGATTCCCCGTCCCGCGTAGAACCGCTCGAAGACGCGGATGGGCAGCGACGCGGATTCCGCGTTGTGCGAGTAGCCCGACGGGTTATGGAACCGTACGATCCCGCCGCGGACCGCGTGAATCAGCACGAGGTGCCCTCCCCGTCGCGGTTCGTGGGTTCTCGGGTCGCGAATCTCAGGAGACACCGAAGCGATCAGGACCTGCCCGGGGTGCACCGCTCGGGCGGACGCTTGAAGCGGTGTCCGCTCGACCAGTTGGCATGTGAGGCCGAACTGCGAGCTGACCCAGGCCATGAACGGCCGGTATATCAGCCCGTGGACCTTGCCCTCGGGTTCCACCACGTAGCAACCCCAGTCGAGGGCCTGCGCGAGGAGTTCGCGCATCGGCAGCCGGACATCCGTCCAGCCATGGAGCAGGGATTGCAAGCAGGCCAAGCCGCAGATTTTACGGGACCAGAACAGGTACTCCTCGCGCGAGTGGTATCCGTCGGAGGCCCAGTCGTGCAGTTGCGACGGGTCGGTGCGCCTCAGGAAGACGTCGACACCCGATGGCGCGGCACGCTGGATGACGACCTCGTCGTTCCGGTCCAGGCTTCCCCACTGAGAGACATAAGGGAGGCTTCTGTCATGTGATGGGAAAGTCGAAATAGACATCTGCATACGGCTCGCTTTCCAGCGTGTAGTGCCACCACTCGCTGTCGTAGCGAGCAAATCCGCAGTCCTCCATGATGGAGCAGAGGTACGCGCGGTTCTCCGCTTCGATGGGCTCTATGCCCTCTGCTCCATGATGTGAGATCGAGTCCATGAGGTCGTGGCCACCACCCATGCGGGCATTTTCTCCGCCGGCAAGGTGGTAGAGCGTCAGGTCGACTGAACTGCCGCGACTGTGGCCCGACTTGGCGGCCACATATCCCTTGTCGAAAAGCTCGGACCTCTCGATGTTGGGGTAGTGGCGCTGCTTTGTCCGGCCGTCCTCCGGCTGTTGTGACCAGCGCCGGAAGCAGTCGACGGCGCGTTGCGGACGGTATCCGTCCCAGACGAGCAAGCCGAAGCCATGGGTCGCGGCTTTTTCCTGTGCCCGGCCCAGGGCTGCGCACAAGGCTCTGGTGCCGACTATCCGGTTCACCAGGTAGCCGTCCACCGGCTGCCCGGTGAAGTTGTCCCGGGTGGCGTACTTGGCGTCCCAGCGGATGCCGGGCACCAGCTCGTCCAGGTACCCGAAATCACCGTTCATCGCTTTTCCCGGTCCAGTGTGATGGACACGAGCCGATCGAGGACGTCGGTGAGGGGCATCCCTGCGGCGGCCATCATCCGGGGGTAGCGGCTGTAGGAGGTCATGCCGGGAAAGGTGTTGACTTCGTTGAGTACCACCTGGCCGTCGTCCTGGAGGAACAGATCCACGCGGGCGAGCCCCCGGCAGCCCAGTGCGCGGTAGATGTTCTTGGCACTCTCCTGGACGAGCTGACGCGCTTCTTCGGAGATGTCGGCGGGAACGATGAACGACGAGTTGTCCGAACCGGTCTCGGGCGAGGCCTCCTGGTGGATCCTGAAGAACCCGTGCGAGAGCGCTACGCGGTCCACCTCGCCCGCGATCAGGGCGGAGGGGTCCCCCAGGATCGCGCAGCCGATCTCGCTGCCGGTCACGGCCTCTTCGATCAGGACCTTCGAGTCGTACTGTCGTGCGGCGTCCAGTGCGCCCGGCAGGTCCTCCGCACCGGCGACCTTGTTGACACCGAAGGACGAGCCCGAACGGGCCGGCTTCACGAAGACCGGGTAGGGAAGCTGGTCGGCGTCGACCTTCTCGTTCTCCGTGACCACCCAGAAGTTCGGCGTGGCGATGCCCGCGCTCTTGGCGACGGTGTAGGTCAGGGACTTGTCCATGCAAATGGCGGAACTCTGGATGTCGCAGCCGACATAGGGAATTCCGGACAGCTCCAACAGGCCCTGGATCGCACCGTCCTCACCGAGCGTGCCGTGCAGCACGGGCAGCACGAGGTCCAGACGGACCACTTCGAATCGTTCCTGCTCCAGGACGAGCAGCCCGTGGACGCTCGGGTCGGGCGACAGCATGACCGGACGAGCGTCTTCCTTCTCCCAGTCCCCGGCGGGGGAGTCACAGAGCTGCCAGGCACCGGACTGCGTTATGCCGATCCAGTACGGCTCGTACTTGTCGGCGTCGAGGTTCTTCGCGACCTCTCGGGCGGACTTGACGGAGACGGGGTGTTCCTCGGAAGAGCCCCCGAAGATGATGCCGATCCTCAGCTTGTTCATGCTTTCCCGCTTTCGAAGTCGAGGCAGTTGATGAGACTGTTCCTGATGGTGTCGCTCAGTGCGTGGTCGGTGTAATACGCCGTGTGCGGGCTGATGAGCACATTCGGCAGCTCCTGAAGTCGCAACAGCGAGCGGTTCCCGATGGGCTTGTTCCGGCAGTCGGTGTAGAAGATTCCTTCCTCACCGTCGAGGACGTCCAAGGCCGCGCCGCCGAGTCTGCCGCTCTCCAACGCCCAAAGAAGAGCTTCGGTATCGACGAGCGGCCCGCGTCCCGTGTTGACGATGAACGCGCCGTGTTTCATCTGCCCGATACGTCGGCGATCGATGAGATGGCGGGTTTCCGCGGTGAGCGGGGTGTGCAGCGTCACGATGTCGCTGTGCCGCAACAGCTCGTCGATCGGCACGTAATCGGCCGCGGTCTTGGGGCGGTTGTCGTACGCCAGCACGTGGCAGCCGAAGCCGCGCAGCCGGTCGATGACCGCTGTGCCGATACGCCCCGTACCGACCACTCCGACAGTCAGGTCGCGCAGCTCTTTGCCGCGTATCTCACTCAGTCGGTAGTCATGAGCGTCGGTGCGGCGGATGGTGGCCTTCGCGTGACGCACGGCCATGAGCATCAGCATGAGCGTGTAGTCGGCCACGCTGTCGGGAGAGTACGCCACGTTCCCGACGGAGATACCGACACGTTCCGCGTGACTCACGTCGATGTGGTTGTATCCGACGCTTCGTGTGGAGAGGTACTCCACACCGACGCGGCTCAGTGCGCTGAGCGTGGCACGCGTGACGCGCGTCTTGTGGCCGATGCTGATGCACCGGTTCCCGACTGCCAGGTCGACATTGGCTTCGGATACCGCCGCCTTCGTGATGGTCGGCTCCACGCCGAAGCGAGGCGCTATTTCCCGGAAGAGAAGGGCCTCGTCCTTATCGCACCCATAAACGGTGATTCCCGTTGTCGAGACAGTCCGTGAGGTCGCCACCGGCGCTCGGGTGCGGAACGTCGTCGCTCGTGTCGGTCCGCTGGAACTCATGCCTACCAGTCAAGAGGACCTGGTGTTGCCAGCGCGTATGCGTTTTTTGATACGCCGACGATATGTTGCCGACCTCTTGCGGCGCAGGCCGGTGCCCGACTTGCGCCGCAAGGGCGAGTACCCCGCCCGCAGCGGGTGCCGGCGAGGCGAATCCGCAGGCCAGCGGCGCTGCTGTCGGCCCCGGTGCTCGTACCGTCGGCGAGTCCGGTCGACCCCACGGACGAGCTATCGCGGCCGTCCGGACACGGCCGTGCTCTCGCGGGTGCCGGTCGGCAACATATCGTCCGCGTATCGAAAACTGCATACGCGCTGACAACACCACGCTTCCTTGACTGGAAGGCATGTATTCCAGCGAACCAGCCTCTGCCGTCCGCTACCTCGCCGGCCCGCCCCCGATCGCCGTCACAGCGACCGGACGGTTGTCGCCGCGTTTCACCGACCCTTGCGCGGTCCAGGCATGATCCCGCTCAGCCTCGGTGAGATCGCCACAGTAGTCGGTGGGACGGTCGCGGGTGACGACGCCGTGACAGTGACCGCCCCGGCCGTGCTCGACAGCCGGCAGGCCGAGCCGGGCGGCCTCTTCGTCGCCTTCGCCGGAGAACACGCCGACGGCCACGACTACGCCGACCAGGCCGGCCGGGCCGGCGCGGTGGCCGTGCTCGGCTCCCGGCCCACGGCGCTGCCGACCGTCGTGGTCGAGGACGCCACGGCCGCGTTGCAGGCACTCGCCGCCCACGTCGTGGCACAGCTGCGCGACCGCCTTACCGTGATCGGGGTGACCGGGTCCCGCGGCAAGACCAGCACCAAGGACCTGCTGGCGGCCGTCCTGTCCAGCTCCGCACCGACGATCGCCACGGCCGGCTCGCTCAACAACGAACTCGGCATGCCGCTCACCATGCTGCGTGCCACCGAGGACACCCGTTTCCTCGTCCTTGAGATGGGCGTCCGCCGCATCGGCGACATCACCAAACTCACCGGCCTGGTCGCACCCGACGTCGGTGTCGTCCTCAACGTCGGCCAGGCCCACCTCAGCCATCTCGGGTCCCGCGAGGCGATCGCCCGGGCCAAGGGTGAGCTGGTGCGGGGTCTGGCACCCGGCGGCACCGCGGTCCTGAACGCCGACGATCCCCGGGTGGCCGCGATGCGCTCGCTCACCGACCGCCCGGTGCTGACGTTCGGCCAGACGGAACGCGCCGACGTCCGCGTGCTCGACGTGGTCCCCGACCGGCTCGCCCGGCCGTCCTTCACCCTGCGCACCGCCGCCGCCTGGGCCCCGGTCACACTGCCGCTCGTGGGCACTCACCAGGCGCTCAACGCGTCGGCTGCCGCAGCGGCGGGCCTGGCGGCCGGAGTGCCCCTCGATGTGGCCGCGGCTGCGCTGCCCACGGTCGCGCTGTCGAAGTGGCGCTTGGAGCTACGCGACCTCGCCGGCGGCGCGACGCTGCTCGACGACTCCTTCAACGCCGACCCCGACTCGACCCGCGCCGCCCTGGACACGCTGGCGGCGATCGAGGGCAAGCGCCGCATCGCCGTCCTCGGCGAGATGCTCGAAATCGGCGACGACAGCGAGGCCCAGCACCACGCCATCGGGGAGTACGCCGCCTTCCGCGCCGACGTGGTACTCGCGGTCGGCGTCCGGTCGCTCGCCGACGGTGCCGGGGAGCGGGCGGTGGCGCTGGCAGACAACGCCGCGGCCGTCGAGTGGCTGCGCGGCCGGATCACCGCCGGCGATGTGGTGCTCCTCAAGGCCTCCCGCGGGGCGCGCCTCGACGAGGTCGCCACCGCGCTCACCTCCGGGCCCCAGCCGCGGTAGTCCCCCGCGATCCCGGCCCGGGCGGCGGTGCACAGTGAGTGAGTGGGGGTCGACGGCGGTGGCGTGCATATCGCTGCCGCCACCGTCCGGACCGGGTCTCGCCGCCACCGTCCGGACCGGGTCGCAGGGCCCCTGCCCGGGACACGCCTGGTACCGCTACGGCGCCTCCGCCACGGCCGGCAGGGAGGTTCGTCAGGCCCGATCGCCCTCTGTCCGTGTGTGCCCCGGCGCGGCGGGCAGCTGCACCGTGACGCGGAGCCCGCCGGCGGGGCGCGGGGTGAGGGTGAGGGTTCCGTCGTGGGCCTGGGTGATGGTCTTGACGATCGCCAGGCCGAGGCCGACACCCGCGTGGCTGCTGTGGATGCGTTCGGTGCCGCGCTGGAACGGCTCGGTGAGGGTCGCGACCAGCTGTGGGGTGAGCTTCTCGCCGGTGTTCTCGACCGTGAGCACGACCGTGTGGGGGCGGACGCTGGTATTCACCCATACGACGCCCTTTTCGGGCAGGTTGTGGCCGATCGCGTTGTGCAGAAGGTTCGTGGTCATCTGGAGCAGCAGCGCGGGTGAGCCGATGGTGGTACCCACGTCGCCGGAGGTTTCGATGGTGACGCCCTGCTTCTCCGCCAAGGGGAGGAGCGTTTCCGTGGCTTCTTCCGCCAGGAGGGACAGGTCGACGGGTTCCCTGGCGAATGACTGCTGGTTGGCGCGGCTGAGCAGGAGCAGTGCTTCGGTGAGGTCGATGGCCCGGGCGTTGACGACGCGGAGGCGCTCGACCAGCTCGCACATGTCGTAGTCCGGATCGTTGCGGGCCACCTCGAGAAGCGCCTGCGTGACCGCCAGCGGGGTACGCAGTTCGTGCGAGGCGTTGGCCGCGAATCGCTGCTGTTCGGCGACGTGGGCTTCGAGCTGCGCGAGCATGGCGTCGAAGGAGTCGGCGAGTTCGCGGAACTCGTCCCGGCGGCCCGACAGGCGGATCCGGTAGGAGAGCGGTCCGTTCGCCACCTTGCGTGTGGCGTCGGTGATGCGTATCAGCGGGGCGAGCATCCGGCCGGCCAGGATCCACCCGCCCACGAGACCGAACACCAGCAGGAACGCCAGCGCCAGGATTCCCGCCGGGACGAAGACGACCGGGCCGAAATTGCTCGGGTCGAAGACGCGCAGGAAGTCGGAGCGATCGGGGACGTCCAGGCTGTTCGACCTGCCCCGCAGAAGGAACACCCACGCGGCGGCGAGCAGCAAGGTGCCCGCGATCACGAGGAACCCGGCGTAGCTGAGGGTGAACTTGAGGCGGACGCTCAACCCTTGACGTCTATCCACGCACCGCCCCCCGGTCATCGTCGTCAGGTCCTGCGTCGATGCGGTAGCCGACCCCGGGCACGGTGGCGATCAGCCAGGGCTCGCCGAGGCGTTTACGCAGGGCCGAGACCGTGATGCGCACGGCGTTGGTGAACGGGTCGGCGTTCTCATCCCACGCTCGCTCAAGCAGCTCCTCCGCGCTGACGGCACCGCCCTCAGCGGCGACGAGGACCTCAAGGACGGCGAACTGCTTCCTGGTCAGCGCGATGTAGCGGCCGTCGCGGTAGACCTCGCGGCGGAACGGGTCCACACGCAAGCCCGCGATCTCCCGCACAGGCGGCCTGCTGTGGGCCCGCCTGCGGTTGAGTGCTCGGAGCCTGAGCACGAGTTCCCGAAGCTCGAAGGGCTTGGTGAGGTAGTCATCCGCACCGATCTCGAACCCGGAGGCCTTGTCGTCGAGCCGGTCGGCGGCGGTCAGCATGAGGATCGGCATGCCGCTGCCGGAGGCGACGATGTGTTTGGCGATTTCGTCACCGGTGGGTCCTGGGATGTCCCGGTCGAGGACGGCGATGTCGTAAGCATTGGTACTCAGCATCTCCAGAGCGGTATCACCGTCCCCGGCGATGTCAGCCGCGATCGCTTCCAGGCGCAGCCCATCGCGGATGGCCTCTGCCATGTAGGGCTCGTCTTCGACGACTAATACACGCATAGCCTGATGTTACGAGCCGGTGCATATCGTCGGTATATGGAAAACCGGATACGGCCTTGCAACATCGTGCCCCGTTGACTGGAGGCATGAACGAGCCACACGTTATCCCACTTCGGCCCCGTGATCGGCTGTTCGCCGTACTTACGGTGGTGCTCGCCGTACTCCTGCTCCCCGTGGCGTTCGTCCGCGACCCCGGCCGCGCCCGTGAACTGGCCTGTGGCTGGGCTCTGGGGATCCGCTTTCCCGCCGAGGATCTCACCGGGCTCACCGACGGTGCCAGGGCGGCGTTCACCGCCGCACGCGCCGAGGCGCTCTGGCGTCACGGGCAGCTCCTCGGCCTGACATCGGGGTATCGCGACCCCCTCGTCCAGCAGCGGTTGTTCGACGAGGAGGTGCGCCGCGTCGGCTCACCGGCCGCGGCCCGGATGTTCGTGCTGCCGCCGGCGGAATCCCGGCACGTCAGGGGCACCGCGCTGGATGTGCGCCCGTTCGAGGGGGCGCGCTGGCTCGAGGAGCACGGTGCGCGCTACGACCTCTACCGCATCTACGACAACGAGTGGTGGCACTTCGAGTACCGACCGGTCGCCGACCTGCCACCGAGGACCCAGGAGACCCGCGATGCTCTGCAAGTTCGTTGACGAGGGGCAGCGTGCCGGGCGCCTGGAAGCGCGTCTCCAGGCCGCGAGGCGACGTACCTTCGTCGGACGAAAGGAAGAGCTGGCCGTCTTCGAGGAGGCGCTGGGCACCGGGGCCCGGGTGCTGTTCGTCCATGGCCCCGGCGGTGTCGGCAAGTCGGCGCTGCTGGAACGCTTCGCCCAGCGGGCCGCGGAGGCGGATCGCACCGTACTGATGCTGGACGGGCGGGTTCTCCAGGAGTCTCCCGCAGCCTTTGTGGCCGAGGCCGGGGCGGTGCTCGCCGACGAGCGCGCCGTGCTGCTGATCGACACCTTCGAGCGGGTGCGGGGCCTGGAGAGCTGGCTGCGTGAGCAGTTCCTGCCGGTGGTGCCGGTCGGCGCGCTGGTGGTCATGGCCGGTCGCATATCCCCGGACCTGATGTGGCAGGCGGACCCCGGCTGGGCCGACCTGGTGCGGATCATCGAGCTGGGTGAGCTGGAGCGCGTGGACGCCGCCGCGCTGCTGGATTCCCGCGGTGTGGCCGGTGAGTCGCACGAGCCGCTGCTCACCTTCGCCGGCGGGCACCCGCTTGCCCTGTCGCTCAGTGCTACGGCTGCTGGGGAGGCCACCAGCATCGCGATGGCCGTCCGTGACAGCGGCGCCGGCTCGCGCTGGAGGCCTCCCCATGACGTGGTGGCCGCCCTGCTCGACCAGATCGTCGGTGAAGTGCCCAGCCCGGCGCACCGGCGTGCCCTGGAGGTCTGCGCGCACACGTTCATGTCCACACAGGACGTGCTGCGCGCGGCGCTGCCCGGCGAGGACGCGGCGGCGCTGTTCTCCTGGCTGCGGCGGCTGCCGTTCGTGGAGTCGGGCCCCTACGGCTTGTACCCGCACGACGTCGTCCGTGAAATCCTCGGAGCCGACCTGCGCTGGCGCGACCCGCAGGGCTACGCCGACATGCACCGGTGTATCGAGGCCCACCTCACCGAGCGGATCCGTACCGCCGAGGACCCGGACGTGCTCGGGGCCGTCGGTTCGCTGTTCTACCTGCACCGCGGCGAAGGCCGAAGAGCGGAGCCGCACGTGTGGCGCGGTGCTGGTGAGGTGTATGAGGACGTCTTCCGTCCCGAGGACGCCGAGGACCTGCTGCGCCTGGCCGCCGAGCACGACGCGGGTGCTGTCGCCGCCGTCTCCCATTGGACGGCCCGCCAGCCGCAGGCCTTCCGCCTCTACCGGTGTGCTGCGGACGGTGAGCTGGCAGGCGTCGGCGCCTGGCTCCGCCTGGAGGCGGAGGAGCAGGCGCAGGCGGACCCGGTCGTGGCCACGGCCTGGGCGACCGCCCACGCCCATGCTCCGCTGCGGTCCGGCGAGCACGTGGCCGTCTACCGGAGCTGGGTGCGCGAGTGCCACCGGGGCTTCTCGCCGATGATGAATCTGATCCGGTGGCGGGCCGTGGCCTGGTTCCTGCGCTCGCAGGACTTGGCCTGGTCGTTCATCGCCAGGCGCATTGACGACCGTTCGAGCGATCGCTACGAGTACTCCTGCGAGTACTACGACATGCACGATCTCGGGACTCACGCGCAGGGGAAGGACGCTGAGTACGTCCTGGCCGCGCACGACTGGCGGGCCGTGCCGGCGCGGGTCTGGCTCGACCGGCTGTTGGCGATGGGCGCGCGGGAGGACGTGGCCCCGCACGGGCCGGAGCTGGTGGTGCTGTCTCAGGAGGAGTTCAGAGACGCCGTCCGGCAGGCTCTGCGTCACCTTCCGGCGCACGGGGAGCTGGCGGCCAATCCCCTCACCCGCACCAGGCTGCTCGCCGGCCGGGCCGCCCCTGCCCGCGCGCTGCGCGAGCTGCTGGAGGACAGCATCCGCGACCTGGGCCGGGATCCGTGGGCGGGCAAGCCGCACCGCGCCCTCGACGTCACCTTCCTGCGTGGCGCCCCCACCCAGGAAGCCGCCGCGGAGCACCTTGGCCTGTCCTTGAGCACCTACCGCCGTCACCTGAACGCCGGTATCGAACGCCTCTCCGACGACCTCTGGCGCCGCGAACTCCGCGGGGCGGGCTGAGTGCCCCTGAGCTGGGTTGCACGCGCCAAGAGCGCCGGCCCGCTCCCGCCGCGCCCTCATGCGAGGGGCAGCAGGCCGACGTCGGGATCCCGGCACGGACAACTGGGCCGTCAGGGTGGCCACCGAGCTGACCGCGCCGGGAGACGTGAGGTTCGTCAGGACTTCCGGCGAGTACGGGCCGGGCGCCCGCGCGCGTGAGCCGACCGCATGTGGAGGAGCGTGGCCTGCGGCGGAAAGCCGCCGGACGCGATCATTCTGTGGCCACAGTGGTCACCCAGTTCTCCAGGCGATCGGCGAACCCGGTCCAGACCCGGGCGTGCTCTCTGGCGAACTCGGCGACCACGCTGTACAGATGCGGCGGGATGCGATGCAGGATTCTCTCCCACTCCCGCCCGTCGATGGAGTGCATGATGAGCATGCGCAGCAGCATTCGGCCGGTCTCGCTCAGCCGTAACGCCGGGTCGGCCTTGAGACGCTCCAGCATCGCGAGACGATCGCGTCCCACAGCGCGGCCGAAGTCCGGTTCCGTACGAGGCAGTGGATGCGACTCGGTCTGTAACCTCATGCTCCCGTCCCGGACCGGGCTCTCACCACGCTCCAGCCGGCCCCGCACGTCCCGGACCGTCTCCGGGGAGATGCCGACCTGCTTGGCGACCTGGCGGAGCGAAAGACATGGGTCACTGCGGATGAGTTCGGCGGCGAGTCTTCTCCGCCCCGAACCGTCGGCCGGACGGACGCGCCCGTCCCGCCCGATCCTTGCCTCGATTCCGCTGTCTCCGGCGCGCCTGCGCAGCTCGGCCACCGTGCCGGCGGAGAGGCCGGTCGCCGAGGCAACCCGTCGATCGGACCACTGCGGATGCGTCCCGATGATGTGGGCGGCCGCACGCTTGCGATCAGCGAGCGACAGCGGCAAACCATGCCGTATGTTCGCCTCGACGGCCAGGACGAAGGCGTCCGATTCGGTGCCGTCGACGAACCTTGCCAGGATTTTCGTATCGCCTCTGAGTCGCGCTGCCTTCAATCGGTGCAGGCCGTCGACCACCTGCATCGTCGGCCGGTGAACGAGGATAGGCGGAAGCTCTCCCTCTGTCGATAACAGGGTCTCCACGTGCTCCGGATCCTCACCCGAGGTTCGAGGAGAGGATCCGGAGGACAGTCGGGACAACTCGATTTCGACGACGGAGGGAGCGACTATGTCAACGCTCGTCGGATCCACCTGAACTCTCCCGTTCGAGTCTCTTCTTCATGGTCAACGTTGCGGTGCGGTACAGGCCTCATGGCTGCCACTATTTACCTGATCGGTGTCAAGGGTGTGGGCTCAGAATTTTCTCCGTCGAGGAAAATCGAGCACGCCTTCAGAGGCCCCTTCAGGAACCCATCGGAAAGTTCCCTGACCTCAAGGATTTCCGTTGGATTGCGATGCTAGGGGGTTTTCCGTCCAACTGTTCGACCTCGGCAGTTGGACGCCACGGGCCCGCCCGCGTCGGTCGCGGCTGCGCGCTGAGTGCCCTCCGACGCTGACGCCTGTCTTGGTGTGACGGTCGGCCGTCCGCACCGGCAGCAGAGAGGGGAAGCCGCACTGCCCGCCGGGGCCACCTGGAGGACCCTGCATGCGGGATCGGGCAGGGAGGCCAACAGCCCCTGTCGTCAGCCGTGCGGGAGAACAAAACCGGCCACCAGGGCGAAGTCGGGCCCGGGAGACATGGCTTCTGGGAGGACGACGCCACAGGCACCGAACTCGGCGCCGCGCGTCACCGCCGTCTGCCAGATCCGTGTCGGTGGGCGGAGGCAAGAGGGCTGCCTGCACAAGGTCACAGGAGGCAAGGCACTCACGCTGGCCCCGCAGGCACTGAGACGACAGCCGTCTGACACCCGCCACCGGATCATGGAACGCAACCAGCGCAATCACCTCACTCAGGGCACTTGATGCACAAAGGAGCCATGAGCTTCGGATCACGCAGTGACCGAAGGACCGTCCAGCCCCCAGCAGGTAGTCCACCAGCAGTTGAAGTTCGGCTTGCAGTTCGTCTAGTGGTCGATTCCGGAGCATGCTTTCACGCCAGCAAAGGATCGTCAACTGCCAGACGAGCGGCCGTAGTAGGCTTCGACTGTCCGTCGCACGGGGGCGCATGGGGGCAGAGGCACGTACCAGCCGCAGGAGGGCAGCATGACTGGGGCGTCAGGGCAGTCGACACTGGCCACACGCCTGGACAGCTTGTTTTCCAGGAGCCGCCCCCAAGGGAGGCGGTGGACCAACAACGAGGTCGCCGACGCGATCAAGGAGAGGCATCCTGACATTCGTGTCAGCGGCGGCTATCTCTCAGCATTGCGAAACGGCTCTCGCACACGCCCCTCACAGGAACTCCTGTCCGCGCTCGCGGAGTTCTTCGGCGTCTCACCAGCCTATTTCGTGGATCCCGACCACGCGGAGCGAGTCAACGCCCAGCTCGCGGGTTTGGAGATGCTGGGTCAAGCAGGTGTCCGCGGAGTCGCCCTGCGAGCGGTGGGCCTGCCACGGGACAGCCTTGAGGCGATCACGACCATGCTCGATCAGGTGAGAAAGCTTCAGGGCCTACCCGCCGTGGAGGAGTGACGATGCCAGTGCCGCATCGGCAGCCCCGCAAGTCCGCTCCCAGGCTCTTACGGTGGCGCAGCGGAAAGGCCCTTCCCTCGGTCTGCTGGACGGGCGGGTTACGTGCATCGCCCACGAGGATCGCAGTCGAGAACGCGAACATTCCTGTCGCCTCGCTCAGGGCAAGAGGTTCAAGCCGCCCCTGCGGCATGCGTGCCGCGCAGACGGTCGAAGCTGTCCAGATCGTCCATGAACCGGCACGCAGACCGGGATTGATCCGCCGCCTCCTCCGACCCGACGGATCCGGACCGGCACTCCATCGGTACCACCGAGCCGCGCACCGGGGCACGAGAGAGCAACGCTACTGATCCCGCGGCAACTTGTTGCCCCAGGCGCCTAAGCGGCCACAACATGATCAGGACGAGAGACAGGGGGGAAGAATGCTGAACCAGGACCGCCAAGTCCGTCCCCGTAACCGAAGACGGAGTCTGCGGTTACGGGACCCACCTGTGCCGGTAGAGAGCATGCCGTCGCCGCCCAAAGCCCCTGGTCTTCCTTCCCTGAGGAGGCTTTTCTCGTGTCGCTGCTGAGGAGACACAGTCAACGTCGCAACCTCGCACGCCTGCGCCGCAGCTGTGAAGCCCGTCTGGCCGCGTTGAGACTTCCCGCGTCATGCGACATTGCCGAGTTATGCGCTCTGCTGAGCGAGCGGCGTGGCCGGCCACTCCATTTGGTGCCGATCGCCATGCGGGCCGAACAACCGTGCGGGCTTTGGATAGCCGCGAACACAGTCGATTTCATCATCTTCGAAGCCAAGACCACACGGCCCCACCAAGAGCACATCATCGCTCATGAGCTGGCTCATATCATCTGCGGCCACCGTAGCGGCTCTCCCCTGGATGATGCTACCGCCCGATTGGTGTTTCCCGACCTAAATCCTGCACTTGTTCGAGACATGTTGGCGCGTACGACGTACTCCGAAACCCAGGAACAAGAAGCCGAGATGACGGCGAGCCTGATCATCGCCACGCGGACCGACTCCACCACTCCCCACCTCCCCTCCGAGCAAAGGGCGCTGGGCGGGGCTTTGGGAATCACTCAGACAGCAAGTCGGCTATGACGGCCAGTCAACTCCACAGCTTCGGGACCGACTGGGAGACGGCGGGCGTCGCCTGCATGTGGGTGTCGCTGGGACTGCGGGCTCCGGCCGTCATGCGGTCGAGCAAGCAACGTCCTCTATGGCTGGCGTGCTTAGGCGCCGCGACCGCACTCACGCTCCATCTGCCGTGGTTCATCGACCTCTTACACCAGGCCACCGGCCCCACGCATCTGACCGCGTTGGCCCGGAACCTGTTCGGCATCCTCACCTCTGCCGCTGTGCTGGACTTCATGCTTCTCGCGGTTCGCGGCTGTCATACATACGCGCTGTACGGTCTGGCCGGGCTTGTCATGGTCCTGCTCGTCTGGCTGGACACAGCCGCCGGGCCACATCTGCACCATGCGATCCCCCCTGTCTCCCATCCCATGCCATCGACCTCGTACTGGGCAGTTCTCATCGCTGTCAATCTCAGTACGAACGTGGTGTGTGCGGTTGCCTGCTGGCGGTACAGCCGTGCGAGCCAAGATCTCTCCTTACGCGTCGGATTGCGGCTCTTCGGGCTCGGCGCAGCCTTCGCCGGCCTTTACTGGCTGCTCAGTGCCGCATACGTCGGGGTTCGATACTCGTGGATTCCGGCCATCAGTCCGCTTCTGCTGGGCTGTTATGCCCTCGCAAGAGCGGGCGCGATCTTCGTGCCCCTGGGGGCCGCGGTGGCCGTCGCGGTCAGGCGGATAAGGATTTTGTGGCAACTGTGGCCGTTGTGGCGCGACTTGGTCAACGCGGTGCCCGACGTCAGCTTGACGCAGAACCATCAAAGCGGCCTTGCTTTGCTGGAGCGTTCCGGTCCGCTGGACCTGCGCCTCTACCGGATAGTGATCGAGATTCGTGACGCGATTCTCGATCTGCGTGCCCATATCCCCCATGCGGTACTGACCGAGGTCCGGGCCCACCTGGAATGCGAAAGCTCGCCCTCCGCCGAGGAGGACGCCCGGGTGACCGCCTGTTGGTTACGCGTAGCCCGGAGCATCAAGGCAGAAGGCACACCGCCACTGCGGGGTGACCTCACCGCGCCCGTCATCGGGGGTGCGGACTTGCCCGGCGAGATCGAGTTCCTACGTAAAGTAGCCAAGGCGGATACCTCACCCCAGATCCGCCGGATCGCCGCTCACCTGAGTCACTCGACAGCGAAACACTGAGACCGGAGACCTCGTCCGACATGGAAATACACGGCATCTGCAACGACCGGTTCAGCGCGGTGCGGGAGACCTTCGCGGACTCTCTGCGCAGCGGCTCGGACGTCGGCGCCTCCGTGGCGATCTACCTCGACGGCGAACCCGTCGTCGATCTCTGGGGTGGGTCCGTCGACCGAGAACGTACCGAACCATGGCAGCGCGACACCATCACCAACGTGTGGTCCACCACGAAGACGATGACCGCACTGTGCGCTCTCGTTCTCGCCGACCGTAAAGAACTCGACCTGTTCGCACCGGTCGCCAAGTACTGGCCCGAGTTCGGCGCCGCGGGAAAGGGCCGCATCGAGATTCGGCACCTGCTCAGTCACACCGCCGGGCTCCCCGACTGGGACCAGCCGATGACACTCGACGACCTGTGCGACTGGGAGAAGTCCACCACCTTGCTGGCACGCCAATCGCCCCGTTGGGAAGCGGGCTCAGCGTCCGGCTACCACCGCTTCACTCATGGCTTCCTGCTCGGCGAGGTGATTCGCCGTATCTCCCAGCAGTCGATCGGCACGTTCTTCGCCGAGCAACTCGCTGGCCCGTTGGACGCCGATTTCCACATCGGCCTCACGCCTGAAGACGATCACCGTGTCTCCGAGGTCATCCCCGCGCCGGGGCCCGCGCCCGCGGCCAACCCACGGGTCACCATCCCTGTCGGGGCGTACGTGACGGCTCAGGACACCTGGAGCACGCAGTGGCACCGCGCCGAGATCCCGGCCGCCGCGGGTTACGGCAACGCCCGATCCGTGGCCGCCGTCCAGTCAGTACTCACCGCCAGCGGCCACAACCCGCAATCGTCCCTTCTCTCCGAAGCCACGTGCCGCGCGGTGTTCGACGAGCAGCACCACGGCATCGATCTCGTGCTCGGCATCCCCCTGCGCTTCGGTGTCGGCTACGCCCTCAGCTCGGACGACGCGCCGGTCCGCACGGCCAACCGCCACACCTGCTACTGGGGCGGTAGAGGAGGATCACTGGTCGTCAACGACCTCGACGCGCGCATGACCATCGCCTATGTGATGAACCAGATGACCTACCTCGGCCTCACCGACCCCCGTGGCCAGAAGCTCCTCCGAGCCGCCTACGAGTCACTGGACCCTTCTCAGGCCGGGGTCTGGGAGTGAGGACGGAGTCGGTGCGAGAGGAGTCGTGAGCGGCGGGGCCTCTCTTCGCCTGGCAGTCGCTCTCACTCATCAACTTCTGGGCAGAGGGGCTCTGGTGATCATGCATCGCCTCACGCTCGGGCCGTCCCGCACAGCAGCCAGGCGGCGCGGAGGGCCAGGTCACCGTGTTGCTTCACGCAGAGGCCCGGACAAGGCGCCAACAAACCGACATTTGCCGCATCTCATGCTCACAGTGCTGGGCTGGGTTCCTCCTCCGGCTGGAGGAACGCCAGAACGGCCTTAGTGAACTCCACGGGTGCGGATCTGTGGATCAAGTGCCCGGCCGGAATGGTGACGACTCGCCCGTGAGGGACACGGTGGGCCAACTCGGCGATGCCCTCTTGGGGCACGTGACTGCTCGGCCCGCCGGCCACGACGAGGGTCTTGGCACTGATTCTGCTGAGGCGTTCCAGCCACCTCTCATCCGGTGTGTCGACCTGCCGTCTGACGGCCAACACCATGTCCCAGTCGAACGGCAGCTCTCCATCCGGCCTGGCCGGAGTGGTCTGTTCCCGGGCACGTGGGATCGGGACATCCTCCAGGACGAGCCGGTCCACAAGCCGCGGACAGTCCTCGGCAAGCAGATAGGCAACGATCCCTCCCATCGAGTGCCCCACCAGATCCACCCGGCCCAGTGCCAGTGCATCCAGAAATCCGAGCACGTCGTCCCGCATGAGGTGCAGGGAGTACTCCCCTGGCCAATCACTCCGACCGTGACCGCGAAGATCCAGAGCGTAGACACGCCGACTGCGGGCGAAGGCCGGTGCCACCACGTCCCAGTCCGTGGCGTCCTCGCCCAGCGCGTGCAGCATGACGAGAGGCGGAGCGTCCGGCGGTCCTGAGACCTGGTAGGCCAGTTGGACGCCGCCTCCCACGTCGATCACGTGATGATCAGCCATGCCTGGAAGGTAACGGGAGGCCCGCGCCGCAGAGACACCGTTCACCTACAGCCGAACCGACCTCTCACTGCCGGCGGTGTCCGTGGAGACCTCGTATCCCTTGCCGGTCTCGTCCTGAAGCGCCCGGCAGCGTACGTACGCGCCAAGATGCGCAAGCGCAGGTGGCGCCGCCGCTGCCGGGCCCGGTGTGGGTGCTTACGAGTGTGATTTTCCTGGGGCGCCGGCCGGGGCGGCGGCTGCTGTGTCGGCGAGGTCGGGGGTGGGCTGGGGGGTGCCGTGCAGTGTGTGGGTCGGGGTCGAGCGTGGTAGGGCGAGTGTGACGAGCAGGCCCGCGAGCATGCCCGCCGCTGTCAGGAGCACCACGAGGTGGCCGCCGTCAGCGGTCGCCGTGCGCAGCGCGGTGCCTGTCTTGCTCTGTGTGCCGAGGTCGGCGATGACGGTGAAGACGGCGAGGCCGATGGCGTTGCCGATGTTCAGGGCCGTGGAGGCGATGCCGTTGGCGACGCCCTGCTCGTGCGCGGGCGTGCCGGTGGCCGCGGCGATCCACATGGCCGTCCAGACGACGCCCTGTCCCAGGCCGGACACCACGAGCCCGGGCACGAGCAGCGCGTATCCCGCGTCGGCGTCGAAGCCGAGCGCGAGCACGACCGTGCCGGCCGCGCCGGTCACGAAGCCGGCCAGGAGGGTGATGCGGGTGCCGAGCCGGGTGGCGGCGCGCTCGCCGAGCTGGGTGCCCGCGGCGATGGCGACGGACGGCAGCAGGAACCCGAGGCCGGTCTGGAGCGCGGAGTAGCCGTGCACGCTCTGCATCAGCACGGTCAGGAAGTACGGCAGGACGCCGAAGGTGGCCATGTAGACGAAGGTGACGGTCATGCCGACGGTGAGGCTGCGGTTGCGGAAGAGGCGGAAGGGCATCAGCGGGTCGGCGCTGCGGGCCTCGATCGCCGCGAAGGCGGCGAGGAGCACCGCGGCGGCGGCGAGAGCGCTCACGACGAGCGGGTCGCCCCAGCCCAGTTCGGGCCCTTCGACCAGGCCGAAGACCAGGAGCGTCGACCCGACGGTGACGCTCAGGGCGCCGGGCAGGTCGAAGCGGCGGCGCTCGCCGCGCGCCGGGTCGCGCGGGATGACGTACAGCGCGGCGAGTGCGATGAGTCCGGCGAGCGGCACGTTGACGTAGAACACGGCGGGCCAGCCGAAGCGTTCGGTGAGCGCGCCGCCGAGCAGGGCGCCGAGGGTGAGTCCGCTGGCGCCCGCGCCGCCCCACACGGCGAGCGCGCGATTGCGCTTGGGCCCCTCCTCGAAGAGGTTGTTGATGAGGGAGAGCGTCGCGGGCAGCAGCAGCGCGCCACCGATGCCCTGCACGGCACGGGCGGCGATGATGAGGCCCGCGCTGTCCGCGAGCCCGCCCGCGAGCGAGGAGGCGGCGTACAGGGTCAGGGCGAGGACGAACATCCGGCGCCGCCCGAGCAGATCGGCCGCGCGCCCGCCGAGCAGCAGGAAGCCGCCCGCGAGGACGACGTAGGCGCTGACCACCAACTGCTGTGTCTGGCCCGGGAAGCCGAGGTCGGAGCCGATCTCGGGGAGGGCGACGAAGACGATGTTGAGGTCGAGGGCGTAGACCGTCTGCGCGAGGGCGAGCAGCACGAGACTCAGACCCAGACGGCGCTTGTCAGACACAGGTGTGCCCCTTCGGTAAGGCAGTACGACTGTACGCGTGGATACGTACGATGGACGGTACGCATCCTTACGTACGATCACTGGAGAGGCAAGGCATGGTTCGAATATCCACGTACGGAGGTACGGTGGGGTGATGAGCTACCGCCACCCCGAGCGCGACCAGATCCGCATCGACGACGTCCTGAGCGCGCTCGGCAATCCACTGCGGCTGTCCGTGATCCGGATCCTGGACGCGGGCGGGGACCACAACTGCACGAGCGTCCTCACCACCCTCGGCGTACCGGCGAAGTCGACCATGACCCACCACTGGCGCGTCCTGCGCGAGAGCGGCGTCATCCTCCAGCGCCCCTCCGGCCGGGAGAACCTGCTGACGCTGCGCAGGGACGACCTGGACGCCCGCTACCCCGGCCTCCTCGACGCCGTGCTCGCCGGAGCCCGCGCGGACGAACTGCTCGACGCCTGACGCCTCGCAGGACAGCACGGCGCACAGCACGGTGATCGGTGGGCAGGAGCACGGCACCATGCCCCGCCCACCGGGGCGTAGCGATGGTCACAGCGGGCAAGATCACGCGCGGGGTCCCACTCCCCCTCGGCCTCTTCTAAGGTCGTGTCCATGATGATCGACAAGGGACCCACCGGCTTGCTCTTCGACGCCCTCCAGGCGGACGCGCTCACCAGCCCCGACCAGTTGCGCGAGCTGTACTCGGAGCCGAACCCGAACGCGCTCCGCAAGCAGATCGACTCCCTGACCGACCAGACCCGCGCGCTGATCGGCTGTTCCTCCCTGGTGTTCATAGGCAGCGCCGACGCCGAAGGCAGGGCGGACGTGACGCCGCGCGGGGGTCCGGCCGGCTTCGTCTCCGTGCTGGACGAGCGGACCCTGGTGATCCCCGACGCGACCGGCAACAAGCGGCTCGACACCATGCACAACGTGCTGGAGACCGGCCGCGTCGGCCTGCTCTTCCTCATCCCCGGCCGCCCGACCACCCTGCGCGTCAACGGCCGCGCCTGCGTCTCGGCCCGGCCGGAACTCCTCGCGCAGCTCACGCCCGTCGGCAAGCCGCCCGTCACCGCGCTGGTCGTGCACATCGACGAGGTCTACCCCCACTGCCCCAAGTCGCTGATGCGCGCCCACGCGTGGCAGCCGGACAAGTGGGTGCCCGCCGACGCCCAGCCGGCCAGCGCCGAGGTGACCCTGGCCCAGCTGAACCTGCCGGGTCTGACGATCGAACAGATCGAGGAGATCGAGCGGGAGTCGCTGCGCACGCGTTACGAGTGATCGGGGCGCACGCGTTACGCGTGATCGAGGCGGCCGCGTTACGAGTGATCGAGGCGGCGTCCCGGCCGTCCCTCGGCCGGGGCGGGGGCGAAGCGCAGCACGCGCGGAGGGCCGGGGCGACTGCCCGTTATGAGGGTTGACGGCACGCCACCGCGCGTACCGGGCCGCGGCACCGTGGGTGGTGCGGCGATGGCCGGATGCGTCTCAGCGGTCGCGGAGTTCCGCGCCGGCCGTGACCGCCAAGGCGGCGACGGTCAGCAGGAGCAGCAGGGCCCAGGCCGGGGCGAAGCTGTCGGTGAGGTCGACCAGCAGGCCGAGCGCGGGCGGAACCGTGATGACGGCGACCTGGTTGACGGACATGGCCAGACCCAGAGCGAACCCGGTCCTGCCCGGCGGAGCCGCTTCGGTGACGTACGCGACCCACGGGCCGTACCAGCCGAGGCCGAAGAAGCCGAGCCAGACGAAGACGCCGGCGGCGACGGCCGGCACCCTCCCGGCCGGAGTCATCAGGACGACCAGACCGGCGATCACGGCGACCATGCAGACCAGGACGGTGCCATAGCGGCCCGCCCTGCTCCGGTCGCTCCACGCCGCCAGGCAGATCCGGCCCGCGACGCCCGCGCCCTGGGAGGCCACCAGGACCAGGGCGGCCTTCCCGGCGCCGACCGACGACGTCTGGTGGAGATGGAGCACCGTCAGGATGCCCACGCCGCACTGCACGGAGATCAGGCTGGTTCCCGACAGCATGATCTTCACTGTGGACGGCTCGCGGAGCATGCGCAGCCGGGCCCGGAGCTGCGCCGCGAGCGGGAGGGAAGGTCCGCTGTCCTGGGGTGCGTACGGCGCGGGTGGCCGACGGTAACAGCCCATGAAGACGCCCGCTCCGAGCAGCGCGACGAAGCCGCCGGTCAGCAAGGCAGCCCGCCAGCCCAACTCCTCGGCGACGAAGGGAAGCAGGGCCGAGGCGAGCGCGGCCCCCAGCGGCAGCCCGGCCTGCCGGACCCCCATGGCGAAGCCGCGCTGCGACGCGTCGAACCAGGACGCCACCGACTTGCTGCCACCCGGCTGCACAGTGCTGTAGCCCATGCCGACCACCAGCAGAGTGACCAGCAGGGCGCCGTAGCCCGGTGCCAGGCTCCCCGCGCCCAGAGCGAGGCCGACCACGGCGGCCCCGATCCCGACCACCCAGCGCTCGCTGTAGCGATCCAGCAGCTCGCCTGCGACCAGCAGCCCGGCCAGGGGCACGAGTTGGGCCGCCGAGATCAGCAGGCCCAGCTGCGCCGTGTTCAGCTCGAGGGCGCTCTGAAGGTGGACGCCGAGCGCTCCGATGCCGCCTACGAAGAAGCCGGACGCCGCCTGGGTGAAGGTGGCGATGCCCAGCACGACCCAGCGGTAGCGCCACGGATCGAGGGCCTGGGAGCCGGCCCGTCCGACAGTGTGTTGTGTCATGCCCACTACGCTGATGTAATGGTCTTATGCAGCTCAACCCTTACGGCGAGGACGCGGTGAACCTGGCCGCGGATCTGACCAACCGCCGGCCTGAAAGCGCGGACGAGCTGGCGGACCGCTGCCGCGCCGCCGGGCTGAAGCTGGAGCACCCGGTCACCACGGAGGACCTCGGCCGCACCCGGTGCGCGCTCGACGCCTGGGAGCGGGTCGTCGACGCCTCCGGGGAGCAGGAGCGCGCCGATCTGCTGAACCGCATGCTGGCCGAGGCCGCCGCCTATCCGCGGCTGACGTCCCACTCCGGCACCGACTGGCATCTGCACTACCGGGACGCCGGGCAACCGCTCGGCTCCGTACTCTTCACGCTGTTCGCGGTCGGCACCGCGCTGCATCTGGCGGGCCGGGGCATGCACCGGCTGCGGCGCTGCGCGACCACCGGATGCGACACGGCCTTCGCCGACACCTCGCGCACCGGACGACAGCGCTACTGCTCCCATCGCTGCGCCAACCGCGACGCCGTCCGCAGGCACCGGGCACGAGCCGCGCGCACCTGAAGAGGCAGTGGGGGAACGTCGGGCCGCTGCGGCGCATCTAGTACGCGGGGTGCCGTTCGGTCCTCCTTGTACGTGAACGGAGTCTTTGGTGTTTTTCGGCCTTCTGACGGCAGTCGCGGCCTCGGTCTGCTACGGCACGGGTTCGGTCTTGCAGGCTGTGGGATCGCGTAAGTCCGCGCGCCGGGAGGCGGCCCTGGCATCCGCGTCCGGTGTCACCCAGCATGGTGGCCCGAGCCTGGCCTCTACCGCGAAAGCCGCCATGACGTGGGAGTTCATGGTCGGCACGGTGCTGGACTTCGTGGGTTTCGCGCTGGGCGCGCTGGCGGCCCGGATGCTTCCCCTCTTCCTGTCGCAGACGGTGATCAGCGCAAATCTGGTGGTGACCGCGCTTTTGGGCATCAGGCTGCTGGGTCTTCGGCTGTCCCGTGCCGAGTGGGTCTCCATCGGCGTGGTCTGTGTCTCGCTGGTGATGCTGGCCACGGCGGCCGGGGCCGAGGGCGAGGGCCGCGGCTCGCAGGCGGCACACTGGTGGCTGCTTGCGGTCACGGTGCTGCTGATGGGCGGCGGCACGCTGCTGGTCCGCCGGCTCGGCGCCCGCGGCGCCATCCCCGCCGGTCTCCTGTCCGGCCTGGGCTTCGGCGCCATCGGTGTGGGTGTACGGGTCCTTGAGGGGGTGGATCCGTTCGCCCCGCTGACCTTGCTGACCGATCCCGCCCTGTACGCGATCCTCATCGCCGGCGCGGTCGGCATGTACCTGCACACGGTCGCCCTCCAGATCGGATCGGTCAACGGTGCCACGGCGGCGCTGGTCGTGGGCGAGACGATCCTGCCGGGGATCCTCGGGGTGCTGTGGCTCGGCGACACCTCACGCCCCGGCTTCCTGTGGCTCGCGGTCACCGGCTTCGCCCTCGCCGTCGCCGGAGCCGTGGCCGTCGCCTGGTACGGCAAGCCGGACGGCACACCCGCCCACGAGCCCGCCGACCAGGGCCGGCCCGACCTCCCGACCGAGGACCTCGACCGCAAGGACCTCGCCCGCACGTAGCGAGTCCGTGCCCGGTGGGCGGCGGGGCACGGCCACGGAGGCCCGCCGCCCCGCTGCTGCCCGGCTCCGAGGACGGCGCCCTTGCCCCGGTCCGGTGCCACATCCGCGACGAACAGATTGAATGCGGCATCGCGCGGCCCCACCCCGTTCGGGTGCTTCGGGGCCCGCGCGAGCGCACCACCGAGGTGACGGATCTCGACGACCATCGGGGGCCGGTCGGCGTCAGGGCCCACGGCCCGCAGCAGGCGCCGCAGCGTCACGTCGTCCAGCGCCCGCAGCGCACCGGCGCGCTCGCGCGTACGGATCGGGCCCGCCGGATCGGCGTAGATCTTCGCAGCGAAGTACGTCCCGCCGGGCCGGCCCACGGTGTCGGCTGCTCGTGCAGGTCGCCCGGCGCGGAGGCGGGGTCTCCGAAGGGGCCCCGTTGCCCGTCCCGCATCGGTCGACGCTCCGGCCGCGCCCCGGCATTCGGCTCCTGTGGTGATCAGGGCTTCAACGCTTCCGAGTAGCACACAGGGTGGCGACACCGGCCGTTCCACGACCAACGCACTACGGCAATGCGGCGGCCGTACGCGATTCGCCTCATCTTTCGTCGGCGAGGGCTGCCTGGCCGGAATAATGGGGTGTGTCATCACGGCAAGGGGGCGGTCGTGGAGCTACGCCATTTCCGTTATTTCGTGGCCGTCGCGGAGCACCTCAATTTCACCAAGGCCGCCGCGCGTCTGCATGTCTCGCAGCCGGCGCTCAGCCAGCAGATCCGTCAGCTGGAGCAGGAACTCGGGGTGGAGCTGCTGGTCCGTGGTCCCGGGGGCTCGGTGCCCACCCCGGCGGGTGAGGTCTTCTACGAACGCATACGCGAGGTGCTCAAGGACGTGGACGCGGCCGCCGACGCCGCCCGGCGCGCCGCCCGCGGCCGTCTTTCGCTGCGCGTCGGGCTCGCCTTTCCCATGGCCGCCGGCATCCACATGCCCGTCCTGAGCGCGTTCGCCGAGGCGTATCCGCATGTGCGTCTGACCTGGCGGGAGATCGGCTTCGCCGAGTGCGAGCGGCCGCTGCTCACGGGGGAGGTCGACGTGGCCCTGATACGGCTGCCCGTGGACCCCGAGTTGCTGGTCTGGGAGCCGCTGGTCGAGGAACCGCACGGTCTCGCCGTTCCGGTCGGCCACGCGCTGTGGGACGCCGAGCGGATCGGGCTCGCGCAGGTGATCGATGAGGCGCTGCCCCTGGTCCACCCGGGGGTGTGGCCACGCATGCGCGAGTACTGGCAGTTGTACGCACACCGGAGCGGCACTCCGCCGCCGTTCGTCGGTGAGCCCACCGGTACGCCCCAGGAAGTGCTGCTGTCGGTCAAGTTGAACCGGGTGGTGTGCCCGGGGCCGTACGCCGTCCGGAGCTTTCCGCTGCCGCCCGGGATCCGGATCACCGAACTGTGCGATCTGCCGCCGGCAAAGACCGTGGTGGCCCGCAGGCGTGACGACCGACGGGAACTCCCACGCCAGTTCTCCGCGCTGGCGAGCCTCACCGCCCGGCACGTGGCACACACGTCCGGCGCATAAGCACGGCTTATCCCCCATAGGAAAGCGGACTTCGACACAGCCGGGCCTGCCCCGGGACGCTGATACCCGGCTCATCGCACGTACAGGGATCGCCCACAGATTGAGGAGTGGCCCATGCGGCCTTCACGCTGCCTCGTCCTGACCGTCACCTTCGCCCTCGTCACGGCCCTGCTGTCCGCCCTGGGGCCCCAGGCCGCCGCCCGCCCCTACGGACTGGTCCGTGACCCCGGCTTCGAAGAGCAGAACAGCCGTGTCATCTCCGGGGCGTGGCGGGGAGAGGGCCCGGACCACAAGGGGATCGACATCGGCCTCGGCTACCAGAAGACCGGGAAGAAGAACGCGTTCATCCGCACGTCCAGTCGTAAGTGGAACGCCGTCACACAGCGGGTGGCGGTCAAACGCCAGACGGTGTACTACCTGGACGGCTGGGTCAGGACGTCGGGGAACTTCACCACCGGGTACCTCGGAGCCCGGGGAAGCAACGGCCGCACGATCGTGCAGAAGAACTTTGGCAAGGTCGTCACCACGGGCGCCTACCAATATCTCCGGATGGCCTTCAACTCCGGCAACAACACCCAGGTCACGCTCTTCGCGGGCTACACCGCCCCCGGCCGCGACTCCTGGGTCCAGATCGACGACATCGACCTCGCCGACACCCCGTACACCAACTGGGCCGGATACGTGGTCCCGAGCAGTCCCGTCAACGCGCCGCCGCGCGCCGTGACGGCGGCGTGGACCCAGCCTTCCTTCCTCTGTCAGGACAGGAATCCCCGCAACTACGTCGGCGTGTGGGTGGGTCTCGACGGGCTGGACAGCAGTTGGAACGAGAGTCTCGTCCAGGTCGGCACGTACGCCGCCTGCGAACGAGACCACGACATCTACCCGAAGCACGAAGCCTTCTGGGAGGTCATCAACGGCGGGGACGACTCCAACACGCAGCCGATCCCCATGAGGGTGGAGGCCGGGGACCGCATCTCGGCCTCGGTCGTCCGCAGCTCCGCCGACCCCAGCACGTACATCCTCACCATCGACAACCTCAGCAGGCCGGGACAACGCCAGACCCTGAAGCGGAAGGCGCCCTCGGCGCGTTCGGAGAGCGCCGAGATCATTGTGGAGCGCCCCACCGTCAAGCCCCTCGGTTCGGCCTGGCCGCGGACCCTGAACGTCCCGTTCTCCTACGTCACTGTCGACGGCGCGCCGCTCTCCTCCTACGAGGCACTGGCCATGCGCGGCCGCCAGGACGACAAGGGCATCGTCTACGCGCCTTCCCCGGCCACCACCGACAGCGGGGGGTACAGCAACTTCACTCTCTTCTCACGCGCGAGTTAGCCCCTCCCGCCTGCGCTGTCCGTCATCAGCTCGCACAGTGAGGTCGGCTACGAGTACGTCCTGCGCCGGCTCTAGCTCTGAGCAAGCGCCGGGCTCTCCCCCTTGAGGGCTTGCGACCGGCGCGCTCACCGGCCGCTACGCCGGGCGAGTCGGCTGGAACGGGCTCATCGGCCTGGTGCTTCTGGTGGGTGGGGGTCTTCCCGGGTGAGGAGCTGTGTGGTGGCCAAGTGGCGGTAGAGGGGGTCGTTCGCCAGGAGTTCGGGGTGGGTGCCTGTGGCGCGGACGCGGCCCTCTTCCATGACGATGATCCGGTCGGCGGCGGTGACGGTGGACAGCCGGTGGGCGATCACCAGGACGGTCGTGGTGCGGGCCGCCTCGGTCACGGCGGCGCGCAGCGCGGCCTCGTTGGCGGCGTCGAGCTGGGAGGTGGCCTCGTCCAGGAGGAGCAGCCGGGGGCGGCGCAGCAGGGCGCGGGCGATGGCGACGCGTTGTCGCTCGCCGCCGGAGAGCCTGCTGCCGCGGTGGCCGACGGGGGTGTCGAGTCCGTGGGGGAGCCGCCGTACGAGTGCGTCGAGGCGGGTGCGGTGCACCACCTCGTCCACCTCGGCTTCGGTGGGGGCCGGGACGCCGTAGACCAGGTTGTCGCGCAGGGTGCCGGCGAGGACGGGGGCGTCCTGTTCGACGTATCCGATGGCGGTGCGCAGCCGCGCCACCTGCCAGTGGCGGATGTCGACGCCGTCGATGGCGATGTGTCCGCTGTCGGGGTCGTGGAAGCGTTCGATCAGGGAGAAGACGGTGGTCTTGCCCGCTCCGGACGGTCCGACGAAGGCGGTGGTGCCGCCGGGGGGCACGGTGAACGAGACGTGGTGGTGGGCGGCGGCCTCGCCGTCGCGGTAGGCGAAGCACACCCGGTCGAAGGCCACGGCCGCGGGCCCCGCGCTCGCCGGGGGCGGCACGGTGGCGGCGCCGGGGCGGGTGTCCACGGCTTCGGTGGGCATCGTCTCGACCTCGTGGATGCGCGCGGCGGCGGCCGCCCCCATCTGGAACTGGCCTGCGGCTTCGGCCAGTTGGCCGATGCGTGGGGCGAGCGAGAAGAGGTAGAGCAGGAAGGCGACCAGCGTCGCGACCGAGACCGCGCCGGAGGCCACTCGGGCGCCGCCGACCCCCAGTACGACCAGGAACGACAGCTGGACGGCCAGGGCGGACGCGGTGGCCGCCGTGGACTGCCAGACCGCGGCGCTGACCCCGGTGCGCCGGGCGCGCTCCGCCACCGCGTGCAGATGGCGGCTCTCCTGCTGCTCGGTGCCCGCGGCCTTCACCGTGCGGAAGGCGCCCAGGGTGCGTTCGAGCCCGGAGCCCAGGGCGCCGACGGCCTCCTGGGTCCTGCGGGTGGCGCGGCCGATGCGGGGGGCCACGGCGCCGACCGCGAACCCGACCAGGGCGATGACCAGGAGCGTGACGCCGAGGAGGACGAGGTCAAGCAGGCCCATCAGGACGAGGGTGGCGAGGGTGAGGAGGGTTCCGGTGACGGCCGCGACCGTTCCCTCGACGGCGATCTGGCGCAGCAGTGTCGTGTCGGAGGTGGCGCGGGCGATCAGGTCGCCCGGCTCGTGTCGCTCCCACTCCGGTACGCGCAGCCGCAGCAGACGGTCGGTCAGGCGTTGGCGGGTGCCGCACAGGACCGCCTCGGCGCCACGTTCGAGGACGTAGTAGCCCACGCCGACGACGAGCGCGCCGCACAGCACGAGCGCGCCGAGCAGCACCAGCGGGCCGGTCGTGGAGCGGCCCTGCGCGAGGCCGTCGACCAGCCACTTGGCCGCCAGTGGCTGGAGCAGCGCGAGCCCGCCGCCCACGAGGTTGAGCGCGGTTCCGGTGGCGAGGGCGGCCCGCTGGGGGCGCAGCGTGCGCAGCAGGGCCCGGCGGCCGGTCACCGGAGGCGCCGCCGGTGCTGGGGGGCACGGGGGCACGCCGTCTACTCCACGGTGAAGAAGCGCTGGAAGTAGTCGTGGGGGCAGTCCTCGCCCACGAGGACGCCCTCGGCCTCGACCCAGGCGTGCGCCGCGAAGGGCGGGCGGGTGCGCACCCCCACGCACCAGGTGGGCCACTGGCCGCGCATGCGGCACAGCAGGACGGTGGCCAACGACCGCGGCAGACAGCCCTTCTGGCCCGCGCAGGAGAGGCTGACGGTGACGACCGTGGTGCGCGCCGCCGCGGCTTCGGCGGCCGTCGCGGGCCGGGCGCCGCGGCGCAGCCGGGTCAGCGCCGAGCGGATGCGGACGGGCGGCTGGGTGGCCAGCAGGTGGGCGAGGGCCACCGCGCAGCGGGTGGCGAGGCGGCCGGGGAGCGGGACGGAGCGCGGGTCGTGGGGCACCGCTTCGGACAGGGTCATGCGTCCTCGCCCTCGTTGCTCAGCAGCCGCGCCGAGCGCAGTTCGCCGACGATGCGCGCGACGTCCTCCGCCGCGGTCTCGGCGGTCACGTCGTACTCCCCGGTCAGGTCCTGGACCGCGTCGTCGACGGTGCGGCCCGCTATGAGGCAGCGCAGGACGCGGACGGCGGTGGGGTTGAGGGTCCAGTAGTCGCCGCTGCGCTGGTCGAGCAGCGCGGCTCCGTACTCGGTCTCGGTCAGCAGGACGGTGGGCCGCAGTGCGAGCGCCATGTGTCACTCCTCGGGCGTGCGGTTGGACCGCGAGCGGTGGTGGTCGGGTGGTGGGTGCGCCGGGCGGTCACAGGTCGGCGGGGGCGGGTGTTGTCCGCCGGGTGCGCCGGGCGGTCACGGGCCGGCGGGGGCGGGTGTGGGGCGCCGGGAGCGCAGCCACACCTCGCAGGCCACGGTCGGGTGCAGCAGGTCGGTCTCCAGCTCCGCCGACAGCGGCCGGGCGCACCAGGCGCGCAGGACCCGCGCGTCGATCAGGCCGAGCCGGGCCAGGCGGGACTCGTCGCACAGGGCGAGGAGTCCGGCGCGGTGCGCCCGCAGCCCTGCCTCCTCCTCGAAGGTGGCGTTGGCCTTGGTGGCGCGGGCGCGTACGGCGTCGGGCACGGTGCCGCGCATGGCCTCCACGATCAGCGGCTTGTAGCGCCAGGGCGTGATGCGTTCGTGCGGCGCCACGGCCAGGCAGGCCTCGACGACCTGGTCGTCGTAGTAGGGCGCGGCGAAGGTCACGCCGTGGGCCGCGGAGATCTGGTCGATGTACCGGGCGGTGCGGGACAAGGAGGCCATCGCGGCCAGTTCGCGGTGCTCGCCGTGCCCGCGGCCGAGCGGCTTGGCCGAGGGCGCGTGGGTGTGGAGGAGTTCGCGTACGGCCGCGATCGCGTCGGGGGTCGCCCAGGGCGGCATGCGGGGCGGTGTGGCCCAGTCGAGCAGCGGTTCGTCCACGGCGGGCGGCGGGTCGGTGAGGTGGTCGGCGACGCGGCGCAGCCAGGAGCCGTAGCCGCGCCGGTCGCACAGGGCGCGCAGTACGCGTCGCCGGGACCAGCGGTACTTCGCGGTGTAGCCGCGCAGATGGCCGAGCGCGGCGGCCGGGTGGCCGGGCAGCAGGGCGTGCAGGCGGGCGGGGGTCCCGGCGAGGAGTTCGTCCCCGCCGAGGCCGCTCAGATGCAGCCGGGATCCGCGTGCGGCGGCCAGTTCCAGCAGGCTCATGCGGCGGTTGCGGTCGACGGTGATCGGGCTGGGGCCGTCCAGGACGTCGTCGAGGGCGTCCAGGCCGTCGTACGTCATCGGCACCGCGTGGGCGGGTACGACGTGGTGTTCGAGGGGGGTGCCGCCGTCGGCCGCGCCGAGGGCGCCGACGGTGCGCCGGGCCCAGTGCACGTCGTCGCCGAGTGCGTCGTGCTGGGCCACGGTGTAGGCGACGACGGGGGTGCCGGAGCGGACGGCGGTGCAGTACACGGCGGTGGAGTCGAGCCCTCCGAGGTCGGCCGTCACGAGGTCGTGGCCCTGGGTTCGGACGCGTACGGCGGCGCCGAGTGCGTCCCGGAGCGCTGCGGCTCCCACGGAGAGGGGGACCTCGCTCCGCGGCGGGGACCACCAGCGTGTCTCGCGTGCGGCTCCGTCGGGGGTCAGCGTGAGGCTGTGGCCGCTCGCGACCGTGTGGACTCCGTGCCAGAGGGGTTGGCCGGACAGGGGGTGCAGCATGTCGAGGGTGAGCAGTTCCACCGCGAGGCGTCGCTCGTCGAGCGGGGCCCCGGTGAGGTCCGCGAGGATGTCGGCGCGGTCACTGGCGAGGGTCACCGCGTCGCTCCCGGTTCCGCTCCTGGCGTGGTGGACGCGTCGTACGCCGATGGCGCCTGACCGTACGCGTATTCGCCCGGCGACGGTGCTCACCAGGTGGAAGCTGCCCGGCCAGGTTGCGGCTCGGCGGTCGAGTGCGGCGGTCGAGTCCGCGACGGCTGCCGCACGGTCCGCCTCGCGGGGTGACACCTCGTGCTCACCCATGACCACGATCCGCTTGTGGCCCCGGCCCCCGCAGATCGCGGTGCCCGGTGCCCAGCGGCCGATCAGCCACGGCCGTCCGGAGGGGTGGTCGAGTCGGCGCGTGGCGTGGGGAAGGGCGGCGCGTGCGGCGGGGGCGGCGGCGTCGGTGTCGGGCAGGACGAGAAACCAGGCGGGCGCCGCCCGCAGGGAGAACAGCGAGTCCACGGCATACCCCTTTTCGGGTCGCGGGAACCACCGGTGAGCGACGGTCCGGGGCGAGGTGTGGCGGAGGCGAAAGGGCCGGGTGGCGGCCGAGGGGCCGCCACCCGGCGTCGGGCCGACTACAGCGCCGGCCGGATCAGATCAGAGGAGCTGCTTGCGACCGAGAAGGTCCTTCGGGCCCCTGCTTCCCGCGCCGGTCACCTTGCGGAAGCCGCCGGCCTTGGCCAGTGTGGGGCGTTCGTAAGTGCGCATGAGAGTCTTCCCTCCTGCTTGCTTTTTCGGGGACGTAGTGCCGCAGGTCACCTGCCGTGGAAATCAGGAATGAATTGAGCGGTGCCTGTGCATTTCCACCGGCTTACCGCGTGCCAGGTGAATGCAGAGACTCAAGAATTCCGGAGCCACTTCGTCCGGTCCGCGCGGATCGTGCTCCGCCGGAGGAGTGCTCGCACTCCGTGAATTTCTGTCCCGAATTTCCGGTGCCCTACGTTAGGGAGAGGGCCACATCATCACAATGGGTCGCGCAGGGCGCCGCGTTGCACACCCGCCGGTCGTGCGCCCCCGGGCTGTGGGAGTGCGCTCTCGTGTACGCACTGCCGGTGGCGGAGGGACGGAAAGCACCGGCTGGCCCCTGGCGTTGCTCGACGACACGGGCCGGGCGGGGTGCGTCCTGGGAGAAGGGGGGCCCGTGCGGTGGCGGCCGTCGAGTACCGCGTCGCGGGTTCTCCTCTCCCGGGGTCTTGACAACTCGATTGGTCTGGACCAACTTGGCGCAACAGCGGTGGCCGCCGTCGTCGCTCACGTACGTCACCTCGCCCCCAGGAGGCACCCCGTGGATCAGGTACGTCAGGACAGGCCCGGCCTCCGCCGGAGAATCAGCGCGGCCATCGCCGTCGGCGCGGCCGCCGCCCTCGCCGTCACCGCGCTCGCCGCGCCCGCGCAGTCGGCGGACGCCAAGGCCGCGAGGACCACAGCGGCCGGCGCCGCGGCGGCGGACGTCAACGTCGCCAAGAACGCCGGGTTCGAGGCGGACCTGAGCAACTGGACCTGCGCCGCGAACAGCGGCGCGTCCGTCACCTCCCCCGTGCACGGCGACGCGAAGGCGCTCAAGGCGACCCCGTCCGGCCAGGGCACCGCCGAGTGTTCCCAGATCGTCGCGGTGAAGCCCAACTCGACGTACAAGCTGAGCAGTTGGGTGCAGGGCAGCTACGCCTACCTCGGCGCCCGCGGCACCGGCACCACCGACGTGTCGACCTGGACGCCGGGCACCTCGTCCTGGCAGCAGCTCTCCACCAGCTTCACCACCGGCGCGAACACCACCTCCGTCACCGTGTACACCCACGGCTGGTACGGACAGAGCGCGTACTACGTGGACGACGTGAGCGTCTTCGGGCCCGACGGGGGCGGCGGTCCCGACCCGGTCGAGATACCGCCCGTCCCGGCCGGTCTCGCGGCGGGCACGACGACACCCACATCGGTGGACCTGTCCTGGACGCCTTCGTCCACGGCGACGGGGTACACCGTCTACCGCGACGGGACGAAGGTCGCCTCTTCCAGTGGTGCCTCCACGACCGTCACCGGCCTCACGCCGGAGACCACGTACAGCTTCCAGGTGAGCGCCTCGAACGCGGCGGGCGAGTCGGCGAAGTCGACGGCGGTGTCCGTGAAGACCCCCAAGGGCGACGGCGGCGGCGACGGCGCCGTGCCCCGGCACGCGGTGACCGGCTACTGGCAGAACTTCAACAACGGCGCGACCGTGCAGAAGCTGCGGGACGTGTCCTCGCAGTACGACATCATCGCCGTGTCGTTCGCCGACGCCACCCCCACGCCGGGGCAGATCACCTTCAACCTGGACCCGGCCGTCGGCTACGCCTCCACCGCCGACTTCAAGGCGGACATCGCCGCGAAGAAGGCCGCGGGCAAGTCGGTCATCCTCTCGGTCGGCGGTGAGAAGGGCACCATCTCCGTCAACAGTGACGCCTCCGCGACGGCGTTCGCCAACAGCGCCTACGCGCTGATGCAGGAATACGGGTTCAACGGCGTCGACATCGACCTGGAGAACGGCCTCAACCCCACCTACATGACCAAGGCGCTGCGCCAGCTCTCGGCGAAGGCGGGCCCGAAGATGGTGCTCACGATGGCACCGCAGACCATCGACATGCAGTCCACGTCCGGTGGGTACTTCCAGACGGCGCTGAACGTGAAGGACATCCTCACGGTCGTCAACATGCAGTACTACAACAGCGGTTCGATGCTCGGCTGTGACGGCAAGGTCTACAGCCAGGGCGGCGTGGACTTCCTGACCGCGCTCGCCTGCATCCAGCTGGAGGGCGGCCTCGACCCCTCGCAGGTCGGGATCGGCGTCCCGGCGTCGACGCGCGGCGCGGGCAGCGGCTACGTGGCCCCGTCGGTCGTGAACAACGCCCTGGACTGCCTGACCCGCGGCACCGGCTGCGGCTCCTTCAAGCCGTCGAAGACGTATCCGTCGCTGCGCGGCGCCATGACGTGGTCGACGAACTGGGACGCGACGGCGGGCCACGCGTGGTCGAACGCCGTGGGCCCGAAGGTGCACGGCCTTCCGTAGCCGGCGAACGCCCCGGAGGGGCGGGCGGACCGGATCCGGTCCGTCCGCCCCTCCGGGCCTGTGCGGGGCGGGCCGCCCCCGCTCATCCGGGGAAGCGCCCCGACGCACGCAACGCCCAGCGTCGTTCGGCGTAGGCCAGGTCGTCGCGCCACAGGCGGCCCGCCGCGTACCTGATCATCGGGCGCAGCAGCGGAGTGGCCCGGCGGGCCGCGGTGAAGCCCGGCCGGTCGGACGTGGCGACGACGGCCTCCACCACGGCGGTGCGCGGCCTGCCCGAGGCGTCGGGTGCCAGGGGCGTGGCGTGGGTCTCCACGACGGAGCCCTTGCCCTCGCCCTCGGTGATGCGCATGACGACGGTGCGCGGTCCGGGAGCGGTGAACACCGCGCGGACGGGGACGACGAGCCGTCCCGCGACCTTGAAGGAGACGTCGACGGTGAAGGCGTCGTCCGCGTCGGTCTCGTCGGCCGTGCCGTTCGCGTCGGCCTGGGCGGGCGGGCCGGGCGTGCCGACGACGGTGAGGTCGACGAAGGAGTAGGGGTGGAGCCAGGCCCCGTGCCAGGGGTCGAGGCGGTTGGCCACCACGTCCTCCGGCTCGCAGACGCCGGCCCCCGTGTACACGGCGGTGAGCGCGGCGGCCGCGGCGGGGCGGGTCGGCACCGGTGGCCGAGCGGCCGGCTCCTCGTCCGCGGCCGCGTCGAGGCGTACCCAGAGCAGCACGCCGTCGTCGTGGGCGGGCCAGGGCTCCCAGCCGGCGAACGGCGCGCCGTCCAGGGCGAGTCCGTGCCAGTGACACACCAGGGTGCCGCAGCGCACCGGGCTGTCGCGCAGGGGCGCGCCCAGATGCGGGCAGATGCCGGGCCCGGCGACGAGGCGGCCCTCCGCGGTACGCCACAGCACCACCTCGTGGCCCGCGACGGTACGGGCCAGGGCCCGGTCGGCGCGCAGGGCGCGGGAGGCGCCGACCGCGTACCAGTTGCCGCCGGGGCGGGCCTGGGCCCGCTTGAGGGCCTCGGCGATCAGCGCGGGCCGGGCCTCGCGCCAGGTCGGCGTCCGGCGTTCCCGGGCGAGGGGGGCGCGGCGCAGGCGCAGGGGCAGGCGTCCGCGCCGGGGCGGCTTGGCGGGTGTCACGCGGGCTCCTTCGGGCGGGAGAGGGCGGCGGGGGCGGGCGCGTGCCCGCGCCGGGCGGCGAGGCGGGCCGCGGCGACCCGCAGCAGCCCGTCGGCCGCGACGAGCGCGCGACGCCGTCGGGGCACCACCGCGCGGCGGTGCAGCACCGTCCAGCCGTCGGCGGCCACGGCGTCGAGGATGCCGCCGTACAGCACGAACGCGGTGCGGATGCAGGGCCGCGCGACGGGTTCGAGCAGCGCCACGCCGGGGGCCGCGCGACGGTAGGCGGCGCGGGTGAGGGCCTCGAACTCGCGCAGGGCCGCGGTGACCCGGCGGTCGGTGCGGCCGCTGTCCCGGCAGTGACGCAGCAGTTCGCGGTCGGCGCCGTGCGCGGCGAGCAGGTCGAGGGGGAGGTAGACGCGGCCTCGGTCGAGGTCCTCCCCCACGTCCCGCAGGAAGTTGGTGAGCTGGAAGGCGACCCCCAGTTCGGCCGCGTAGGGTGCCGCTTCCTCGCGCGGGACCACGGCGCCGAGGACCGGCAGCATCTGGAGGCCGATCACCGCGGCGGAGCCGTGCATGTAGGCGCGCAGGTCGTCGTAGCAGGCGTACTCGGTGACGGTGAGGTCGCTGCGCATGGCGGTGAGGAAGTCGGTGAAGTGGCGATGGTCGATGGCGTAGCGGCGGCTGGTGTCAGCCAGAGCGGTGACCACGGGCGCGGCGGCCCGCCCGGCCGCGAGACCGCCCCGGCCGTCCGCGAGGCCGCGGCGCAGGTCGTCGCTCAGCCGCTCCAGGGCAGCGGTCCGCCGCAGTGCCTCACCGCCGGGGTCGGTGCCGTGGGCGTGGGCGTGGTCGCCGTCGGGTGCGTCGACGATGTCGTCGGCCCAGCGGGCGAAGCCGTACAGGGCGTGGACGGCGGGGCGGCGTTCGAGGGGCAGCAGGCGGGTGGCGAGGAAGTAGGTGCGGCCGTGGCGGGCGTTCAGGTCGCGGCAGTGGGTGTACGCGGCGCGCAGACGGCGGTCGGTGATGCGGGCGGCGTCCAGTTCGCGGGCGGTCACGGGCGTGCTCCCACGGGGCGGCGGCCGGTGGCGGCGCGGGCGCCGGTGATGCGGGCGGCGGCGAGCTTTCCCGAGAGGAGCACGGGCGGCACGCCGACGCCGGGGGTGGTGCCGCAGCCCGCGAGTACGGCGTTGGTGGTGCCGCGCACCAGGTTGCGGGGGCGGAAGGGGCCGGTCTGGGCGAAGGTGTGCGCGGCGGAGAAGGGCGTGCCCGCGGCGTGCCCCTGGCCGGTCCAGTCGGCGGGGGTCACCAGGCACTCCTGCTCGATGGAGGACGCGATGCCGGTGAGGCCGCGGCGGTCGAGTTCGCGCAGCAGGCCTTCGCGGTAGCGCGGGGCCAGGTCGGTCCACTCGGCGGCACCGGGCCCGATCGTGGTGTTGGGGCAGGGCGCGAGGACGTAGTGGAGGTGACGGCCCGGCGGCGCGAGGGCGGGGTCCGTCGCGGTGGGTCGGGTGATCAGCAGGGAGGGGTCGCTCATCAGCTCGCCGGTGCGGGTGAGTTCGTGGAAGGTGCGCCGCCAGGCGTGGCCGAACGACAGGGTGTGGTGGGCAAGTTCGGGCCAGGTGCGGTCGCAGCCGGCGTGCAGGACCACCGCCGACGGCGCGTGCCGCAGGCGGGCCGGGCGGCGCGGGGCGCGGCCGAGGAGGTGGTAGGCGACCGGCAGGTCGGGGGTGAGGACGACGGCGTCGCAGGCGATGCGCTGGCCCTCGGTGACCACCGCGGTGACGCGCTCACCCGTGCGTTCCAGGCGGGTGACGCGCTGCCCGTAGTGGAACCGCGCCCCGGCCCCGGCCGCGGCGTCGGCCATGGCGCGGGGCAGGGCGTGCATGCCGCCGCGCGGGAAGTACACCCCGGCGACGGTGTCCATGTAAGCGATCACCGCGTAGGCGGCGAGGGCCCGCTCGGGCGAGACACCCGCGTACAGGGCCTGGAAGGAGAAGACGCGGCGCAGGCGTTCGTCGCTCAGGTGGCGGTCGATGCGCGCTTGCCAGCGGCCGAAGCCGCCGAGGGCCGCGAGCCGGACCAGGTCGGGGGTGAGCAGTTGCAGCGGCGAGTCGAAGTCGGCGTCGAGGAAACGGCCGCGCTGAGCCTCGTAGAGCCGGCGCAGCCAGCGGCGCAGCCGGTGGTAGCCCGCCGCGTCGGCGGGCCCGGCGAACCGCTCGATCTCCGCCTCCATCGCGTCGGCGTCGGTGTGTACGTCCAGCGTGCTGCCGTCGGCGAAACGGGCCCGGTAGGCGGGGTGCAGCGGGATCAGGTCGACGCGCTCGCGCAGCGAGGCGCCGACCGCGGCGAACGCCTCGTCGGCGATGTCCGGCATGGTGAGCACGGTGGGCCCGGTGTCGGTCAGATAGCCGCCGAGCGCCCGGCGTCCGGCCCGTCCGCCGGGCTGCGGATCGCGTTCCACGACCGTGACCCGGCGGCCCGCGCCCAGCAGGTGCAGGGCGGCGGACAGGCCGGCCAGGCCCGCGCCGACCACCACCACGTGGTCGGTGGGCCCCTTGACGTTCCTGGTCAACGCTTCGCCTCCCATCCCGTGGCGGCCAGGGCCGCGGCGAGCGGTGGGCCGCCGCCCTCGGGCACTTGGCCGGGCGTGCCGGTGATCTCGGCCAGCACGGCGCGCAGCCGGGCCGCCGCGCGCGGCTCCAGTGCGGCCGTGCTCAGGTGGCGCAGGCACTGGCCGCGGAGCCGGGTGATCTTCGCTGTCACCAGGTCGCGCGCGCCGGTGGCGACGAGGGCGTCCCGTACGGCGGCGAGTTCGCTGTCGGGGAGGTCCGCGCGGCCCACCGCGCGCTCCAGCAGGCCGAGGGCCGTACGGTCGCCGGCGGTCGTGGCGAGGGCCCGGGCCACGGCCAGCAGATAGGTGGGCTTGCCCTCGCGCACGTCCCCGCCCGAGGGCTTGCCGGTGACCTCGGGATCGGCGAAGAGGTCGTCCAGGTCGTCCTTGAGCTGGAAGGCGAGACCGGCGCGGCGTCCGGCGCGGCACAGCGCGAGCGTGGTGGCGTCGTCGGCTCCGGCGAGTACGGCGCCCAGCTCCAGCGGCCGCTCCACCGTGTACAGGGCGCTCTTGAGGCAGGCGGAGCGCACCGCCCGGTCCAGCGTGTGGGTGGAGGTGGCCTGGCCCTGCACGTCGAGGTACTGCCCGGCCACCATTTCCGTGCGCAGGGTGCGCCACACCTCGTTGAGCCTGTGCCCGGTCCCGGAGCGGAGGCCGGGGTCGAGCACCAGGTCGGCCAGCGCGTCGTCGGCCCAGGCGAGGGCGAGGTCCCCGGCGAGGACGGCGGCTGATCCGCCGAGCCTGCTCGCGGCGGGCCGGGGCGCGCGGCCGTCGTACTGACGGGTCACGTCGGCGTGCAGGGCGGGGGCGCCCCTGCGGGTGGACGCCTGGTCCATCAGGTCGTCGTGGACCAGGGCGCAGGTCTGGATCAGTTCGAGCGCCGCCGCCGTCCGCAGCGCCGCGCGCGTCTGGGCGGTGTCCTCTCCCCCGCCGCAAGCGCGCAGGGACCACCACACGAGGCGGGAGCGGACGCGGCGCCCGCCGCTGCGGGTGAAGCGGGCGACCCGCTCGGCGATGTCGTGGGCGAACACCGCGTCCAGGCCGCGGCAGCGGGCGAGGCGGTCGGTGAGCAGCCGCTCCAGCTCCTGGCCGACGGCACCTGGCACGTCGTCGTCGACCACGCGCGCGGCGAGGGTGCGGCCGGGGCTGAGGCTCGGGCTGAGGCCTGGGCCGGGGCGGGCCTCGGCTGCGTCCCCCGTGTCCCCCGTGTCCTCGGGGCCGGGCGGCCGGTGCGGCGGGTCCGCCGTGAGCCGGCCGATCGCCTGGGTGGAGCACATCGCGGATCCTCTCGCCGGTCGGGGCGACAGGACCTGATGTCCGGCGCCCCATGCGTCTCGCGTGCGTCGTGCTGGTGCTGTCCTCTGCCTTCCTCGTGAGGCCTTCCTCGCGAGGCCTTCCTCGTGAGGCCTTCCTCGCGAGGCCTTCCTGGCGAGACATTCCGCGCGGGAGGGCCGCGCGGATGCGCTGTTCGGTGGACATCTCGCCGCGAGGGGCGCCCTTGGGCCCGACACCCTCCCGGCTGCATCCGCGTGGGGCGCCGGGTGAGAAGACTGACCGGACCACTCGGCCAGGGAAGGAAGCAGACGTGAATGTGGACGCCGACGCCGACGTCGCCGTCGTGGGCGCCGGGGCCGCGGGGCTTTCGCTGGCGCTGCGCCTGGCGCGGCCGCCGCTGGGCGCGCGCCGGGTGACGGCGGTGCTCCTCGCCGCGCCGCCGGGCCCCTTCCGCGCCGCGCGGCGCACCTGGTGTTACTGGGAGCCCGGGCCGGGGCCGTACGACGAGGCGGTCACGGCCTCCTGGCAGCGGCTGCGCGTACGCTCCCGCGGCGGCCTCACGGCGGACGCCGCGCTCGCGCCGCTGCGCTACAAGATGCTGGACTCCGAGGCCTTCGAGGCGCTGGCCGACCAGGTGCTGGCCCGCAGCCCGTGCGTGCGGCGCGAGGAGGCCCTCGTGGAGCGGGTCGAGTCCGTGCCGGGCGGCGCCGTGGCGCACGCCCGCCGGGCCGATGGCTCTCCGGTGCGAGTGCGGGCCCGCTGGGTCCTCGACTCCCGGCCGCCCGCGCGCCTGCCGCCCGCGCGCACGACACTGCTCCAGCACTTCCGCGGCTGGTTCGTGCGCACCCGGGTGCCGGAGTTCGACCCCTCCGCGGTGGAGCTGATGGACTTCCGCACGCCGCAGCCCGCGCACGGCCTCTCGTTCGGATACGTCCTGCCCACCGGACCGTGCGAGGCGCTCGTGGAGTACACGGAGTTCTCCCGCCGCCCGCTCGACCGTGACGCGTACGACCACGCGCTGCGGCACTACCTCACCGAGGTCCTCGGTGTCGGCCCGCACGAGGTCACCGCGACCGAACAGGGCGTGATCCCGATGACGGACGGCGCCTTCCCCCGGCGCGCTTCCGCGAGCGTGTTCCCCCTCGGGGCGGCGGCGGGAGCGACCCGGCCCGCGACCGGCTACACCTTCAGCGCCGTACAACGCCAGACCCGCGCGGTGGCCGCCGCGCTCCACGCCGGACGCCGCCCCCTTCCGCCGCGCGCCCACTCCGCCCGCTCCCGGCTCATGGACGCCGTACTCCTGCACGCGCTCGACCACGGCCGCGTGGACGGCCCGGCGTTCTTCACCCGCCTGTTCACGCGCGTGCCCGCGCCCCGCCTGCTGCGCTTCCTCGACGGGCGCACCAGCCTGCCGGAGGACCTGTCCATCGGCCTGCACGTGCCCGTCACCGCGATGCTCGGCTCCGCGCTCGCGCTCCCCTTCGCGCCGCGCCGCGGCCACCCCCCGGCCTGACCCCCCGTACCCGAGTACCCGAGTACCCGACGATCCGATTCGGAGATGGCATGACGACCGTGCTGCGCGACGCCGACCTGGCAGCCGCGTTCGACCACGCCGCCCGCAGCTACGACGCGCTGGTGGCGGCCAACCCCGGCTACCACGCCCAACTGCGCCGCTCCGTGCGGCGGCTCGGCCTGCCGCGGGCCGGCGCGGGGCTGAGGGTGCTGGACCTCGGCTGCGGCACGGGCGCCTCGACCGCGGCCCTGGCCGCGCTGCTGCCCGGCGCGGAACTCACCGCCGTCGACGCCTCGGCCGGCATGCTGCGGCGCGCCGCCCGCCGGTCGTTCCACCGGCCCGTACGTTTCGTGCACGCGCCGGTGGAACGCCTCGCGGAGGCCGGGGTGCACGGCCCGTTCGACGCGGTCTTCGCCGCCTACCTGCTGCGCAACGCCGCCGCCCCGGACGCCGTACTCGCCTCCGCCCGCGGCCTGCTCGCTCCGCACGGCCGCCTTGCGGTGCACGAGTACACACTGAGCGGCCGAGCGGTCCACCGGGCGGTGTGGACCGCGGTGTGCGGCACGGTCATCCTGCCGATCGCCACGCTGCTCGGCGACGGGCCGCTCTACCGGCACCTGTGGCGCAGCGTCATCACCTTCGACACGGCCGGGCAGCTCTCGGAACGCGTACGGCGGGCCGGGTTCGAACAGGTACGCGTGCTGCCCCTGCCGGGGTGGCATACGGGCATCGCCCATACCCTCGTCGCCCGTCGCCCGGCGGGTAGCTCCGAGGGGGTGGCCCGATGAACGGAAGCCCGACGACGGGCGGCCCGAGCGGAGACCCGGCGACCGGCGGCCCGACGGCCGGAGACCCGGCGACGGGCGGCCCGATGGCCGGAGACCCGAGCGGAGGCCCGGCGACGGGCGGCCCGATGGCCGGAGACCCGAGCGGAGGCCCGGCGACCGGCGGCCCGATGGGCGGAGGCCCGCGCCACCGCCCCATGGCCCGCCCTCGCCCGGCCCGCCCCGGCCGGGACCGGCGGGCGCGGCTGCTGCCCGCCCCGCCCGGTGCCCCACGCGCCGACCGGGACGCGGCGCCGCGCGTGGCGGTCGTCGGCGGCGGCATCGCCGGACTGACCGCGGCCACCGCCCTCGCCGAACGCGGCGTAGGGGTCACGCTGTACGAACGCGAGGCGCAGCTCGGCGGCCGGGTCGCCGGCTGGCCCACGCGCCTCGCCGACGGCTCGGCCGCGACGATGAGCCGCGGATTCCACGCCTTCTTCCGGCAGTACTACAACCTGCGCGCCCTGTTGCGCCGCACCGACCCCCTCCTGTCCGGCCTCACCGCCCTGCCCGACTACCCCCTGCGCCACGGCGGCGGCCGGCAGGACAGCTTCCGGCGCGTGCCGCGCACCCCGCCGCTGAGCGCGCTCGGCTTCGTGGCCCTGAGCGAGTCCTTCACCCCGCGCGACCTGACCCGGATGCGACCGCGGGCGGCCCTGCCCCTGCTCGACGTGCGCGTCCCCGAGGTGTACGAGCGACTGGACCGGCTCAGCGCCCACGACTTCCTGGAAGCGATCAACTTCCCCGCCGCGGCCCGGCACCTGGCTTTCGAGGTGTTCTCCCGCAGCTTCTTCGCCGACCCGCGCGAACTGTCGGCCGCGGAGATGGCGCTGATGTTCCACGTGTACTTCCTCGGCTCGTCCGAGGGCCTGCTGTTCGACGTGCCCCGGGAACCCTTCCCGCAGGCCCTGTGGGATCCCGTCGCCGAGCGCCTGGGACGGCTCCGCGCCCGCGTGCTCACCGGCACCGCGGTGCAGGGGGTGTCGGCCCTGCCCGCGGGCGGCTTCATCGTGACCGCCACGAGCGGCGAGGAACCGTACGACGCCGTAGTACTCGCCCTCGACGCGGCGGGCCTGCGCTCGCTGGTGGCCCGCTCCGAGAGCCTCGGGGACAGCCGGTGGCGCGAGCGGGTGGCCCGCCTACGCACCGCGCCGCCCTTCCTGGTGTCACGTCTGTGGCTCGACGAGCCGGTGCGCGCCGACCGGCCCGGCTTCCTCGGCACCAGCGGATTCGGCCCGCTGGACAACGTCAGCGTGCTCGACCGCTGGGAGGGCGAGGCCGCGCGCTGGGCCGCCCACACCGGCGGCTCCGTCGTGGAACTGCACGCGTACGCGCTGCCCGACCGCGCCGACCGGGCCGCGACGCGGAAGGAACTCCAGGCCGAACTGCACCGCGTCTACCCGGAGACGAGCCGGGCCCGGGTGGTCGACGCGCGCCACGAGTGGCGGGCCGACTGCCCGCTGTTCCCCGTCGGCGGCCACACCGACCGCCCGACCGTGGGCACGCCCACACCCGGCCTGGTCCTCGCGGGCGACGTGGTCCGCACCGACCTCCCCGTCGCCCTGATGGAACGGGCGGCCACCACCGGCTTCCTCGCCGCCAACGCCCTGTTGCGACGCTGGGGCGTGCGGGGACACGCCTTGTGGACGGTGCCCGACCGCGGCCGCTCCGCCCTGCTGCGATGGGTGGCGGGGCAGGTGGGGTGACGAACACGCCCGACGGGCCGGAGGCGCGCGGCGGATGGCGTCGAGCCGCCCGGAGCCGGTGTATGATTTACACGTAACTCCGGTGCACGGCACGGGAGTCACGCGTCTGTGGTCCAAGGAAAGACGCCCATCATCCGATGGGAAATGCAGGTGCAAGGCCTGCCGGGCGCTCCACACGAAGGCCCCCTCCACGGAGGGGGCCTTCACTGTTTTCCGGGCGCCGCGAGTAAGGCACCGCAGCGACGCCGGTGCCCTCGGAGGAAGCGCATGCCCGGGCTGGCCGCGCTTCCGCGTGACCGCCGCAGGTCGCCGCGGGCGTCGTCGGCATCCCGAGCCGCCCTGTTCAGGAGCCACTGCGAACCGTCGGAGTGCGGGCGCCCGACGCGCTCACCCAGCTGCCAGTCGCCTTACGGTCGGCCGAGCCGAGCGCCTCGCGGGTCGGGCGCGGCCGAAGTGGGGCCGTTCCGCACGACTGGTCCACCCACTCGTCGGAGGGTCGTGCGTGCCAGACGCCGCGACGCCGCGCCGACCCATCGGACAGGCCCTAGCTGTATTGACCCGCAGGGTTGTTCACGCGGCTGATGGGTGGGTGGCCGCCGAGTGCGGTGTGGCAGCGGTGGTGGTTGTAGGTGTGCAGGAAGTCTGTCAGAGCTGCTGTCCGCTCGGTGTT
>NZ_JBWKJZ010000017.1:0-82931 GCF_056431945.1 Streptomyces sp. NPDC045778
AAACGCCCGGTTACATTCCGAACCCGGAAGCTAAGCCTTTCAGCGCCGATGGTACTGCAGGGGGGACCCTGTGGGAGAGTAGGACGCCGCCGAACAATCTTTGATAAGAGCTGGTCCCTGAACTTCGGTTCGGGGACCAGCTCTTTTTCGTTTTGCGTCACTTGCCGTTCACGTTGCGCGATCAGCATCCGTCACATGGGGACAGAAGCGTTGCTCAGAGCGGCAGGTGTAGGCAACGGGGACGAGGTCGTCGTACCCGCGTACGGGAGCGCCTCGGTCGCCGAGGCCGTGGTCTCCGCGGGGGCCATGCCGGTCTTCGCCGACATAGACCCGGCCACGTACTGCCTCGGCGTCGACGCCGTCGACGCCGTCCGCACCGAGCGCACCGCCGCCGTCGTCGCCGTACGCCGCTTCGGGAACCAGGCCGACATGCCGCGGCTGCACGCGCTCGGGCAGCGCCACGGCATGCTCGTACTCGAAGAAGGTGAGCAGGGCGCGACGTACGACGACGTCGCACGGCGGCGCGCACACGCCGCGTACCTCACCGCCCGGCTGACCGGGGTGCACACGCCCGCCGGCGGCGAAGGCCACAGCTATCAGCAGTACGTCGTACGCGTACCCGGCAACGGACGGCCGGACCGGGACGCCTTCGCGCGGGTCCTGCGGGCCAAGGGCGTCGACTGCCGGGTTCCCGTGAAGACGCCGCTGCACCGCACGCCGCAGTTCTGGCGGGACGTGGAGCTGCCGGAGACCGAGCGGGCCGCGGACGAGACGCTGGCCCTGCCCGTCGACGCCTGGCTGAGCCGGCGCGACCTCCAGCGGATCGTATCGGCGTGCAACGCGCTCGGAGGGTTGCTCCAGCCGGCGTTTTAGCCGCTGGAGCGGGGCGGTTCGAGACCACCGGATGTTCGGGTATGATTTATTTCGTTGCAGCGCGGGAAGCCGCGCAAGGCGCAACTGGCCCCTATAGCTCAGTCGGTAGAGCGTCTCCATGGTAAGGAGAAGGTCAGCGGTTCGATTCCGCTTGGGGGCTCCATAGGAAAAGGCCACCGCCTCCCAGGCGGTGGCCTTCTTTGTTTCGCGGGCCGAGCCCCCGGTGCCCGGAAAGGCACCGGGAGTTCAGCCCTGGAACTCCGGTACGCGCATGGCCAGGATCGCCATGTCGTCCGACGGGGCGTCCGCCGCGAAACGCTCCACGGCCCGCATGATGCGGGCCGCCACGGCGCCCGCGGTGAGGCCCGTACAGGTCGTCAGGACGTCCGCGAGACCGTCGTCGCCCAGCATGCGGGTGCCCTCGCGGCGCTCGGTGACGCCGTCGGTGACGCAGAGCAGGACGTCGCCCGGGTCGAGCGTCATCGTCTGCTCGTACAGATCGAGGTCCTCCATGACGCCGAGCAGCGGCTGGGGCTCCGCGTACGGCTCGACCGTGCCGTCCTGGCGCAGGCGCAGCGGCAGCGGATGACCCGCGCAGACGATCTTCAGGACCGCCGAGCCGTCCTCCTGGGGCCACAGCTCGCCGTACAGGAGGGTGAGGAAGCGGCTGCGGGCGCCCTCGTCGAGGATCGCCGCGTTCAGGCGCTCCAGGACCGCGGGGCCGTCGAAGCCCTCCCGGGCGAGGAGGCGCAGCGCGTGCCGGGCCAGGCCCGTCACGGCGGCCGCCTCGGGGCCCGTGCCGCACACGTCCCCGATGGCGAAGCCGTAGGTGCCGTCGCGGATCGGGAAGAGGTCGTAGAAGTCGCCGCCCACCTCGTTGCCCTCGCCGGCCGCGCGGTAGATGACCTCGACCTCGACGCCGGGGACCTGGGGCAGGCCGGGCGGGAGCAGGCTGCGCTGGAGGGACTGGCTGATGGCCGTGCGCTCCGAGTACAGGCGGGCGTTGTCCAGGGCGAGCGCGGCCCGGCGGGACAGGTCCTCGGCCAGCTCCAGGATCTCCTGGCGGAAGTGTTCGTCGGAGGGCTTGCCGAGGGTGAGCATGCCGATGACGCGGTTGCGGGCGACCAGGGGCAGGACCACCGTCTCGCCGCCCACCGCGGAGGCCGTGGACAGCGAGGTGCCGATGCCGCTCGCGGTGGACATGGGCTCGCCGAGGCCGAGGTTGCGCATGGAGGTGCGCAGGGCCGACTGGTGGGCGGCCTCGGACGGGGCCTTCCAGATGCGGGCGCCCGGGGTGCGCACCGGCTCCGGGGGATCGACCTTCTTCAGAAGCGCCTTCAAGCCGTCGATGCGCTCCTCGTCCTCGTGCAGGACGTACGAGAGGTACGGCTCCGACGTCTGGTCGGCGATGGTGTAGACGGCGCACCAGGTGGCGAGCGTGGGGACCGTCATCTGCGCCATGAGCGCGAGGGTCTGGTCCCGGTCGAGCGTGCCCGCGAGCAGGTCGGAGGCCTCGACGAGGAAGGAGAGGGAGCCGCGGCGCAGGCGTTGCAGATCGCCGAGCCGGGCCGACTCGATGCCGAGGGCGATGCGGTCGGCGGCGAACTGGAGGCGCAGGGCCTCCTCGTTCGAGTACCGGTTCGGGGCCTCTGCGGCGACGCCGAGGGAGCCCGTGAGCCGGCCCTCGACCTTCAGCGGGACCGTGACGACCGAGCGCATGCCCGTGCCCTTGAGGAGAGGCACCGCGTCCCGCACGACCGTGAGGTCCTCGTGGACGGCGGGCATGCGGGCGGAGCCGTAGCGGCCGGTGCCCGCCTCGACGGGGACGCGGGCGAAACGCTGGCGGGCCGAGGGCAGGCCGGTGGAGGCGCGTACCTCCAGTTCCGTCTCGTCGTCCGTGGCCAGGAGGAGGAAGGCCGCGTCGCCGTCGAGCATGTCGCGGGCCCGCTCGACGGTGCGCTGGAGCAGGCCGTCCAGGTCCTCGGGCGTGGGCGAGCCGATGAAGACCTCGAAGGGATCGGCGGCGTGCGGCTCGCTGAGGGCGCCGGACTCGGGCGACGGGACGCGCAGCGGGGTCTGGAGGACGGCCCGCTCGTCGTCGCGTACGAGCAGACAGACCGTGGATGGCTCGCCGTCCGTGTCGCGGACGCGCAGGTGGGAGGCGTACACGGGGGTGACGCGACCGTCGGCGTCGCGGATGCCGTAGCTGCCCTCCCAGCGCGAGAGCTGGAGGGCGTCGGCGATGCCGGTGCTGGTGCCGGGGGTGTGCGGCCAGGCAGCGAAGTCCGTCAGCGGCTTGCCGGTGACCTGCTCCGCGACGTACCCGAAGAGTTCCTCCGCGTCCTCGTTCCAGGCGGAGATGGCGCCCGTGCGGTCGATCTGGACGACGGCGACGCGGACGCGGCCGTCGGTGATCGGGAGCAGGTCGGGCGGCAGGGTGGGGCCGGCCGTGCGGGTGCCCACGGGGCGGTCGGGCAGGTCGAGTTGGAACCAGACCTGTTTGTGCGTGGGGGTGTAGTCGACGCCCCAGCGGGTGGCGAGCGCGGCGCAGAGCTGGAGGCCGCGGCCGCCCTCGCGGTCGGGGCTGCCCATGGTCGCGGGGGAGTTCTGGAGGGGGATCTCGCGCTCGGGATAGCGGTCGGAGACCTCGATGCGGACGGAGTCGTCGGTACGCAGGCACTGGACGTCGGCGGCGGTGCCCGCGTGCACGACGGCGTTCGTGACCAGCTCACTGGTGAGGACGACCGCGTCGTCGATGATGTCCGAAAACCCCCACCCCTGAAGGGTGTCCCGGACGAACGAGCGGGCCGTCGCGACGGAACGCCCGACGGGTTCGAAAGTCGCAGCCGCGCGCGCGGTGATCACAGAGCTCCTCGTCCGTTGTCCCCCGGGAATCTGCAGTCCCATGGTGCGGCCGCCCCTCCGATGCCCGCTGAATATGTGTGCCACCGCCCTGGCCGGGCAGGACCGGGGTGGTTGGACAGCCGGATGCCAGGTTACTTACCTTCGCCGTCCATGCTGATGCCGGTCGCCAGTGTTTCCGCCCGGAGGGTGTGCGGACGGTGTGCGAAGCTGCCGAACTGTTATGGCCTGGTTCGGCCATGGTGAAACACTGGGCAGGCATGAGACGAGCAGTACGGTCGACCCTTGCGGGAGGGACACAGTGGAGTCTGGCGCTGCGACGCGGGGCAGTAAGACGCGCGCGAAAGACGAACGGTCCCTGAACGGTCAGCGCAAGCCGCGGAACGGGACGACGGTCACGGTGGAGGCAGCGGCCCTGAACAGGCTGCTGACGGCGCTCGTGGCGATGCGGGACGGGAATTTCCGCAAGCGGCTCACGGTCACGGGCGACGACGTGATGTCGGAGATCGCCGCTGTTTTCAACGAGGTCGCGGACCGTAATCTGCACCTCACCGGAGAGTTGTCGCGGGTGCGGCGCACGGTGGGGCGTGAGGGGAAGCTCACAGAGCGGCTGGCGGCCGGGGCGATGGAGGGTTCCTGGGCCGCTGCGATCGACGCGGCCAATGACCTGGTGGACGATCTCGTACGACCGGTCTCCGAGGTCGGCCGGGTGCTCTCGGCGGTCGCGGACGGCGACCTGGAGCAGCGCATGGAGCTGCGCGCGCACGTGGCGGACGGCAACGGCCATCCACTGCGCGGCGAGTTCCTGAAGGTCGGGCGCACGGTCAACAACCTGGTGGACCAGCTGTCCACGTTCACCGACGAGGTCACGCGTGTGGCCAGTGAGGTGGGCACGGAGGGCAAGCTGGGCGGGCAGGCCCGGGTGCGCGGCATGTCCGGTTCGTGGAAGGACCTCACGGACTCGGTCAACACGATGGCGTACCGCCTGACGGCCCAGGTGCGGGACATCGCGCTGGTGACGACCGCAGTGGCCAAGGGTGATCTGTCCCGGAAGGTCACGGTTCACGTGGCCGGCGAGATGCTGGAGCTGAAGAACACCGTCAACACGATGGTGGACCAGCTGTCCTCGTTCTCCTCCGAGGTCACGCGCGTCGCGCGCGAGGTCGGTACGGAGGGCGAGCTGGGCGGGCAGGCGCAGGTGCCGGGCGTCGCGGGCGTGTGGAAGGACCTCACGGATTCGGTCAATCTGATGGCCGGAAACCTGACGGCCCAGGTGCGCGGCATCGCGACGGTCACGACGGCCGTCGCCAACGGCGACCTGTCGCAGAAGGTGCGGGTGAGCGCGCGCGGCGAGGTGGCGCAGCTGGCCGGAACCATCAACCAGATGACCGAGACGCTGCGGACGTTCGCCGACGAGGTCACGCGCGTGGCCAACGAGGTCGGCGCCGAGGGGCAGCTCGGCGGCCAGGCCAACGTGCCGGGCGCGGCCGGCACCTGGAAGGACCTGACGGACTCCGTCAACACGGTCTTCCGGAACCTGACGACCCAGGTCCGTGACATCGCCACGGTCACGACGGCGGTGGCGAACGGCGACCTGTCGCAGAAGGTCACGGTTGACGTCGCGGGCGAGATGCTCGAACTCAAGAACACCGTGAACACCATGGTGGACCAGCTGTCGTCCTTCGGTGACGAAGTGACCCGGGTGGCGCGCGAGGTCGGCGCCGAGGGCCAGCTCGGCGGCCAGGCCCAGGTGCCGGGCGCGGCGGGCACCTGGAAGGACCTCACCGACTCGGTGAACACGGCTTTCCGCAACCTCACGGGTCAGGTCCGCAACATCGCGCAGGTGACGACGGCGGTGGCGAACGGCGACCTGTCGCAGAAGGTCACCGTGGACGTCTCAGGCGAGATGCTCCAGCTGAAGAACACCGTGAACACGATGGTGGACCAGCTGTCGTCCATGGCCGACCAGGTCACGCGGATGGCGCGGGACGTGGGCACCGAGGGCCGCCTGGGCGGTCAGGCGCGCGTGGACGGCGTGAGCGGCACCTGGAAGGAGCTGACGGACTCCGTCAACTTCATGGCGGGCAATCTGACCTCGCAGGTCCGCCAGATCGCCCAGGTGACGACGGCGGTGGCGCGCGGCGACCTCTCCCAGAAGATCGACGTGGACGCCCGCGGGGAGATCCTGGAGCTGAAGAACACCATCAACACGATGGTCGACCAGCTCTCCGCGTTCGCCGACCAGGTGACGCGCGTCGCCCGGGAAGTGGGCACGGAGGGCAGGCTCGGCGGCCAGGCGCAGGTCCCCGGCGTCGCGGGCGTGTGGCGCGACCTCACGGACTCCGTGAACGGCATGGCGGGCAACCTCACCGCGCAGGTCCGCAACATCGCGCAGGTCGCCACGGCGGTGGCGCGCGGCGACCTGTCACAGAAGATCGACGTGGACGCGCGCGGCGAGATCCTGGAGCTGAAGAACACCCTCAACACGATGGTGGACCAGCTCTCGGCCTTCGCGGAGCAGGTGACGCGCGTCGCCCGCGAGGTGGGTACGGACGGCATCCTGGGCGGCCAGGCCGAGGTGCAGGGCGTGTCGGGCACGTGGAAGGACCTGACGCAGTCCGTGAACGGCATGGCGAACAACCTGACGCTCCAGGTCCGCAACATCGCCGAGGTCACGACCGCCGTCGCCCGCGGCGACCTGTCCAAGAAGATCACCGTCGACGCCAAGGGCGAGATCCTCGAACTCGTCACGACCGTGAACACGATGGTCGACCAGCTGTCGTCGTTCGCCGAGCAGGTCACGCGGGTCGCCCGTGAGGTGGGCACCGAGGGCAAGCTGGGCGGCCAGTCCCGCGTCCCGGGCGTCACGGGCATCTGGAAGGACCTCAGCGACAACGTCAACCTGATGGCCAACAACCTGACCATGCAGGTGCGGAACATCTCCCAGGTCGCCGCGGCCGTGGCCAACGGTGATCTGACGAAGACGGTGACGATCGAGGCGCGCGGCGAGGTCGCGCAGCTCGCGGACACCTTCAACACCATGGTGAAGACGCTGAGTTCGTTCGCCGACCAGGTCACCAAGGTGGCGCGCGAGGTGGGCACGGACGGCATCCTCGGCGGGCAGGCCCGCGTCCCGGGCGTCTCGGGCACGTGGAAGGACCTCACCGAGTCCGTCAACGGCATGGCGTCCAACCTGACCGGCCAGGTCCGCAACATCGCGATGGTCACGACGGCCATCGCCAAGGGCGACCTGACCAAGAAGATCGACATCGACGCGCGCGGTGAGATCCTGGAACTCAAGACGACCATCAACACGATGGTCGACCAGCTCTCGTCCTTCGCCGAGGAGGTCACGCGCGTCGCCCGCGAGGTGGGCACCGAGGGCCAGCTGGGCGGTCAGGCGCGGGTGCGGGACATCGACGGCACCTGGCGCGACCTCACGGAGTCCGTGAACGAGATGGCCGGGAACCTCACCCGGCAGGTGCGCGCGATCGCGGCCGTGGCCACCGCGGTGACCCGCGGCGATCTCAACCTGAAGATCGACGTGGACGCGGCGGGCGAGATCCAGGTCCTCCAGGACAACATCAACACGATGATCGCGAACCTCCGCGACACCACGCTCGCCAACAAGGAACAGGACTGGCTCAAGGGCAACTTGGCCCGCATCTCCGGTCTGATGCAGGGCCGCCGCGACCTGGAGGACGTCGCCTCGCTGATCATGAGCGAGCTGACACCGGTGGTCTCGGCGCAGCACGGCGCGTTCTTCCTCGCGATGGCCGTCGACGACGCGAACGACCTGGGCCGTGACGAGGACGCGTACGAACTGCGGATGCTGGGGAGCTACGGCTACTCGATGGGCTCGATGCCCACCTCGTTCCGGCCCGGTGAGACGCTGATCGGCACGGCCGCCAAGGAGCGCCGCACGATCCTCGTGGAGAACGCGCCCTCCGGCTATCTGCGCATCGCCTCCGGGCTCGGTGAGGCGCCTCCGGCGCAGGTCATCGTGTTGCCGGTGCTCTTCGAAGGCAAGGTGCTCGGCGTGATCGAGCTGGCGTCGTTCCAGCCGTTCACGCAGATCCAGAAGGACTTCCTGAGCCAGATCGCCGAGATGATCGCGACGAGCGTCAACACCATCAGCGTCAATACGAAGACGGAGATGCTGCTCAAGCAGTCGCAGGAGCTGACCGAGCAACTGCGCGAGCGCTCGGAGGAGTTGGAGAACCGGCAGAAGGCGCTCCAGGACTCCAACGCCGAGCTGGAGGAGAAGGCCGCGCTGCTCGCCCAGCAGAACCGCGACATCGAGGTGAAGAACACCGAGATCGAAGAGGCCCGGCAGGTCCTGGAGGAGCGTGCCGAGCAGCTCGCGGTGTCGATGCGCTACAAGTCCGAGTTCCTGGCGAACATGTCGCACGAGCTGCGGACGCCGCTGAACTCCCTGCTCATCCTCGCCAAGCTGCTCGCGGACAACGCCGACGCGAACCTCACCCCCAAGCAGGTGGAGTTCGCCGAAACGATCCACGGGGCGGGCTCAGACCTGCTTCAGCTGATCAACGACATCCTGGACCTGTCGAAGGTCGAGGCGGGCAAGATGGACGTCAGCCCGACGCGCATCGCGCTCGTCCAACTCGTGGACTACGTAGAGGCCACTTTCCGTCCACTGACCGCCGAGAAGGGGCTCGACTTCTCCGTACGCGTATCGCCCGAGCTGCCCGCGACGCTGCACACGGACGAACAGCGCCTCCTTCAGGTGCTGCGCAACCTGCTGGCCAACGCGGTCAAGTTCACCGACACCGGCGCGGTGGAACTGGTCATCCGGCTCGCCAGCAACGACGTGCCGAACGCGATCCGCGAGCAGCTCCTGGAGGCCGGTTCGCTGCGCGACCCGGACGCCGATCTGATCGCCTTCTCCGTGGCCGACACGGGCATCGGCATCGCGGCCAGCAAGATGCGGGTGATCTTCGAGGCGTTCAAGCAGGCGGACGGCACCACCAGCCGCAAGTACGGCGGCACAGGTCTGGGCCTGTCCATCAGCCGGGAGATCGCGCGGCTGCTCGGCGGCGAGATCCACGCGGCCAGCGAACCGGGCCGCGGCTCCACCTTCACGCTGTATTTGCCCCTGCACCCGAGCGAACTTCCGCCGCAGGGGTACGCCCAGCTCGCCTCGCCCGCGGCCCCCGCGCTGCCGGCTCTGGAGAGCCTGGGCGAGGTCGCGGGCAACGCGGCCGCGGAGCCCGGGCTGCCCGGCACCGCGCGCGCGGAGGTCGCGGAGCGGCCCGCCGGGCCCGCCGCGCTCTTCCGGCGCCGCCGCCGGGCCGCGTCCGCCGGGGAGCCTGCGGGCGAGGCCCCGCAGCCGGCCCCCGGGGCGGGAGTGCGGGAGCAGTGGCAGGAGGGCGGCGCGCAGGACACGGCGTCCCCGCGCGTGGCGTTCCAGTTCGGCGGCGAGAAGGTCCTCATCGTCGACGACGACATCCGCAACGTGTTCGCGCTCACCAGTGTCCTGGAGCAGCACGGCCTGTCGGTGCTGTACGCGGAGAACGGCCGCGAGGGCATCGAGGTCCTGGAGCAGCACGACGACGTGACGGTCGTTCTGATGGACATCATGATGCCGGAGATGGACGGGTACGCGACGACGACGGCGATCCGCAGGATGCCTCAGTTCGCCGGCCTTCCGATCATCGCGCTCACCGCGAAGGCGATGAAGGGCGACCGGGAGAAGGCGATCGACTCCGGTGCATCCGACTACGTGACGAAGCCGGTCGATCCCGATCATCTGTTGTCGGTCATGGAGCAGTGGATGCGGGCGGAGTGACGGAGCGTGGCCGCGGCCACGCTCCCGGCCGCCCTCCCGGGCCGCCGCCGGGGCGCCGGGAGAAGCCGCGCCGCTACGCGGAGTTGCTGACAGAGTGTGTCCGGCGCAGTGTAGAACCGCGGTATTCGGGGAACCTTCTGGTCCGCCACTGCGTTTCTGCTACGTGCACAGTGACATCGCGGTGACAGGGTGTGGCGACAGGCGGGGTGCGGCTACCATGACCGGCACAAGGACGGACGGCGCCAGGGAGCCGTCCCCTGGGGCGGCGCCCGGTGTACCGCCGGGGCGAGGAGGGCGGGCCATGGTGCAGAAGGCCAAGATCCTCCTGGTCGATGACCGGCCGGAGAATCTGCTGGCGCTGGAGGCCATCCTCTCTGCGCTCGATCAGACGCTGGTGCGGGCATCGTCCGGGGAGGAAGCGCTCAAAGCGCTGCTGACGGACGACTTCGCGGTCATTCTCCTGGACGTCCAGATGCCAGGGATGGACGGCTTCGAGACCGCGGCGCACATCAAGCGGCGGGAGCGCACCCGGGACATCCCGATCATCTTCCTCACGGCGATCAACCACGGCCCGCACCACACCTTCCGGGGATACGCGGCCGGCGCCGTGGACTACATCTCCAAGCCCTTCGACCCGTGGGTCCTGCGCGCGAAGGTCTCGGTGTTCGTCGAGCTGTACATGAAGAACTGTCAACTGCGCGAGCAGGCGGCCCTGCTGCGCCTCCAGCTGGAGGGCGGCGGCAAGACTGCGGCCGACGACGCCCGGGAGCCGGCCAGTATCCTCGCCGAGCTGTCGGCCCGGCTCGCCGCTGTCGAGGAGCAGGCCGAGGCGCTGTCCAAACAGCTCGACGACGACTCGGCCGACGCGGCGGCCGTCGCCACGGCAGCCCATCTCGAACGCAAACTCACCGGTTTGCGCAGGGCTCTTGACGCCCTGGAGCCGGGCACCGGCAGCGGTGCGCCTTCGGTGCCGTCGCAGAACTGACGGGGGCTCGGAGCACCGTCCGCGCGCGGCGCCCCGGACGCGGGCCGACGGTGGCCCGGACGCGGGTCGACGGTGGCCCGGACGCGGGTCGACGGTGGCCCGGACGCGGGTCGACGGTGGCCCGGACGCGGGCCGACGGTGGCCCGGACGCGGGCGCGCAGGTGGCGGAAGCAATGATTCCGTACGATGCGTCGGTGGCTCCCGGCGCTTGCCGTGAGCCGTCGTCAGCCTTCCTGTGAAGCCTCGTCAGTTCGCCGCCTCCACAAGGGCGACACAAACGGGTGAAGCAGTAGGCACACGTGTCCACCGTCGCCTCCCCCGGTAATCTCACACCCATGGCCTCACGTCAGCCCGCAGCCAAGAAGACGCCCGCGAAGAAGGCGGCCGCGCCGACCAAGGCTCCGGCGAAGAAGGCCGCCGCCAAGAAGCCGCCCGCCAAGAAGGCCCCGGCGAAGAAGGCGCCCGCCAAGAAGACCGCGGCACCCAAGAAGCCCGCCCCGAAGCCGGCGCCGAGCCCCACCAACGGCCTCTACCGCGTCATCCGCGCCATCTGGCTCGGCATCGCGCACGCCGTGGGCGCGATGTTCCGCGGCGTGGGCCGCGGCGCCAGAGGACTGGACCCCGCGCACCGCAAGGACGGACTCGCGCTGCTCCTCCTCGGCATCGCGCTGATCGTCGCGGCGGGCACCTGGTCCCATCTGCGCGGCCCCGTCGGCGACCTCGTCGAGATACTGGTGACCGGCGCCTTCGGACGGCTCGACCTCCTCGTGCCCCTCCTTGTGGCGGGCATGGCCATGCGCCTCATCCGGCATCCCGAGAAGGTCGACGCCAACGGCCGCATCGTCATCGGCCTGTCCGCCCTCGTCCTCGGCGTGCTCGGGCAGGTGCACATCGCCTGCGGCTCGCCCGCGCGCGCGGACGGCATGCAGGCCATAAGGGACGCGGGCGGGCTCGTCGGCTGGGGCGCGTCGACGCCCCTGACCAAGGCGATGGGCGAGGTCCTCGCCGTGCCGATGCTGGTCCTGCTGACGGTCTTCGGTCTGCTCGTCGTCACGGCGACCCCGGTCAACGCCATCCCGCAGCGCCTGCGCGCGCTGGGCGTACGCCTCGGCGTGATCGAGGGGCCCGCCGAGGTCCAGGAGTACGCGGACGGCGAGTACGCCGAGTACACCGATGATGACGAGCGGTACGAGGACCAGTGGCGCGAGGCGCTGCCCGCGCGCCCCCGCTCCCGGGTCCGCAGGCGGCCCGCTGACGGGCCGCAGGGGGCCTCCGCCGACCAGGCCGAGGAAGACGCCCTGTCCAAGCGCCGCAGGCCCCGCAGGGCCTCCGTGCAGCCCGACCCGGACCGTCCCATGGACGCGGTGGACGTGGCCGCCGCCGCTGCCGCCGCGCTCGACGGCGCCGTGCTGCACGGCATGCCGCCCTCGCCGCTGGTCGCGGACCTCACGCAGGGCGTCTCCGTGGAGCGCGCGCCGCAGGACCCGTCCGCGCCGGTGCCGTCCGCGCGCGGCACCGAAGGCCGTGGGGCGGACGCGACGCCGGGCCGTAAGGCCGGGGCCAAGGAGCCCGCGCGCGCCGGCGTGCCCGACCTGACCAAGGCCGCGCCGGACGAGTCGCGCGACCTGCCCCCGCGCGCGGAGCAGCTCCAGCTCTCCGGGGACATCACGTACTCCCTGCCGTCGCTCGACCTCCTGGAGCGCGGCGGCCCCGGCAAGGCCCGCAGCGCCGCCAACGACGCGGTGGTCGACGCGCTCTCCACCGTGTTCACCGAGTTCAAGGTCGACGCCGTCGTCACCGGCTTCACGCGCGGCCCGACGGTCACGCGCTACGAGGTCGAGCTGGGCCCGGCCGTGAAGGTCGAGAAGATCACCGCGCTCGCGAAGAACATCGCGTACGCCGTCGCCTCCCCGGACGTGCGGATCATCTCGCCGATCCCGGGCAAGTCCGCGGTCGGCATCGAGATCCCGAACACCGACCGCGAGATGGTCAAGGTCGGTGACGTGCTGCGGCTCGCGGACGCCGCCGAGGACGAGCACCCGATGCTGGTCGCCCTCGGCAAGGACGTCGAGGGCGGCTACGTGATGGCCAACATGGCCAAGATGCCGCACATCCTCGTCGCCGGAGCAACCGGCTCCGGAAAGTCGTCCTGCATCAACTGTCTGATCACCTCGATCATGGTGCGGGCCACCCCCGAGGACGTCCGCATGGTCCTCGTCGACCCCAAGCGTGTGGAGCTGACCGCGTACGAGGGCATCCCGCACCTGATCACGCCGATCATCACGAACCCCAAGCGGGCCGCGGAGGCGCTCCAGTGGGTCGTACGCGAGATGGACCTGCGCTACGACGACCTCGCGGCCTTCGGCTACCGCCACATCGACGACTTCAACCAGGCCGTGCGCGAGGGCAAGCTCAAGACGCCCGAGGGCAGCGAGCGCGAGCTCAAGCCGTACCCGTACCTCCTGGTGATCGTCGACGAGCTGGCCGACCTGATGATGGTGGCGCCGCGCGACGTCGAGGACTCGATCGTGCGCATCACCCAGCTCGCGCGCGCGGCCGGCATCCACCTGGTGCTCGCGACGCAGCGGCCCTCCGTGGACGTCGTGACCGGTCTGATCAAGGCGAACGTGCCCTCCCGGCTCGCCTTCGCCACCTCCTCGCTCGCCGACAGCCGAGTGATCCTCGACCAGCCCGGCGCCGAGAAGCTCATCGGCAAGGGCGACGGGCTCTTCCTGCCGATGGGGGCGAACAAGCCGGTCCGCATGCAGGGCGCCTTCGTGACCGAGGACGAGGTCGCGGCGGTCGTGCGGCACTGCAAGGACCAGATGGCGCCGGTCTTCCGCGACGACGTCACGGTGGGCACCAAGCAGAAGAAGGAGATCGACGAGGACATCGGCGACGACCTCGACCTGCTGTGCCAGGCGGCCGAGCTGGTCGTCTCCACCCAGTTCGGGTCCACGTCGATGCTCCAGCGCAAGCTGCGCGTCGGCTTCGCCAAGGCCGGCCGCCTCATGGACCTCATGGAGTCGCGCAACATCGTGGGTCCGAGTGAAGGGTCAAAGGCTCGTGACGTTCTCGTGAAACCTGATGAGCTGGATGGAGTGCTCGCCGTAATCCGCGGGGAGGCTTCCTAGAAGCCCGGAAACATCTCGGGAGCCCGGGGCCCGGCCCCGTACGACGGCCGGGAGCGCCGCGTGCGCGCCCCGGCTCGCCCGTACGGGGGCCGGCTCACCCGTACGGGGACGAAGGCAACCGTTTCCCCTCGGCGTACGTCAAGTTGAGGGAAGCGCAAGACCGTGTTCCACCATCAGGATGTCCGGCCATTCTGATGGCGTACAAAGTCCGTCCGCCCGGTTGCCCCACCCTTTCTCAGCCCCCCTAGACTGAATGTCCGGCAGGTGGCTACACGCTCGAAAGGCGCACCCGTGTCCATCGGCAACTCCCCCGAAGACGACCGCCCTTCAGACGACCGCCCCGCAGACGAGCGTCCCGTCGCGGACGGCCCCGCGGAAAGCCCTGCCCAGGAGCGTCCCGCGGAGGACCGTCCCCCGATCGGCCGTGTCCTCCGGCAGGCGCGCATCGACGCGGGTCTGACCGTCGACGAGGTCAGTACGACCACCCGGGTGCGCATCCCGATCGTGCACGCGATCGAACAGGACGACTTCTCCCGCTGCGGTGGCGACGTCTACGCGCGCGGACACATCCGTACGCTCGCCCGCGCCGTCCACCTCGACCCCGCCCCGCTGCTCGCCCAGTACGACGAGGCGCGCGGCGGGCGGCCCCCTGCGCCGACCGCGGCCGCGCCGCTGTTCGAGGCCGAGCGGATCCGCCCCGAGCCGCGCCGGCCGAACTGGACGGCGGCCATGGTCGCCGCGATCGTCGCCGTGATCGGCTTCGTCGCGTACACGGCGTTCAGCGGCGGGGACGACGACGGCTCGGCACAGCAGGTCGCCGAGGGCTCCACGCCCGCCAGCAAGCCCGCCGCCGAGAAGCCGAGCCCGTCCAAGCCCGCCGACCCCAAGCCGGAGCCGTCGGACAGCGCCATCGCCGGTGTGCCCCGGGACAAGGTGACCGTCAAGGTCGACGCCTCCGACGGGCGCAGCTGGATCTCCGTCAAGGACCACAACGGCCGGCTGCTCTTCGACGGCCTGCTCAAGCAGGGCGAGACCAAGACCTTCCAGGACAAGAACAAGATCGACCTCGTGCTCGGCGACGCCGGAGCCATCAGCCTCTTCGTGAACGGCAAGCAGGTCGAAAACGAGTTCAAGCCGGGCCAGGTGGAGCGCCTCACGTACACGAAGGGCGACCCGGAGGTCGGCTGACCAGCGGCGTCCCGAGACCCTCGCCGAGCGCCCGTCACCGGCCCAGGAACCCTGGCGGCGGGCGCCGACGCATGGACGAAGTAGTCTTGAGAACATGCCCGAACGCCGCACTGTCGCCCTTGTCACGCTCGGCTGCGCCCGTAACGAGGTGGACTCGGAGGAGCTCGCAGGCCGCTTGGAGGCGGACGGCTGGGCCCTCGTCGAGGACGCCGAGGAAGCGGATGTCGCCGTCGTCAACACCTGTGGCTTCGTCGAAGCCGCCAAGAAGGACTCCGTCGACGCCCTTCTGGAAGCCAATGACCTGAAGGGTCACGGCCGCACCCAGGCCGTCGTGGCCGTCGGCTGCATGGCCGAGCGCTACGGCAAGGAGCTGGCCGACGCGCTGCCCGAGGCCGACGGCGTGCTCGGCTTCGACGACTACGCCGACATCTCCAACCGCCTCCAGGTCATCCTGAGCGGCGGCAGTGTCGAGGCGCACACCCCGCGTGACCGCCGCAAGCTCCTTCCGATCAGCCCGGCCGAGCGCCAGGAGGCCGGCACGGATGTCGCCCTCCCCGGGCACGCCCCGGTCGACCTGCCGGAGGGCGTCGCGCCCGCGTCCGGGCCGCGCGCGCCGCTGCGCCGCCGCCTCGGCGCGAGCCCCGTGGCGTCCGTGAAGCTGGCCTCCGGCTGCGACCGCAGATGCTCCTTCTGCGCCATCCCGTCCTTCCGCGGCTCGTTCATCTCGCGCCGTCCGTCGGACGTGCTCGGCGAGACGCGCTGGCTCGCCGAGCAGGGCGTGAAGGAGATCATGCTGGTCTCCGAGAACAACACCTCGTACGGCAAGGACCTCGGTGACATCCGTCTCCTGGAGACGCTGCTGCCCGAGCTGGCGGCCGTCGACGGCATCGAGCGGGTGCGGGTGAGCTACCTCCAGCCCGCCGAGATGCGCCCCGGCCTGATCGACGTCCTGACGTCGACGGAGAAGGTCGTGCCGTACTTCGACCTGTCCTTCCAGCACTCCGCGCCCGGCGTCCTGCGCGCCATGCGGCGCTTCGGGGACACCGACCGGTTCCTGGAGCTGCTCGACACGATCCGGAGCAAGGCGCCCCAGGCGGGCGTGCGCTCCAACTTCATCGTGGGCTTCCCCGGCGAGACCGAGGCCGACGTGGCGGAGCTGGAGCGCTTCCTCACCGGCGCCCGCCTGGACGCCATCGGCGTCTTCGGCTACTCGGACGAGGAGGGCACCGAGGCGGCGACGTACGGGGACAAGCTCGACCAGGACGTCGTCGACGAGCGGCTCGCGCGCGTCGCGCGCCTCGCCGAGGAGCTGACGTCGCAGCGCGCGGAGGAGCGCGTCGGCGAGCGCGTCGAGGTCCTCATCGAGGCCGTCGACGACGAGGAGGGCGCCATCGGCCGCGCGGCGCACCAGGCGCCCGAAACCGACGGACAGATCCGTTTCACCGGCTCCACCCCTGGGGACGGCCTGGAGATCGGCCGTATGGTCGTGGCAAAGGTCGTCGGCACGGAGGGCGTGGATCTGGTGGCTGAGCAGTGCGAGGTCCTGGAGGCCTCCGACCGACCCCATGGAGCCGGTGAAGGGACGGGCAGATGACCCAGGTCCCGGCATCCGCGGCGGGCGGCTCCGGCGCGCCCGGCGCGAAGCCGGTGCGCGGCGGGAAGCTCGGCGCCGCCGCGATGGACCAGGCCAGTCTGTGGAACGTCGCGAACCTGCTGACCATGATCCGGCTGCTGCTCGTGCCCGGATTCGTGATGCTGCTGCTCGCCGACGGCGGGTACGACCCGGCGTGGCGCTCCTTCGCCTGGGCCGCCTTCGCCATCGCCATGATCACGGACCTGTTCGACGGCCATCTGGCCCGTACGTACAACCTGGTCACGGACTTCGGCAAGATCGCCGACCCCATCGCGGACAAGGCGATCATGGGTGCCGCCCTGATCTGTCTGTCCTGGCTCGACGACCTGCCGTGGTGGGTGACCCTCGTGATCCTCGGGCGCGAGCTGGGGATCACGCTGCTGCGGTTCTGGGTGATCCGCTACGGCGTCATTCCGGCCAGCCGCGGCGGCAAGATGAAGACGCTCGCCCAGGGCACGGCCGTCGGGATGTACGTCCTGGCGCTGACCGGGCCGCTGGCCACGCTGCGGTTCTGGGTGATGGCCGTCGCCGTCGTCCTGACCGTGGTGACCGGGCTCGACTATGTGAAACAGGCCGTGGTGTTGCGGCGGCAGGGCATGGCTGAGGCTGCTGCGGTTTCTGAGGCCTACGAGGTGTCTGAGGTCTCTGGGGCTTCTGAGGTCGCCGTGGCTTCTGAGGCAGCTGTGGCCTCCGAGCCCGCTGTGGTTTCCGAGGCTGCCGTGGTCTCGGACAGGTCCGAGGGCTCCGATGTCTCCGGGACTTCTGAGGCGGGGGAGCCGGGGGCGGCCAAGTGATGTCCTCGGGGTCCTCTGGAAGCGCGGCGGCCAAGGAGGCCTCCGAGACGGGAGACGCCGCTGCCGCCGAGACGGCCGCGGAGGTACTGCGGCTGCTCGGGGAGCGGGGTGAGACCCTGGGGGTCGCCGAGTCGCTGACCGGGGGTCTCGTCGCCGCCGAGGTGACGGCCGCACCGGGGGCCTCGCGGGTCTTCCGGGGGTCCGTCACCGCGTACGCGACGGCGCTCAAGCGGGAGGTCCTGGGGGTCGACGGCGGCCTGCTCGACGCCCGCGGGGCCGTGGATCCCGAGGTCGCCCTCCAGATGGCGGCCGGGGTGCGGCGGCTGCTCGGGACGGACTGGGGGATCGCGACCACGGGCGTCGCAGGCCCCGAGCCGCAGGACGGCAAGCCGGTCGGGACGGTGCACGTGGCGGTGGCCACGGGTGCGGGAGCGGCGCCGGGTTCTGCCGAGGTCGTCCCGGGCGGTGCGGACGCTGGTTCCCCGCTTCGCTCTGAGGGGAAAGTAGCGACTCTGCGGTTGAACGGAAACCGTACGGAAATCCGTATGGAGAGCGTCCGCAGCGTGCTGAGCCTGCTCCTGGAACAGCTCTCGGGCGAACGCACCGGGAACGGGCGAGCACAGGATACGGAACAGAACGGGGGGACTTGATGTTTGCAGCCCTGAGTGAACACGACATCGCTCCCCGCACGGCCGCCGCGCGAGGCGGTACGGTGGGGCGTGAAGGATGCGGCTACGCGGTCCGAGGAGGGAGCCACCGATGATTCTGCTCCGTCGCCTGCTGGGTGACGTGCTGCGTCGGCAGCGCCAGCGCCAGGGCCGTACTCTGCGCGAAGTCTCCTCGTCCGCCCGAGTCTCACTCGGCTATCTCTCCGAGGTGGAGCGGGGGCAGAAGGAGGCTTCCTCCGAGCTGCTTTCCGCGATCTGCGACGCGCTTGACGTACGGATGTCCGAGCTCATGCGAGAAGTGAGCGACGAGCTCTCGCTCGCCGAGCTGGCCGAGTCGGCAGCGGCCACGGAACCGGTGCGGGCACCGGTCCGCCCGATGCTCAATTCCGTCTCGGTGACCGGCGTGCCACCGGAACGGGTCACGATCAAGGCACCCGCGGAGGCGGTCGACGTCGTCGCCGCGTGACGTCCGGGTGACCACTCGTGACGAAGGCCCCGGCCGGGCGCTCCGGCCGGGGCCTTCGCTGTCCTGTGACGGTACGGGGCGCTGGTGCGGTGGTCGGCCGGGTCCTGGGGCCCTTGCTGCCCGTGCTCGTGGTGGGCCGGGGCGGGGGTGTGCTGCCGGACGTGGCGGTGGGTGTTCCCGGAGGTAGCGGTGTGTGCCTTGCGCGGTAACCGCGTGTGCTTTCCGAAGTGGCCGTAGTAGTGCCGGTGCGCGATGGTTGATGGGTGTGTGACGCCGCTCGCGGGTAACCGCGTGGTCGAGCACGTCTGGATGACCCGCGTAGCCGGAGGTTACCGATGTACGTCGTGAAGAGCCCGCTGCCCGATGACGATCTGAAGACGGTGTCCGAGGCCCTGCAGGGCGCGCTCGTGGACCTCGTCGACCTGTCCCTGGTCGCCAAGCAGATCCACTGGAACGTGGTCGGACCGCGCTTCCGCTCCATCCACCTCCAGCTCGACGAGGTCGTCGACACGGCACGTCAGCACTCCGACACGGTCGCGGAGCGGGCCTCGACGCTCGGCGTCCCGCCCGACGGCCGCGCGGCCACCGTGGCGGGCAGCAGCGGCATCGGCGCCGTCCCCGAAGGCTGGGTCAAGGACACGGACGCCGTGGGGACACTCGTGGCGGCCCTCGGCGCCGTGATCACACGGATGCGGGCGCGGGTGAACGCCACGGGCGATGCCGACCCGGTGAGCCAGGACATCTTCATCGGCATCACCGCCGACCTGGAGAAACACCACTGGATGTTCCAGGCCGAGAACGGATAGGGGCTCCGCGGCGGCGGGGCGCCCGCGCTGGTGCGGGGCCACGCTGGTGGGCGGTCCGTACCGGCGGGGCGTCCGCGGCGGCGGGGCGTCCGCGGCGGCGGGGCGCCCGCCGTGGTGGGCGGGTCGGGCGGCGGCGCTCTCGCACCTTCGGTGCGCCCGGTGCGCCCTGCCGTCGGGGGACGGGCCGGGTCTAGCGTCGTCTGGCGGGAGGTGACAGCCGTGGCGAGGCGCTTCCTGCGGTGGGCTTCGGCTCTCGGTCTCGCCGCACTGTGGTGGTGGGCGGTGCTGCGGCTCGCGGTGGCGCCCGACGCGGGGGCCCTCGAGGGCACGATCGCCGCCGGGGGATGGGGGTTGAGCCTGCTGCCTGTGCACTGCGTGCCCAAGGAGCGAGCGCTGGGGGTGGCGGCGGCGCGGCGGCGGATCGCCGGGGCGCGGGGGTCGCCGGGGCGCGCGGGATCACCGGGGCGCGGGGGATCGGTGCTGTGGCGGGGGCGGAGCAGGCGCTGACAGGAGCGCGGGGGCGTGGCCCGCGCGCCCGCCTTGGCCTCTCCTTGGCCTCCTGGCCGACGAGGGCGTGGCTCGGCTACCAGGGCATCGCTACGCCGCCGTTGGGGCGGAGGATCTGGCCGGTCGTGAACGCCGCCGCGTCCGACGCCAGGTACAGGACGGCGTGCGCGACGTCCTCCGGCACGCCGACCCGGCCGAGCGGCGACCTCCGGGCCATGAGGTCCTCGGTATGGGACCGCGCCGCAGCGTCCCGGGCCGGTGTCGCAGCGCCCTGGGCCGGTACCGAGGCGTCGGCCCGCGCTGGGGCGTCGTGGCGGTGTGTCATCGGCGTACGGATCCAGCCCGGCGCCACGGCGTTGACGCGGATGCCGTGCGGCCCGACCTCGGTGGCGAGGGTCTTCGTCAGCTGCACCACCGCGGCCTTCGAAGCGCCGTAGCAGAGCAGGCCGGGGCCGCCCGTGTCCACGGTCCCCGAGGCCATCGTGACGATGCTGCCGCCCGAGCCCGCCTCGATCATCACGCGGGCCGCCGCGCGGCAGGCGTAGAGGACTCCCTTGAAGTTCACACCGAGGACCCGGTCGAGGTCCTCCTCGCGGGTCTCCAGGACCGTGCTGCTGTGCATGATCCCGGCGATGGCGGCCAGGACGTCGACGCGGCCCGTCGCCCCGGCCGCTTCCGCCACGGCCTGCTCCACCTGCGCCTGATCGCTGACGTCCACGAGGTGCGTGTGGGCGGTGCCGCCGGCCTTCTCGACGAGATCGGCCGTCTCGCGCAAACCCGGCGCGTCCCGGTCGGCGCAGTGCACCGCGGCTCCCGCGCGCGCCAGCAGGAGGGCGCTGGCCCGGCCGATGCCGCTCGCCGCGCCGGTGACGAACGCGGTGCGGCCCGTGAGGTCGTACGGCTTGAGGGGCATGACGGGACCGTAGGAGAGAGCTGACGGGCCGTCAATTGGTGGGGGTGGGCGGGCCGGGCCTGAGGGAGCCGCTCCGGCCAGGGGTCGGGCCTTGCTGGCAGGTCGGGCACCAGTACGTCGGGCGCTGGCGGGAGCCGTCGCCCTGGTCCGCGGAGCGTACGGGGGTGCCGCAGCGCAGGCAGGGGCGCGGCGCCCGGCCGTACACGTACAGCCGTCGGCCGGGGCGTGGGACGCCCGTGGTCGTGCGGTCGGGGCGGTCGCGGTTGGCTTCCAGGAGCTTCTTGGCGAGGGCGGGCAGGCGGCTCGCCGTCTCGGCGGGGAGCTTGTCGATCGGCGTCCAGGGGGTGACGCCGAGGAGGAAGCACAGCTCGCTCTTGTAGATGTTGCCGATGCCCGCGAGGTTGCGCTGGTCGAGCAGGGCCTCGCCGAGGGCGCGCTCGGGGGTCGCGAGGAGGTTGCGCAGGGCCTGGTCGGGGTCCCAGTCGGGGCCGAGGAGGTCGGGGCCCAGGTGGCCGACGGCGCGCTGTTCGTCGGCGGTGCGGAGCAGTTCGAGAACCGGTAGGCGGTAGCCGACGGCCGTGTGCTCGGCGGTGCCCAGGATGGCGCGGATCTGGTGGGCGGGGCCGCCCCGCCAGCGTTCCTGGGGGGCGTAGACCTTCCAGGAGCCGTCCATGCGCAGGTGTGAGTGGAGGGTGAGGCCGCCTTCCACGCGGGTGAGCAGGTGCTTGCCGCGTGGGGTGACGTCCAGGACGGCGCGTCCGGTGAGGTCGGCCGTGGCCAGCTTGGGGACGCGGAGGTCGGAGCGGGTGAGGGTGTGACCCGCCAGGGCCCGGTGGAGGCGGCGGGCCGTCTGGTGGACTGTGTCTCCTTCGGGCATGGGGACAGGGTGTCACTGGGGGCGTGGGGTGGGCGCGGGCTCCGGGGCGGAGCGGGGGGCGGTTAGGCCTCGCCGTGGGGCTGCCTTCGGCCGTGGGGCTGTCTTCGGTTCTGCCCTGGTTCCGCCTTCGGCCCGGCGCGGCCCGGCCCCGTCCTCGACCCTAAGTCTGCTCTCGGCCTGGCTCTCGGCCCGATCCCGCCCCGGCTCGTCTCCGCCCGCTCGTCCCCGGTCCGGGCTAGCCCTCCGGCCCCCGGTGCGCGTTCGGCCCGGCTTTCCCTCCGGCCCCCTGCCAGCCTCGGCACGAGCCACCCCGGCCCGCCCGCGGCCCTGGCGCGGGAGCGCTAGCCCCGGCCCCCGGCCGGCTCACGCGCGGACACGGAGGCCTCTCGGGGTGGCGTGGAAGCCGGTGTGCTCCAGGAGGGGGGCGAGGGGAGAGGTCAGGGCGGGAGCGCCGTTGACGCGCTCCACGGTGACTGTGCCGAGGGCGCCCGCCTTGGCGGCCGAGGTCAGCGCCGTCGCGGCCGCGAGGAGCCGGGGGTCCTGGGCGGTCTCGGACGACATCCAGGCCAAGATGGACTTGCCGCCGCGCTCCACGTACAGCGTCAGCTCGCCGTCGACCAGGACGACCAGGGAGCCCGCCTTGCGGCCCGGCTTGTGACCGGCTTCGGCAGGGGGGTCGGGCCAGGGCAGGGCCGCCCCGTACGCGTTCGCGGGGTCGGCGGCCGCCAGGAGTACCGCCTGGGCGTCGGTGGTGTGCTCGGCGCCCGCGCGCTCCCGCGCGCTGGCCGTGGCGCGCAGCCGGTCCACGGCGCCGTCCATGGCGAACTGCGCCGCGCCGAGCCCCTCCACCACGTATCCACGACGGGCCTGGCCGCTGTCCTCGAACGCCGACAGGATCCGGTACGTCGCCGAGAAGCCGCCCTCGACACCCTCGGCGGCCACCGCGCCCCGGGTCACCACGCCGTGCCGGTCGAGCAGCGTGCGGGCCAGGGCGTGGGCGCGCAGCGTCGGGTCGGGCTCGCGGGCGGGCAGCAGGGACCACCGGCCCGCGACGGTCGGCGGGCCCGTGCGGGAGACGGGGCGGGCGGCGGCCAGGCTGCCGTAGCGCCCGCGCGGGACGGCGCGCTTCGCACGGTGGGCCGTGGAGCCCGCCGTGCGGCCCGAGCCCAGGAGGGAGCGCATGGGGGCGAGCGTGTCGTTCGTGAGCCGGCCCGACCAGGCGAGGTCCCAGATCACGTCGGCCAGCTGGGGATCGGAGGCCTCCGGGTGCGTGGTGGCGCGGACCTGGTCGGCGATCTGCCGGAAGAACAGGCCGTACCCCCCGGAGAGCGTGTCCAGGACGGACTGGTGGAGCGCGGTCAGCTCCAGGGGGTGCGCGGGCGGCAGCAGCAGGGGAGCGGCGTCGGCCAGATGCAGAGAGACCCAGCCGTCCTTACCCGGGAGGGCGCCCGCCCCGGCCCACAGGACCTCTCCTGCGGCGGTGAGTTCGTCGAGCAGCGCCGGGGCGTACCCCGCCACCCGGGAGGGCAGGACGAGCTTCTCGAGGGCCGAAGCCGGTACGGACGCGCCTTGCAGCTGCTCGATCGCGCGCACCAGGCCGTCGACGCCCCGCAGGCCGTGGCCGCTCAGGTGCTGCCACTGCGGCAGGAACTGGGCGAGCGCGGCCGGCGGCACCGGCTCCAGCTCCTGGCGGAGCGCGGCGAGGGAGCGGCGGCGCAGGCGGCGAAGGACGGCCGCGTCGCACCACTCCTGGCCGATGCCCGCCGGGTGGAACTCGCCCTGGACCACGCGGCCGTTCGCCGCGAGGCGGTGCAGCGCGCCCTCCGTGACGGCCGCGCCGAGACCGAAGCGGGCAGCCGCGTCGGCGGAGGTGAACGGCCCGTGGGTGCGGGCATAGCGCGCGAGGAGGTCCCCGAGGGGATCTTTCATGGGCTCCGTGAACGCCTCGGGGACGCCGACCGGCAGGGCCGTCCCCAGGGCGTCCCGCAGGCGGCCCGCGTCCTCGATGGCCGCCCAGTGGTCGGCCCCGGCGATCCGGACCCGGATGGCGCGGCGGGCCGCCGCGAGGTCCTCGGCCCACGCGGCCTCCGCGCCGCGCTCGGCCAGCTCGGCGCCTGTGAGCGGGCCGAGCAGGCGCAGCAGGTCGGCGACGCCCTCGGCGTCCTTGACGCGGCGGTCGTCCGTACGCCACTGGAGTTCGCGCTCCAGCTCGGCGAGGACGTCCGCGTCGAGCAGCTCGCGCAGCTCGGCCTGGCCCAGCAGCTCGGCCAGGAGGCGGGAGTCCAGGGATAGGGCGGCCGCGCGGCGCTCGGCCAGCGGCGAGTCACCCTCGTACAGGAACTGGGCGACGTATCCGAACAGCAAGGAGCGGGCGAACGGGGACGGCTCCGGGGTGGTGACCTCCACGAGCCGGACGCGGCGGGACTCGATGTCACCCATCAGCTCTGTCAGGCCCGGTACGTCGAAGACGTCCTGGAGGCACTCCCTGACCGCCTCCAGGATGATCGGGAAGGAGCCGAACTCGCTGGTCACCTCCAGGAGCTGGGCGGCGCGCTGGCGCTGCTGCCACAGGGGGGTGCGCTTGCCCGGATTGCGGCGCGGCAGCAGCAGCGCGCGGGCGGCGCACTCGCGGAAGCGGGCCGCGAACAGCGCCGAGCCGCCCACCTGATCGGTGACGACCTGGCTGACCTCGCCCTTGTCGAAGGTGACGTCCGCCGCGCCGACCGGGGCCTGCTCGGGATCGGACGCCGAGTCCACCGTGATGTCCACCGGTGCCTGGTCGAGCAGGTCGAGCCCCATCAGGTCGGCGTCCGGCAGGCGCAGCACGATGCCGTCGTCGGCGTGCATCACCTGGGCGTCCATCCCGTACCGCTCGGTGAGGCGGGCGCCGAGCGCCAGGGCCCAAGGCGCGTGCACCTGCGCGCCGAAGGGCGAGTGCACGACGACCCGCCAGTCACCCAGCTCGTCGCGGAACCGCTCGACCACGATCGTGCGGTCGTCCGGGATGTGTCCGCAGGACTCGCGCTGCTCGGTGAGGTACGCCAGGACGTTGTCCGCGGCGAAGGTGTCGAGGCCCGCCGCCTGGAGGCGCGCGCGGGCGTCGTCCTGCGGCAGCGAGCCGATCTCGCGCAGGAACGCCCCCAGGGCGCGCCCCAGTTCGAGCGGGCGGCCCAGCTGGTCGCCCTTCCAGAACGGCAGCCGGCCGGGGACACCGGGCGCGGGGGACACGAGTACGCGGTCGCGCGTGATGTCCTCGATGCGCCAGGAGCTGGTGCCCAGGGTGAAGACGTCGCCCACGCGCGATTCGTAGACCATCTCCTCGTCGAGTTCGCCGACGCGGCCGCCGCCCTTCTTCGGGTCGGCGCCTGCCAGGAAGACGCCGAAGAGGCCCCGGTCCGGAATCGTGCCCCCGGACGTCACCGCGAGGCGCTGGGCTCCGGGGCGGCCGGTGACGGTGCCCGCGACCCGGTCCCACACCACGCGCGGGCGCAGCTCCGCGAACGCGTCGGAGGGGTACCGCCCGGCGAGCATGTCCAGGACCGATGTGAAGGCCGACTCGGGCAGCGAGGTGAAGGGCGCGGCGCGGCGGGCCAGGGCCAGGAGGTCGTCCACCTGCCAGGTGTCCAGGGAGACCATCGCGACCAGCTGCTGGGCCAGGACGTCCAGCGGGTTCGCCGGGACGCGCAGGGATTCGATGGCGCCCTGGCGCATCCGCTCCGTGACGACGGCGGCCTGCACCAGGTCGCCCCGGTACTTCGGGAAGACGACTCCGGTGGAGACGGCCCCCACCTGGTGCCCCGCGCGGCCCACCCGCTGCAACCCGGAGGCCACGGACGGCGGCGACTCGACCTGCACCACCAGGTCGACGGCTCCCATGTCGATGCCCAGCTCCAGGCTGGAGGTGGCGACCACGGCGGGAAGCCGGCCCGCTTTCAGGTCCTCCTCGACCTGGGCGCGCTGCTCCTTGGACACCGAGCCGTGGTGGGCGCGGGCCAGGACGGGGGGCGCGCCCTTGGCGGCACCCGCCTCCGCCATCAGCTCCGCCGGGGAGTGGTCCTCGGGGAGAGGCTCGCCCGTGGCACGCTCGTACGCGATCTCGTTGAGGCGGTTGCACAGACGCTCCGCCAGGCGCCGGGAGTTGGCGAAGACGATCGTCGAGCGATGTGCCTGGACGAGGTCGGTGATGCGCTCCTCCACGTGCGGCCAGATGGAGGGACGCTCCGCCCCCTCGTCGGAGTCCGCGACCGGGGAGCCGCCCAGCTCGCCCAGGTCCTCGACCGGGACGACCACCGACAGGTCGAACTCCTTGCCCGACTCGGGCTGGACGACCTCCACCCTGCGCTGCGGCGAGAGATAGCGCGCCACCTCGTCCACCGGGCGGACCGTGGCGGACAGGCCGATCCGGCGAGCGGGGCGCTTCAGGAGCGCGTCGAGCCGCTCCAGGGTCAGCGACAGATGCGCGCCGCGCTTGGTGCCCGCGACCGCGTGCACCTCGTCAAGGATCACCGTCTCGATGCCGGTCAGCGCGTCCCGCGTGGCGGACGTCAGCATCAGGAACAGCGACTCCGGGGTCGTGATCAGGATGTCCGGCGGGCGGGTGGCCAGGGCGCGGCGCTCGGCCGCCGGGGTGTCACCGGAGCGGATGCCCACCCGCACCTCGGGCTCGGGCAGGCCGAGGCGCACGGACTCCTGCCGGATGCCGGTGAGCGGGCTGCGCAGATTGCGCTCCACGTCGACCGCGAGGGCCTTGAGCGGCGACACATACAGCACCCGGCAGCGCTTCTTCGGATCCGCGGGGGGCGGGGTCGAGGCGAGCTGGTCCAGGGCGGCGAGGAACGCGGCCAGGGTCTTGCCGGAGCCGGTCGGCGCCACCACCAGGACGTCCGAGCCCTCCGCGATCGCCCGCCACGCTCCCGCCTGGGCGGACGTGGGCGCGGAGAAGGCCCCCGAGAACCAGCCGCGGGTCGCCGGGGAGAAGCCATCGAGGGCGCCGGGGGCGCTGTCTGCGGACCGAGCCATGAACACATGGTGCACCCCGCCACTGACAATGGCCCTGACCTGCGCAGACGACACTCCCCGAGCGGTGGGCGCGACCTCCGTCCGGCCTGCACGGGCGACCGCGCCGCCGAGCCGGCGCCGCGAGCCGGTGCCGCCCGGCACCTGATTCGCGCCAGGGGCGCAGAATGGCGGCATGACAGGTTCGGCGGAGCGCGCGCGGCACTGGACCTACGCCGAGCTGCCCGGCGTCGACCTGCTGCGGGCCCGCTACGTCCGCAAGACCTTCGTCCGGCACACCCACGAGCACTTCGTGATGGCTGCGGTCACCGAGGGCGTCGACGTCTTCCACCACACCGGCTCCGACCGGCACGCGGGCCCCGGAATGCTCGCTCTGATCAACCCTGACACCCCGCACACCGGCCGCGGAGGCGGCCCGGAAGGCTGGCGGTACGGCGCGGTGTACCCGGCGCCGGAGCTGGTCGCGGCCATCGCAGCGGAGACCACGACCCTGCGGGGCACGCCCGGCTTCGTCCAGCCCGTGTTCGAGGACGCGTACGCGGTGACCCTCGTCCACCAGGTGCTGCACGCCGCCGAGGAGGGCAACGCCCTGGCCGCCGACACCTTCCTGCGGGCCGCCGTGACCCGGATGCTGCGGCGCAACGGCGGCGCCCTGCCCGAGCGCACCGTGCGGTCGGCGGGCGACCGCGTTGCCGCACGCGCGCGTGCCGTCCTCCAGGAGCGCCTCACGAACCCGCCCAGCCTGGACCGGCTGGCCGCCGACCTCGGCGTCGGGTCCTTCGCCCTGCTGCGGGCCTTCCGCGACGCGTACGGCATGCCTCCGCACGCCTGGCTCACCGACGCGCGCGTGCGCCGCGCCCGCCACCTCCTGGACGCCGGTACGACGCCCGCCGACGCGGCCGCGGCCGTCGGCTTCACCGACCAGCCGCACCTCAACCGCCACTTCACCCGCATCGTCGGGGTGCCCCCGGGCGCGTACCAACGGGAGCGCAAGAACGTACAAGACCATCCGGGCGGGCGCCTCGTAGCGTCCCTGGGGTGGCAGAACGAACATCACCCGCGGACATCACCAGCGCGGACATAGCCAGCCCTGTCGACCCCCTCGACGTCGCCGCCACGGACGGCGCGGACGCCGTCGTGGACTGTGCGGAAACCGCCGTGGACCGTGCGGAAACCGGCCCTGAGGGCGTCGCGAGTCGTCCGGACTCCGCCGTCGTCCGCGACGCCCTCGGTGTGGGCGTGGCCGTCGGCCTCTCCGGATTCGCCTTCGGCGTGACGTCGGCCGGCAGCGGCCTCACCGTGTTGCAGACCTGCGCGCTGAGCCTCCTGGTGTTCACGGGGGCCTCGCAGTTCGCCCTGGTGGGCGCGCTCGCCGGGGGCGGGAATCCCCTCACCGCGGCGGCGGGCGCGTTCTTCCTGGGCGTGCGCAACGCGTTCTACGGGCTGCGGCTCTCCCAGTTGTTGGCCCTCCCGCGCGCGGTGCGCCCCTTCGCGGCCCACTGGGTGATCGACGAGACCGCGGCCGTGTCGCTCGCGCAGCGCGGTCGGCGCGGCGCCCGCATCGGCTTCACGATCACGGGGCTCAGCCTTTACACCCTGTGGAACCTCACCACCCTTCTGGGCGCGGTCGGCGCCGAAGCCATCGGGGACACCGACGCCTGGGGCCTCGACGCCGCGGGCCCCGCGGTCTTCCTCGCCCTCCTGGCGCCGATGATCCGGAGCGCCCAGGAGCGCGCGGTCGCCGCGGTCGCGGTCCTCCTGGGGCTCGGGCTGCTGCCCGTGCTGCCCGCGGGCGTGCCGGTCCTGGCGGCCGCGCTCGCCGTGCCGATCGTCCTCTACGGAGCGAGCCTCCGCGCCCAGCGCACGACACGAGGGAACGACCGTTGAACATCTGGATAGCCATCGCTGTGACCGCCGTCAGCTGCTACGCGGTCAAACTCGCGGGCCTCCTGGTGCCCGTCGAAGCCCTGGAACGGCCGCTCGTGAAGCGCATGGCCGCCCTGCTGCCGGTCGCGCTGCTCGCCGCTCTCACCGCCCAGCAGGCCTTCGCCGACGGGCGCGCCCTGGTGCTCGACGCCAGGGCCGCGGGGCTCGCGGCGGCCGCCGTGGCGCTGCTGCTGCGCGCGCCCTTCCTGGTCGTCATCGCCGCCGCTGTCGTCGTCACGGCGGGCGTGCGGGCCCTGACGGGGTGACGGCCGGGCCGTCACCCCAGGCGCCGCCTCAGCCGATCGGCCGCCCGTACGCGGCGAGCGTGCGTAGGGCGTCGATCGTCACGATCGGCCGCCACTCCAGGGCGGTGCCCGGAGCCCACTGACGCCACCGGATCGGCCAACCGCCATCTTCTTGTTGGTCGTTCACGAGGAAGTCCAGGGAGCGCGCCATCTCCTGGTCCGTGAACCAGGCGCGGGCGAGCGAGTCCGGGGACTTCGCGAAGTCGTGGGCGAAGTGGTGCTCACCCGGCGCGTACCCCTCGGGGACCGGATACGCGTCGGCCCGCTCCGGCTCCAGGGCCACGAGGCGCTGCTCGCGCACCAGGCGGCCGAGCCGGTCGGCCGCCGCCTCCGCGCGCGGGCGGTCCGGCGCGCCGTCGAGGAAGGCGACCGCCGCCAGGACTTCGTACGGATGGGACTTCTCCAGCGTCTCCACGGCCTGCCAGCAGAAGTCGGTGGCCCGGAACAGCCAGGCGTGCCAGACCTCGTTGCGGTGCAGCAGGCCCACCACGGGCCCGGTGGCGAGCAGCTCGCTGGGCGGGTCGTCCACCACGGGCACGAAGGGCGCCAGGGGGTAGCCGCGCTGGCTGGGATGGATCGCCGGCAGAGCGCCCTCAGCCGTCGACACCGACGTCAGATAGCGGCACACACGCTCCACCCGCAGCCCGCCGCAGCGCCCGATGGAGTCCAGGACCCGCAGCGCGTGACCGGTGTGCAGCGGCTGGCTGACGGGCCCGCGCAGATCGGGTTCCAGCGCGTGGCCGTACCCGCCGTCCGCGTTGCCGTACGCGGCAAGGGCCGTCTCCACCGTGTCGGCGCCGTCGTCGCTGCCCGCGCCGGCTGTGCCGTTCAGGAAGTGGTACGCGAATCGTCGCTGTTCGAGGACGCGCGCGGTGAGCCAGACGAACTGTTCGGCGCGCGCGAGCGGGGAGGACGCGGCGTGCGAGGACGCTCCGTTTTCGGCCATGTTCAGACGGTAGGGCGGAATGCGCCGCCGACAAGCCCTCCGGGCTCGGCTGCACTCTCAGGGGCGCGATACTGGACACATGCGGTTGACGGTCTTCTGGCAGCGAATGGCGGCCCACTTCGGCGCGGGGTACGCGGACTCCTTCGCGCGCGACCACGTGATGTCCGAGCTGGGAGGGCGGACGGTGCACGAAGCGCTGGACGCTGGCTGGGAGGCGAAGGAGGTCTGGCGCGCCGTCTGCAAGGCCATGGACGTACCGGCCGAAAAGCGCTGATCCCCGTGGGCGACAGCCCGCGCTGCGGCCGCTCCACGCGCGCGTAGCCGCCGTCCGGCAGTGGCCGAAGGGCCGCGGGTGCGCGCCCGGAGGAGCACGCGGAGCCGCGCGCGGGACGTGTGGAGTCGCGTGCGGGATGTGAGGAGCGCCGCGAACTGGCGGGGGCGACGGCCGATCGCCGTCCGCGTGGGCGAGACTGGCACGGTGGCACCCACAGACGACACCGCGCAGATCACCTCCGAGGCCTTGACGCCGCCGGGCACCACGCCGCCCGCACAGCCCCCCACCGGGGCCGAGCAGGGACGCGGCGCGGGCATGCCGCGCTGGCTGCCGCGGGCCATGGTGCTCGCGCTCGCCCTGGTCGCCTGTTTCCAGCTCGGCAGCTGGGCCTTCCACCAGCTGACCGGACTGCTGATCAACATCCTGATCGCGTTCTTCCTGGCGCTCGCCGTGGAGCCCGCCGTGAGCTGGATGGCGGCGCGCGGCCTGCGCCGGGGCCTGGCCACGGGCATCGTCTTCCTCGGCGTCATCATCGCCAGCGCGGGCTTCATCACGATGATGGGCTCGATGCTCGCTGGCCAGATCGTCGACATGGTCGAGGACTTCCCCGACTACCTGGACAAGGTCATCCGCTGGATCAACCAGACCTTCGACACGGACCTGTCCCGCGTCGAGGTCCAGGACAGCCTGGTCCACTCCGACTGGCTGCGGAAGTACGTGCAGAACAGCGCCAGCGGCGTCCTGGACGTCTCCGCGCAGGTGCTCGGCGGCCTCTTCCAGCTCCTGACGATCCTGCTGTTCTCGTTCTACTTCGCCGCCGACGGGCCCCGGCTGCGGCGCGCGCTGTGCTCCGTGCTCCCACCCGCCAAGCAGGCCGAGGTGCTGCGCGCCTGGGAGATCGCGGTCAACAAGACCGGCGGCTACCTCTACTCGCGCGGCCTGATGGCGCTGATCTCCGGGATCGCGCACTACATCCTGTTGCAGATCCTCGAGGTGCCCTACGCCCCCGCCCTCGCGGTGTGGGTGGGTCTGGTCTCGCAGTTCATCCCGACGATCGGCACGTACCTGGCGGGCGCCCTGCCGATGCTGATCGCCTTCACCGTCGACCCCTGGTACGCGGTGTGGGTGCTGGGCTTCGTGGTCATCTACCAGCAGTTCGAGAACTACGTGCTCCAGCCCAAGCTCACCGCGAAGAGCGTGGACATCCACCCGGCGGTCGCCTTCGGGTCGGTCATCGCGGGCACGGCGCTGCTGGGTGCGGTCGGCGCCCTGATCGCCATCCCGGCGGTGGCGACGTTGCAGGCGTTCCTGGGGGCGTACGTGAAGCGGTACGACGTCACGGACGACCCGCGGGTGCACGGACACCGCCGCCGCGGCGGCACGCCCCTGCTCGTCCGGCTGCGGCGCGCGCTGACGCCGCCGGGGCGCGAGGGCTGAGGGCTCCGGCGAGCCGCGTTCCAGCGGGCCCGATGGCTGAAGCGCGGGTTCCGCTCGCGGCCTGACGCATCGGACACCCCTGGCGTGGTGCGCTTGACAGCAAAATCGAACATCCATTCTGATGGGGGCTCCGGCGGCTTCGTACCGGGGGTTCGCGGGGGGATTCCCGGGCGCGCCGGTGGATTTCGGCGGGCCGCGGAGCCCGAGTTATCCACAGGCCGGACGGGCGTCGGGGCGCATTGTCAGTGACAGGCGTTAGCGTCTTTGACGTGAAGCGATCGACTCAAGCAAACCGGGTGGAACCCATGGCAGGAACCGACCGCGAGAAGGCGCTCGACGCCGCGCTCGCACAGATTGAACGGCAATTCGGCAAGGGCGCGGTCATGCGCATGGGCGAGCGGTCCCAGGAGCCCATCGAGGTCATCCCGACCGGCTCGACCGCGCTCGACGTGGCGCTCGGCGTCGGCGGGATCCCGCGCGGCCGTGTGGTGGAGATCTACGGCCCGGAGTCCTCCGGTAAGACGACCCTCACGCTGCACGCCGTGGCCAACGCGCAGCGGGCCGGCGGCGCCGTCGCCTTCGTGGACGCGGAGCACGCCCTCGACCCGGAGTACGCGAAGAAGCTCGGCGTCGACATCGACAACCTCATCCTGTCCCAGCCGGACAACGGCGAGCAGGCTCTCGAGATCGTCGACATGCTGGTCCGCTCCGGCGCGCTCGACCTGATCGTCATCGACTCCGTGGCGGCCCTGGTGCCCCGCGCGGAGATCGAGGGCGAGATGGGTGACTCGCACGTGGGTCTCCAGGCCCGCCTGATGAGCCAGGCCCTGCGGAAGATCACCAGTGCGCTCAATCAGTCCAAGACCACCGCGATCTTCATCAACCAGCTGCGCGAGAAGATCGGCGTGATGTTCGGCTCCCCGGAGACCACGACCGGCGGCCGCGCGCTGAAGTTCTACGCCTCGGTCCGGATGGACATCCGCCGTATCGAGACCCTGAAGGACGGCACGGACGCGGTCGGCAACCGCACGCGCGTCAAGGTCGTCAAGAACAAGGTCGCGCCCCCCTTCAAGCAGGCCGAGTTCGACATCCTCTACGGCCAGGGCATCAGCCGCGAGGGCGGCCTGATCGACATGGGCGTGGAGCACGGCTTCGTCCGCAAGGCCGGCGCCTGGTACACGTACGAGGGCGACCAGCTCGGCCAGGGCAAGGAGAACGCCCGTAACTTCCTGAAGGACAACCCCGACCTCGCCAACGAGATCGAGAGGAAGATCAAGGAGAAGCTGGGCGTCGGTGTCCGGCCGGCGAGCACCGAGGGCGAGCCCGCCGCGGAGGCCGCGGGCGAGACCCCGGCGGCCGACGCCGCCAAGACGGTGCCCGCTCCGGCGGCGAAGGCCACCAAGTCCAAGACCGCGGCGGCCAAGAGCTAGGCCGTGACGCGACGTACCGACTGGGCGGAGCACACGGGCCCCTCGGGAGGCGGCCACTGGAGTGGCGGCGGACCGGATGGTGCGGGTGCCGATGCTGATGACGGCCCGTGGAGCGGCGGCGACCAGGAGGGCCGGGGCGGCGGCCGCCGGCGTCGGCGGCGCGGCGGTCGCGGCGGCCATCAGGACAGCGGTTCCCCGTCCTCGTCGAGGGCCGAGAACGGGGAACCGCCCACGGGGGACCCCGGTGAGCGGGCGCGAGCCATCTGCCTGCGCCTGCTCACCGGGACGCCCCGCACGCGCAAGCAGCTGGCCGACGCCCTGCGCAAGCGGGACATCCCCGACGACGTGGCGGACGAGGTGCTGTCCCGCTTCGAAGAGGTCGGGCTGATCAACGACGAGGCCTTCGCGGACGCCTGGGTGGAGTCCCGGCACCACGGCCGGGGCCTCGCCCGGCGGGCCCTGGCGCGCGAGCTGCGGACCAAGGGCGTGGACGCGGCCCTGATCGACGAGGCCGTCGGCCAGCTCGACGCGGAGCAGGAAGAAGCCACGGCCCGCGAGCTGGTCGCCCGCAAGCTGCGCTCCACCCGCGGCCTCGACCGCGACAAGAGGCTGCGCCGCCTCGCGGGCATGCTCGCCCGCAAGGGATACCCGGAGGGCATGGCGCTGCGCGTGGTCCGCGAGGCCCTGGAGCAGGAGGGGGAGGAGACGGAGGACCTCGGGTACGAGGGGCTCTGAGCGGCCGGCGTGCCCGTGCCGAGGAGGGGCTCCGACTTGGGCGGCACCCAGGGCAACCTCTGGCGTGCTTCGAGGCGAGGCTCCGAGGAGAGAAGCCGGGGCGAGGCCCGGAAGCTCCTAGGCCAGACCACGAGGCGCGACCTGAGCCCCGAGGCCAGACCCCGAGCCCCCGGGGCCAGGCCCCAAAGCCCCGAGGGCCAGACCTCGACGCGTGACCCCGAGGCCACCGAGGCCCTGAATCCCCGAGGCCAGACCCCGAGGTGACGCCTAGGGGTGGGGCTAACCCCCCATGGAAGACGCCTGGTTGCCACCATGCACAGGGACCTGTGCACAGGCGACTGTGTACGCATGGTTCACCACCAGGGCAGAAGCGAGGGACAGGCCCCCAGCGGCGGGGGCGTGGAGCCGGGGCAGGCCGTCGAGCCCAGCCCGGTCCGCGCCGACAGCTCCGCCGTGCCCGTTCCCGAAGAGCTGGATGACCTGCGGGCCCTCAAAGCCCTCGCGCAGCCACGACGGCAGCAGATGCTCCAGCACCTCACCGTGCACGGGCCCGCCACGTCCGCGACCCTGGCCCGAGCCCTGGGCCTGAACACCGGGGCGACGAGCTACCACCTGCGAGCGCTCGCCCGGTACGGATTCGTCGAGGAGACGGACGGCACCGGGCACGGGCGCGAGCGCTGGTGGCGTGCGGTGCCCGGGGACCGGCGCTTTCCGCCGCGCAGTCGGCAGAACGCCGAGACGCGGCTCGTCATGGACGAGCTGAACCATCTGTCGTACGCCGCCGACCTGGAACTCTTCGAGCAGCTCCAGCGCGCGAGCGGCGGCGCCGAGGCCGACGAGTGGGCCGACGCGTACCCGTACTCGCGCGGCACGATGCGGCTGACGGTGGCCGAACTGCGCGAGTTCTTCGAGGAGTACATCGCCCTCCTCAACCGCTACAAGCGCCCCGACGCCGACATCCCGCCCGGGGCCCGCACCGTCCTCACACGCTTCCTGGCCTTCCCCGCGCCGACGGCGGAGCCCGGCACCGGCACATCCGAGTCTTCGGGCGCAGCGCAACTCGTCCCGCCGGACGTGCCGACCGCCACCACCACCGTGCCGCCCCTCAGGTCGCAGCAACCCGACCTCACAGCCGCACCCTCCTCCGGTACCCCCGATGACAACAGAAGAGAGACCGAGACCTCATGACGCTGCGCTACGCACTACAGACGATCCGTGACCGGAAGGGCGGGTTCCTGGGCGCCTTCGTCGCGTTGGTGTGTGCCGCCGCGCTCATCACGGCCTGCGGCACCCTCCTGGAGACGGGCCTGCGCGGCACCATCGGCCCCGAGCGCTACGCCGCCGCCCCCGTGCTCGTCTCCGCCGATCAGAACGTGCACCAGACCACCGTCAAGCACAAGAAGGGCAAGACCAAGGTCAAGCACAAGGCGAAGCCGATCGCCGAACGGGCCTGGCTGCCGCGCGACGTCACGAGACGGCTGGAGGGGATTCCTGGAGTAGGGAAGGTGATACCCGAACTCACCTTCTTGGCCGAGCCGTTGACGCCTGCTGCCGGTGACCCGGACCGCCCCGCGTACGGGCACGCCTGGACCTCGGCAGCCCTCACGCCCTTCCGGATCGTCGACGGCCGGGCCCCGCGCGCCGCGGCGGACCTCGTCGTCGACCGGGCTCTCGCCGAGCGCGCCCGCCTCAAGCCCGGCGACCGGCTCACCGTCCAGTCGACACGGGCCCCGCGTACGTACCGCGTCACGGGCATCGCCGCCCCGGACGGCGGGGGGAACGCCCTCGCGCACCAGACCGCCCTGTTCTTCTCCGACCGCGAGGCCGAGCGGCTCGCCGCGCACCCCGGCCGGGTCACCGCCCTCGGGGTCCTGCCGGCCGACGGCACGTCCGTGCAGACGCTCACGGCGGCGGTCAAGGAAGCCCTGGACGGTACGACCGCGCAGGTCAGCAGTGGTGACGACCGTGGCCCCGTCGAGTTCCTCGACGCGGCGGGCGCGCGGGTGAAGCTCGTCAGCATGGGCGGAGCCATGGGCGGGACGTCGCTGCTCGTGGCCATCCTCGTGGTCGTCGGCACCTTCGCCCTGTCCATCCAGCAGCGCCACCGCGAACTGGCCCTGCTGCGGGCCATCGCCGCGAGCCCCAAGCAGCTGCGCAAGCTGCTCGGCCGCGAGGCGCTCCTCGTCGGGGCGGCCGCCGGGGTGCTCGGCTCGCTGGTGGGCATCCCGCTCGGAGGGGTGCTGTACGGGAAGTTCGTCGACGAGGGAGTGGTTCCGGCGACGCTGGGCCGGGTCGTCAGCGTCTTCCCGCCGCTCGTGGCCGTCGCCGCGACGCTGGTGGGTGCCTGGGCGGCCGCGCGTGTCTCCGCCCGCCGCATCGCTCGCATCCGGCCCGGGGAGGCCCTGGCGGAGGCGGCCGTGGAGCGTAGGAAGCTCTCCTGGGCGCGTGTCGTCGCCGGGGTGGCCTTCCTCGCGGGAGGTGTCGTCCTCGTCCTCGTCCTCAGCGTGCTGCGGACCGAGCCCGCCTCGACTCCCGTGACGTTCCTGGCCGTTGTCGTGCTCGCCTCGGCCGTCGCCCTGCTCGGCCCGCTCGTCGTCAAGGTGTCGGCCGCCGTGCTCGGCCGGGTGCTGCGCTTCACCGGCCCGACCGGGCGGCTCGCGCACGCCAACCTGCGGGGCAACGCCGCCCGCATGGCCGCCGCCGTCACCCCGCTCGTGCTGCTCATCGGCATGACGTGCACTGTTCTCTTCACGCAGCCCACGCTCACCGCCGCCGCCCGTGAACAGGCGCGCGACGGTGTCCGTGCCGACTGGACGCTCGCCGCGCGAGGGCCCGGCGTACCGGCGGCGGCCGCGCGGCAACTGCGGGCGTCCGACGGCGTCGAGGCCGTCACCGAGGTCGTCCGCACCACGGTGCGCGTCGGGCTCGACAAGTACCCGGCGCAGGGCGTGACCCCGGCAGGCCTCACCCGCACCTGGGACCCGGACGTCACGGCGGGCTCGCTGACCTCCTTCGGCTCGGGCGACATCGCCGTCAGCGAACTCGCCGCCGACCAACTCGGCCTGAAGCCGGGCAGCAGCCTCAAGCTCACCCTCGGCGACGGCACCCCGACCACCCTGAAAGTCAGCGCCGTCTACGCGCGCGGGCTCGGCTTCGGTGACCTGACCATGGCGCACGACCTGGTCGCCCGCCACGTCGACAACCCGCTCGCCGCCACGGTCCTCGTCCGGAGCGACCGTACGAAGAATCAACTCGCGGCTGCCCTACGCGAGTTCCCGACCGTGCGGGTGGATTCCCCGGACGCCGTCGACCGCCTCCAGGCCGAGCGCGGCCAGTCGAGTGCCGACGTGAACCTCCTCGCCATGGGACTCGTGCTGGCCTTCACCGCGATCGCCGTCGTCAACACGCTCGCGATGTCCGTGTCGGAGCGGGTGAGGGAGTTCGCGCTGCTGCGCCTCGCGGGAGCCACGCGCCGCCAGGTCCGGGGAATGCTGCGCACCGAGGCACTGTCGGTCCTGCTCATCGCGACAGCTCTGGGGAGCGGCATCGCTCTCGCTGTCCTGACCGCGTTCAGCGTCGGCATGACCGGTTCTGCCGCCCCCGTGGTCCTGCCCCTGCTCTACGTCGCCGTGATCGCCGTAGGGGGTCTGCTCGCGCTGACGGCGACGGCGCTGCCCGGCCGCGCCGCGTTGAAGCCGCTCCCGGTGACGGTGGCGACGGCCAAGGAGTAAGGGGCAGTACGCAATGGTGGGCGCCCCTTACACACGCTCCTACGGGGGCGCGGTACGGGGCGCCCACGCCTGCGCGGGAACCCACACGCGAACAGAGGGCAGTCACCCGGCGACAGGGAACCCGGCAGCCTTCCAGGCCTGGAAGCCGCCGACGAGGTCGGTGGCGTGCCGCAGCCCGAGTTGGCGCAGGGAGTGAGCCGCGAGGCTCGACGCGTACCCCTCGTTGCAGACGACGACGATCTCCAGGTCGTGGCTGACGGCCTGCGGGGCGCGGTGGCTGCCCTGCGGGTCGAGGCGCCACTCCAGTTCGTTGCGCTCGACGATCAGCGCCCCCGGGATCAGGCCGTCGCGTTCGCGCAGCGCCGCGTACCGGATGTCGACGAGGAGGCCGCCGGACCGGTCGATCTCGTACGCCTCCCGGGGCGTGACCCGGTCGAGGCCGCGCCGTACCCGTTCGAGGAACTCGTCTATGCCCACGGGTGTGGGCGGCTCCGCGGCGTCCGCCGGTACACCCGGGACGCCGTTCAACTCAAGGCCCGCACTCACTGCCAGTCCTCCGGACGCTCGACGTGCTCAAGGCGTAGCACGTCACCAATGCGGCTGTAGCGACGGATTCGTGGAAGTGGCGGATAGTACGCGTGCACGGAGACGGCGTGTTCCGTAGAGGACTCGTTGAGCACCTCGTGCACGTGGTTGCGGCCGAATGCCCTTCCTTCTCCGGCGGGCAGCCGCCGTTCGCGGTCGATGCCCTCGGTGAGTTCCAGGGTCTTCCAGCCGTCGGTGGGCAGCCGGGCGGCGAGGGAGTACTCCTTGAGGGCGCCGGACGCGGTGGTGAACGCGCCGACCGACTCGGCGTGGTCGTGCCAGCCGGTGCCGGTGCCGGGAGGCCATCCGATCAGCCAGGCCTCGCTGCCGCCGGGCCCGTCGAGGCGTACCCAGGTGCGGCCCTCGGGGTCGAGGGGGAGTGAGGCGACGAGGTCGGCGTCCGCGGCGGTGCGGCGCACGAAGTGGAGGAGGTCGGCCGAGGTGGGAGGGGCCACGCGGGAGCCGGCGGGGGAGGGCAGCGGGGCAGGGCTTGAGACAGACGCTGACATGGGACCGTCCTGGGAGTTCGCGGAACGGCGCGCCGACGACGGGCGCGCGAGAAGGTGGTGATGGCGAATTCAGCAGGACGGCTGACACACGCAGCCCGCATAGCGGACGAGGTCCATGTGGACCCTCCGCCACAAGCGGACAGCGGTGTCGGTCATGGTCCGGAGTAGACCATGACGCTGGGGAGCGGTCAACTCGCGCTCAGCATGCGGTCGGACGAGCCCCGGGGCGGTCGTTACCGCTTCAACATCAGTTGTCTCCGGGGCTTGCGATGATCCCGTGATCCGGTCCGGAGGCCTGGCCTGGGGTCTTAAGGAGGGCCCTTTCGGTGTCCGGCTTGCTTGAACCGGTGCCCTAAGGGGATGGCTTTTTCGGCTCGCTCGACGACCCGGTGGCAGGTGTCCCACCGGGCGCGCGGCTGCCCTTCGGGTCGGTGCCGGGCAGTGCGTGGGCCGGTCCGTCACCGTTCGGCCCGGTGGTGGGCCTTCCGCCGGCCGCCCGGGCATCGCCGGGCTCGCTGCCGGGCTTGCCGCCGGCCTTCGGGCCGTTATCAGGCGCCGCCCTGGGCGCTCCGCTGTTCTTCCTCGGCGCGCCCTTCGACCGCACCTTCTCCGGCGCTTCCCGCACCACCTTGCCCAGGGCCGCCTCGGCGGCCGCGTACAGCTCCGCGGGACGTACGCCGTTCAGCGCCGTGACCAAGTGGCCGTCGGGCCGGACGAGCAGGACCGTGTGCGCCGCGGCGCCCGGGTAGCTCTCCGCGACGAGCAGCTCGGCGGGGCACGGCAGCGCGGTCACCGCGGCGGCGAGCCGGGGCATGATCCCCGCCGTCATCCAGTGCCGCCGGTCCCACACGACGGTCCCGGGCGCCACGAGCACCACGAGGAGTTGACTGAGGCCGAGCCGGTCCCGCAGCCGTACGACCGAACCGTCGGGAGCCGTGACGGCCACGTCGACGACCGGGGCGCCCGGTTCCGTGTCCACGAGGACCGTGGAGTCCGAACTTCCGGGGGACAGGGGCGAGTCGGCGTACGCCCCCGGCGCACCCAGCTGGCCGCGCCCCACATGGCCGTCCGTCAGCAGCGCGTCCTGACCGCGCGCGGCCCCCGGCACGTACGAACGCAGTCCACCGCCGCCACGGAGCAGGGGCAGCGACTGGTCGGCGGCGCGCAGGCGCGCGGCCACGGCGGCGCGCCGCTCGGTCTGGTAGCTGTCGAGCAGCGCGCCACTCGGGCCGTGGTGCCAGGCGAGCGCCAGCTTCCAGGCGAGGTTGTCCGCGTCCCGGAGGCTCTCGTCCAGGCCCTGGGTGCCGAGGGCGCCGAGGAGGTGGGCAGCGTCCCCGGCCAGGAAGCAGCGGCCGACCCGCCACCTGCGGGCGAGCCGGTGGTGGACCGTGTGGACACCGGTGTCGAGGAGGTCGTACGGCGGGGTGGCGCCGCACCAGCCCGAGAGGGTCTCCCGGACGCGGGAGACGAGGGCGTCAGGTGTCACCAGGTCACCGCGCGGCGGCAGCAGCCAGTCGATCCGCCAGACGCCGCCCGGCAGGGGCCGTGCCGTCACCTCGGGGCCGCCGCCGGGCCACGGCGGGCTCCGGTGCAGCAACGCTTCTCCGGGCCAGGGAAGTTCCGTCCGCAGGGCGGCGACCGCGTGCCGCTCGACCGCCGTGCGCCCCGGGAAGCGGATGTCGAGGAGCTTGCGGACCGTCGACCGGGGGCCGTCGCAGCCGACCAGATAACTGCCACGCCACCAGGTGTCCTTGGGCCCGCGTGTGTGGGCCGTGAGCCCGGAGGCGTCCTGCTCCAGGGTGTCCAGCTTGCTCTCCACCGCGATCTTCACGAGCCGCTCGTCGGCGATGGCGTCCCGCAGCACACCCGTCAGCACGTGCTGCGGCAGGTGCAGCGGTGAGGGCATCTCGTCACTGAACGTGAGCTGCCGCATCACCTGCTTGCGCCGCATCGACCGCCAGCCGCCCCAGCGCGCACCCGTGTCCGGCCCCCCGAAGGACACCCCGCAGAGGCGCTCGACGAGGGCCGCCGTGTCCTCCCGCAGGACGACGGTCCGCGCGGGGCGCTGCTCGTCCTTGCCCGGCCCCTCGTCCAGGACCACGGTGGGAACCGAGTGACGGGCGAGAGCCAGGGCGAGCGTGAGCCCCACGGGGCCCGCGCCGACGACGATCACCGGGTCCACGGCGCACGGCCTCCTGCCAGGACGGCCCGCGAGCGCTGGACGGACGTACGGGAAATGGCAGTTGAAACCCGGTGCACGATCACAGAACGTATGCAACCCACTGCTGGTTCCTGCGTCAAGCGACGAAGGCAGTGGCGTGATCGCCACTGCCTTCGTTCTTGCAGATCATCGGGTGAGCGCCGGGGGGCGGGTCAGGTGGTGCTCCCGCCGGTGTCGGTCAAGCCGCCGCCGATGCCGCCCACGCCGCCACCGCCGTCGCCCGTCGCGAACCCTCCCGCCACGGCCGCCGGAGGCACCGTCGCGCCGGTGGACTTCTTGCTCCGCCGCAGCCGCTGCTCCAGCCAGCTCGCGAACGACGTGAGGATGAAGTTCAGCACGATGTAGATCACCGCGACGACCGTGAAGCTGGCGATGACGTTGGCTCCGTAGTAGCCGCTCATCGTGCTGACGGTCGACAGGAGCTCGGGGAAGGTCAGCATCGCGCCGCCGAGCGCGGTGTCCTTCACGATGACCACGATCTGGCTGACGATCGCGGGCAGCATCGCCGTGACCGACTGCGGAAGGAGCACGGACCGCATGGTCTGGCCCTTGCGCAGGCCGATGGCCTTGGCCGCCTCGGTCTGGCCCTTGGGCAGCGCCAGGATGCCCGCTCGTACGATCTCCGCGAGCACGGAGGCGTTGTACAGGACGAGACCGGTCACGACCGCGTACATGGGGCGGTCGTCGGAGGAGACGTCGCTGTACTCGGCGAAGGCCGCGTTGGCGAACAGCATCAGGATCAGGACCGGGATCGCGCGGAAGAACTCCACGATCGTGCCGGCCACGATGCGTACCCACAGGTGGTCCGAGAGGCGCGCGATGCCCAGCACCGCGCCGAGGGGCAGCGCGATGACCATGGAGTACGCGGCCGCCTTGAGGGTGTTCTCCAGGCCGGGCCAGATGTACGTCGTCCAGGCCCTGCTGTCCGTGAAGAAGGGCTTCCACTTCTCCCAGTCGAGCTGGCCCTTGTCGGAGAGGGCGTTGTAGACCCACCAGACCAGCAGGCCCATGGCGATGACGAAGACGACCGAGTAGATGATGTTGCGCTGCTTGGCGCGGGGGCCCGGGACGTCGTAGAGGACGGAGTTCATCGCTTGACCGCCACCTTCTTGCTGACCCAGCCGAGGATCAGACCGGTCGGAAGCGTGAGGCAGATGAAGCCGAACGCGAAGACGGCGGCGATCGCGATCGTCTGGGCCTCGTTCTCGATCATGCCCTTCATCAGCAGGGCCGCCTCGGCGACGCCGATCGCGGCGGCCACGGTGGTGTTCTTCGTGAGCGCGATCAAGACGTTGGCGAGCGGTGCCACCACCGAGCGGAAGGCCTGGGGGAGCACGACGAGGGTGAGGACCTGCGTGAAGCTCAGCCCGAGTGCCCGGGCGGCCTCGGCCTGGCCCATCGGCACGGTGTTGATGCCCGAGCGCAGCGCCTCACAGACGAAGGCGGCGGTGTAGGCGGTCAGACCGAGCACGGCCAGGCGGAAGTTGGTCGCGTCGATGGTCGACGCACCCAGGTCGATGAGCAGCGTCTGGTTCAGGCCGAGCGACGTGAACACGATGATGATGGTCAGCGGAATGTTCCGCACGACGTTGACGTAGACGGCTCCGAAGCCGCGCATCAGGGGCACCGGGCTGACGCGCATGCCCGCCAGCACGGTTCCCCATATCAGGGAGCCGACCGCTGAGAGTCCGGTGAGCTTCACCGTCTCCCAGAAGGCCCCCCACAGGTCATAGCCTTCAAGAAAGTCGAACACGTTCTCCCGCGCTTCCGCGTAGAGGGACAGCTTCCGCGTAGAGGGCGAAGGGGCGCGCCGCCATGATGAGCGGCACGCCCCTCACGTCCTGCTTACTTGACGATGTCGCCGATCTTCGGGGCGGGCTCGTTCTTGTAGCTGGCCGGGCCGAAGTTGTCCTTCACGGCCTTCTCCCACGACCCGTCCTTGACCATCGCGGTCAGCGCGTCGTTGATCTTCTTCTTGAGGTCGGAGCCCTTCTTGACGCCGATCCCGTAGTTTTCGTTGGTCATCTTGAAGCCGCCGAGCTTGAACTTGCCCTGGAAGTTCTTCTGCGCGGCGTAACCGGCGAGGATCGAGTCGTCGGTGGTGAGCGCGTCGATGGCCTTGCTCTGCAGGCCGGTCAGGCACTGGGAGTACGCGCCGTAGTTCTGGAGCTGGGCCTTGGGCGCCAGCTTCTCCTTGACGTTCTGCGCCGAGGTCGAACCCGTCACCGAGCAGAGCTTCTTGCTGTTCAGGTCCTTCGGCGACTTGATCGACTTGTCGTCGGCGCGGACCAGGACGTCCTGGTGGGCGAGCAGGTACGGGCCGGCGAAGTCGACCTTCTCCTCGCGCTCCGGCGTGATCGAGTAGGTCGCCGCGATGAAGTCGACGTCACCGCGCTGGAGCATCGTCTCGCGGTCGGCGCTCTTGGCTTCCTTCCACTCGATGTCGCCGTCCTTGTAGCCGAGCTTCTTGGCCACGTAAGTGGCGACGTCGACGTCGAAGCCCTCGTACTTGCCGTCGGGCGTCTTCTGGCCGAGGCCGGGCTGGTCGAACTTGATGCCGATGGTGACCTTGCCGCCCCCGCCGGAGCCCTTCTTGTCGTCCTTGTCGTCACTGCCACACGCCGTGGCCGTGAGGGAGAGCGCGAGCAGAACGGAGGCTGCCGCGGTGACCTTGCGAACCTTCATGGTGAACATCCTTCGTGTCGGCGGAGGTTGGGGGAGACGCTGCCGAGCGTCATGCGTCGGATGAGGCATCCCGCGCGCGGGAACGCGTGCGGCGCGTCAGTGGTGCAGGATCTTCGACAGGAAGTCCTTGGCACGGTCGCTGCGCGGGTTGCTGAAGAACTGGTCCGGTGTGGCCTCTTCGACGATCCGGCCGTCCGCCATGAAGACGACGCGGTTGGCGGCCGACCGGGCGAAGCCCATCTCGTGGGTGACGACGACCATGGTCATGCCGTCCCGGGCGAGCTGCTGCATCACCTCGAGGACCTCGTTGATCATCTCGGGGTCGAGCGCCGACGTGGGCTCGTCGAAGAGCATGATCTTGGGCCCCATGGCGAGCGCCCTGGCGATCGCGACACGCTGCTGCTGGCCGCCGGAGAGCTGCGCCGGGTACTTGTCGGCCTGCGTGCCGACACCCACGCGGTCGAGCAGGCCGCGTGCCTTCTCCTCCGCCTCCGCCTTGGCCGTCCTGCGCACTTTGACCTGGCCCAGCATCACGTTCTCGAGCACGGTCTTGTGCGCGAAGAGATTGAAGGACTGGAAGACCATGCCCACGTCGGCGCGGAGCCTGGCCAGCTCCTTGCCCTCCTGGGGCAGCGGTTTGCCGTCGATCGTGATCGCGCCGGAGTCGATGGTCTCCAGGCGGTTGATCGTGCGGCACAGCGTCGACTTGCCGGACCCGGAGGGTCCGATCACGACGACCACCTCGCCGCGGGCGATGGTCAGGTCGATGTCCTGGAGGACGTGCAGTGCGCCGAAGTGCTTGTTGACGTTCTTCAACACGACAAGGTCGTCCGCCGCGGGTATGGCGTCCTTGGTCACCGAAACTTCGGTCACGGCTTGTTGCTCCATCCTCCTCGGGTTGGGAGGACAGTAGTAACCCGGTGCGACCAGCGTCATTACATCTGAGGGGAAATTGAGCATAACGATCCGGCCGCAACCGGACACTTTGTGTGAAGAGGGCGCCCCGCGCGCGTACCGGGTGCATAACGGAACGTGTCCGTGACCCGAAGGGCCTTGACGCGGTCCTTATCCATCGGCGTGGATGCCTTGGGGCGCGCGAGAGCGTCCGGCACACCGCTGGTTCCGCGCGCACGCGCGCGTAGGACACGCCTACGGCAAAGGGCGTAGCCCGCGCGCGAGCGGGAGCGGAACGATCAATGAACTGACGGTACGACCGATGAACCACAGGGGAGCCTATGGGCTGGAGGAGGGCCGCATGAGACTGCTGCTCGTCGAGGACGACGACCACGTGGCCGCCGCCTTGTCCGCGGTCCTGGCCCGGCACGGCTTCGCCGTCACCCACGCGCGCAACGGCGAGGAGGCCCTCCAGGCCCTGCTGCCGGGCGAAGCGGCACCCTTCGGAGTGGTGCTCCTCGACCTCGGCCTGCCCGACCAGGACGGCTACGAGGTCTGCGGGAAGATCCGCAAGCGCACGCAGACCCCGGTCATCATGGTGACGGCCCGCGCCGACGTGCGCTCCCGCATCCACGGCCTGAACCTCGGAGCCGATGACTACGTGGTGAAGCCCTACGACACCGGGGAACTCATCGCGCGCATCCACGCGGTCACCCGCCGCCCGTCCGCCGCGGAGGCCGCCGCGGCCCCCGCCGAGACGGAACTGCGCCTCGGCAACGTACGCATCGAACTGCCCACCCGTCAGGTCAGTGTGGACGGTGCCAAGGTGCAACTGACCCGCAAGGAGTTCGACTTGCTCGCGCTGCTGGCCCAGCGGCCCGGGGTGGTGTTCCGGCGGGAGCAGATCATCAGCGAGGTGTGGCGCACCAGTTGGGAGGGTACGGGCCGCACGCTGGAGGTGCACGTCGCCTCCCTGCGGGCCAAGCTGCACATGCCCGCCCTGATCGAGACCGTGCGCGGCGTCGGGTACCGGCTCGTCGCCCCGGCGTCGTAGCGAGGTCAGGTGCGCGCCCGTCTCCTGCCGCTGCTCATCGTCCTGATGGCGGGCGTCCTGCTCGCCCTGGGATTCCCCCTCGCGGTGAGCGTGGCGTCCGCCCAGCAGCAGAAGGTCGTCGTCGACCGCATCGACGACACGGCACGCTTCGCCTCGCTCGCGCAGTTCGTCACCAAGCGGCCCGCCGGCTCGCGGATGCGCGACAAGGACGAGCGGCGCGAGACCCTCCAGAAGGAACTCGACTACTACAACGAGGTCTACGGCATCAAGGCGGGCGTCTTCTTCCGCGACAGATACCCCATGGCGCACGCCCCTGCCGCCTGGTTCCTGCCCGGCCCGGGCCGCCCCGTGCGCGACGCCTTCGACGAGGCGCTGCGCTCCCGGGGGAGCCACGACCCGCCGCAGGTGTGGCCCTGGGAGGAGGGCGGGCGCATCGTCGTGGCGTCCCCGGTGATCCGTGACGGCGACGTGGTCGCCGTCGTCGTCACCGACTCGCCCACCGGGCGGATGCGCGCGCAGACCCTGCACGGCTGGCTGCTGATCGCCGCGGGCGAGTCGGCGGCGATGCTCCTCGCGGTCGGCGCCGCGCTGCGCCTGACCCGCTGGATCCTGCGTCCGGTGGGCGTCCTGGACGCGACCACGCACGACATCGCGACCGGGCGCCTCGCCTCCCGGGTGGCGGCGGCCGGAGGGCCGCCGGAACTCCGGCGCCTGGCCCGTTCGTTCAATGAGATGGCCGACCACGTCGAGGACGTCCTGGAGCAGCAGCGCGCCTTCGTCGCCGACGCCTCCCACCAACTGCGCAACCCGCTCTCCGCCCTCCTCCTGCGCATCGAGCTGCTCGCCCTGGAGCTGCCCGAGGGCAATGAGGAGATCGCCTCGGTCCGCACCGAGGGCAAGCGCCTCGCTCAGGTCCTCGACGACCTCCTGGACCTGGCGCTCGCCGAGCACGCGGCGGCCGACCTCCAGCTCACCGACATCGGCGGCCTTGCGGCCGAGCGCGTGGCGTCCTGGCGCCCGCTCGCCGAGGAGCGGGGCGTGCGCCTGGAGGGTCACTGCCCGGCGACCACCGGCTGGGCGGACCCGGTGGCCCTGTCCAGCGCCCTGGACGCGGTGATCGACAACGCCCTCAAGTTCACGCCCGAGGGGGAGCGCGTCGAGGTGCGGGTCTCCTCGGCCGACGAGACGACGACGGTCGTCGTCACCGACCGCGGCCCGGGCCTCACCGACGACGAACTGGCCCGCGTCGGCGACCGGTTCTGGCGCAGCAACCGCCACCAGAACGTCAAGGGCTCCGGCCTCGGACTGTCGATCTCCCGGGCGCTGCTCGCCGCGGGCGGCGGCTCCCTGGTGTACGCGCGCCACGAGCCGCACGGCCTGAAGGTGACGGTCGGGGTGCCCCGGCAGGCGCCCGCGGGCGTGCCGGCGGCTAAGGCTTGACCGAGCGGTAGTAGCGCCGCGCGCCCTCGTGCAGCGCCAAGGGGTGCGTGTACAGGGCCGTCCGCAGGTCGACCAGTTGCGCGGCGTGCACGCGCGCGCCGATGCGGTCCCTGCTGTCGATGACCGTACGGGTCAGGCCCTCGGTCAGCTTCGGGTCGGCCCGGTCGGTGGTCACCAGGAGGTTGGCCACCGCGAGAGTGCGCACGGACGCGTTCTGCTGGGCCTCCGGGTAGGCGTCGGCAGGCATGACGGCGGCACGGTAGTAGCGCGACTCGCGGCCCTGCCGGTGCAGCGCGTCGACGAGGTCGCCGAGCGGTACGAGACGGATGCTCATGCGCTCGGAGAGCTTCTGTACGGAGGTCGTGGGCAGCCCGCCGGACCAGAAGAAGGCGTCGATCTCGCCGCGCCGCAGCAGCTCGGGTGCGGTGTCTATGCCGGCGGGCAGCGCCTTGATGTCCTTCTCCAGGTCGAGCCCGGCGGCCTGGAGGACGCGGTCGGCGATCAGTTGCACCCCGGAGCGCGGCTGCCCGACGGCGACCTTCTTTCCGCGCAGGTCCCGCGCCGACGCGATGTCCGACGAGCCGCGCACGACGATGTGCACGTAGTCGTCGTACAGCCGGGCGCAGCCGCGCAGCCGGTCCGCGCCGGGCCCGCCGTCGAGGCGGTACTTCTCCACGGCGTCGGCCGCCGCGATGGTGAAGTCGGCCTTCCCGGTGGCCACCCGCTGCACGTTCTGCTGCGATCCCTGGCTGTTCAGGAGGTCGATGCTGACGTCCGGCATGTCCTTGGCCGCGGCACCCCGTAGCAGGTTCCCGTACGTCTCGTAGACGGCACCCTTGACGCCCGTACTGAAGCTCATCCGGCCCTTGGGCGACTCATCCCCCATGGGGAGCAGCCACCACAGGAGCAGCCCGAACACCAAGAGGCCCGCGACCGAGCCCTGGAGGGCGCGCCGGCGGGTGAGGTGAGGCAGGGCCGCGAACATGGCGCGATCCTGCCATTTCCGGCGCGGTGGTGACCAGGGCCGGGGCGGTGCCGTTCGGCGAGCGCGGGCCGCCCTCTGCGGCCGCCCTCTACGGAACAGGCGCTCTAGCGCACCACGGCCCGCGTCAGCAGCGCCTGGAGCGTTTCCTGCTCCCGGTCCGAGAGGCGGCTCAGGGGTGACTCCTGGGAGAGCGAGTCCATGAGGCGCTCGCGCAGTGCGGTGCCCTTGGGCGTGAGGACGAGCTGCTTGGCGCGGCGGTCGCTGGGATGGGGGCGGCGCTCGACGAGCCCCTGCTCCTCCAGGCGGTCGGAGACGAACGTGGCGTTGGACGGCTCGCAGGTCATCCGCTGCGCCAGCTCGCGCAGGGTCAGGGGCCCGGTCAGCTCCCGCAGGGCGACGGCCTGGGGCGCGGTCAGGCCGAGGGCGGTGGCGTGCTCGCGCACGTGCGTCTCGATCCGCCGGGCGAGGGCGTTCACGAGCCCGCAGACGCGCCAGTCGGCCGCCGGGAGGCCCTCGTGCGTCTCCGCGCCCTCGATCGCCGTACGGGGCTCTTGGACGCCTCCTTGAGCCTTCTCGCGTTCTTGGGCCATCCCTCGCTCCTGGGCCGTCCCGCACGTGTTCGCCATGGCACTCAGCCTACTCACTTCATGCAACTGAAATGGTTGCAACTCGAATGGTTCTAGTTCTAACGTTTCCGTGGTGCGGCGCTGCGACGCCCGTGCCACCGGCTGAACCCACTGCCCTGGAGAGCCCATGCCCACATCCGAGAACACCGCCGCGGCCCTCGCCGATGGCGCCGCGCCGCAGTCCGCTGAAGACGCCGCAGAGCGGCTCCGCAGGCCCGCCCGCACCCGCACGTTCCACCTCGGCGAGCTGCGCGTCAGCTATGTGGCGGACGGCGCCGTGGGCCTCAAGCCCCGCGGCTGGCTGCCCGCCGCCACCGAGGGCGACTGGGCGACGTACGCGGACCACCTGGACGAGCACGGGCACCTCGTGGCGAGCGTCGGCGCGCTGCTCGTCGAGCACGGCGACCGCGCCCTGCTGATCGACACCGGATTCGGCCCCAAGACCTCTCCGGACGACCCGGACAACCCCCTGGTGGGCGCCCTGCGCAGCGGCCGGCTGCTCGACGGCCTCCACGAGCTGGGCCGCGCCCCCGACGCCATCGAGGCGGTCGCCTTCACGCATCTGCACGGCGACCACATCGGCTGGGCCTGGCACCCGGCCTCGGGCGGCACCGGGCCCGCCTTCACGCGCGCCGCCTACCTCTTCGCGGAGCCCGAGTGGGAGCAGCGCCACCTGGCGGCGGGCCATGGCGCGACCGAGGAGGTCCTGGCCGCCCTCGCGCCCAAGGTGCGCACGCTCACGGACGGCGAGGAGATCTTCCCGGGCGTACGCGCCCTTGTGCGGCCGGGGCACACGGTCGGTCACGTGACCTACGAGATCACCTCGGGCGGTGAGCGGCTCCTGGCCTTCGGGGACGCCATGCACTCGCCGGTTCAGGTCACCCACCCGGAGTGGTCCGCGGCCGTCGACCACGACCCCGCAGTCGCGGCCGAGTACCGCCACTGGCTCGTGCGCGAGCTGGCCGAGCCCGGCACGGTCGGCTTCGGCGTCCACTTCGCGGACGTGGTCTTCGGCCGGGCGGAACGGGACTCCCAGGGGCGCACGGTCTGGGCCCCACTGCCCTGACGGCTGACCGCCCGGCTCAGGCCTTGCGGGCCACACCCGCGTACATGGCGACCTCGTCCGGCAGCGCCGCCGGGTCGCCGTCGGCCCCTTCCGGGCGCCAGCGCGAGCACGAGACCACGCCGGGCTCCAGCAGGTCGAGGCCGTCGAAGAACCGGGCCACCCGATCCGGGGTGCGCTGCGTCAGCTTCGGAGTGCCGTGCTCGTTCCAGAAGGCCACCGCCGCGTCCACGTCCGGCATCGCCGGGCTGGTGATCGTGTGCGAAAGCACCAGATGGCTTCCGGCGGGCAGGGCGTCCATGAGACGGCGTACGAGACCGTAGGCCTCCTTGTCGTCGTCGATGAAAATCACGACCCCCAGGAGCATCAACGCGACCGGCTCACTGAAGTCCAGGGTCCGCCCCGCGTGCTTCAGGACGCTCTCGACATCCCTCATGTCGGCGTCCAGGTAGTCGGTGCGCCCCTCCGGGGAACTGGTCAGCAGGGCGCGCGCGTGCGTGAGGACCAGCGGATCGTTGTCTACGTAGACGATGCGTGACTCCGGGGCGATCCGCTGGGCCACCTCGTGCGTGTTGTCGGCCGTCGGCAGGCCGGTGCCGATGTCGAGGAACTGGCGCACGCCGCGGTCGGTCACCAGGTGGCGCACCGCGCGGCCCAGGAAGAGCCGGTCCGCGCGCGCGTAGTCACCGATCCCGGGGTGCAGCTCGCGGATGCGGTCGCCCGCCTCGCGGTCGACGGCGTAGTTGTCCTTGCCGCCGAGCCAGTAGTTCCAGATCCGCGCCGTGTGCGGCTGCGCGGTGTTGATCCGGCTCCGTACGGCGTCGGCGGCGTCCTTGAGGGACGGGTCCTGGGCGCTGTGCGGAGCCTCAGGGGAGGGGTTCCCGGTCACGTGATCGCCTCCTGGCGCGAGGGGTGGGCCGGTTCGGGTGTCAACACGCAATCTAGCGGGGCAAGTTGCGTGCTCCGGCCCGGACCGGCACACGGGCTCGCAGCGCTGGGTCCCGCGAGGGCCTGCCCGCGCCGGGCCGGGGCCGCGCGGCCGCTCCGCACGGTGTACTGATCCGAGCCCTTACCCTGGACGGGTGAGCGGTGACGACGTGGCTGGTGGAGCAGTGGACGGATTGAAGACCTACGAGGTGCGCACCTACGGGTGCCAGATGAACGTCCACGACTCCGAGCGCCTCTCCGGCCTCCTGGAGGGCGCGGGGTACGTGCGCGCCCCGGAAGGCTCCGACGGCGACGCGGACGTCGTGGTCTTCAACACGTGCGCGGTGCGTGAGAACGCCGACAACCGCCTCTACGGCAACCTCGGCCGCCTCGCCCCGAGGAAGGCCTCGCGCCCCGGCATGCAGATCGCCGTCGGCGGCTGTCTGGCGCAGAAGGACCGGGACACCATCGTCAAGAAGGCCCCCTGGGTCGACGTCGTCTTCGGCACGCACAACATCGGCAAGCTGCCGGTCCTCCTGGAGCGCGCCCGCGTCCAGGAAGAGGCGCAGATCGAGATCGCCGAGTCCCTGGAGGCGTTCCCCTCGACGCTGCCCACCCGCCGCGAGAGCGCGTACGCGGCCTGGGTGTCGATCTCCGTCGGCTGCAACAACACCTGCACCTTCTGCATCGTGCCCGCCCTGCGCGGCAAGGAGAAGGACCGCAGGACCGGCGACATCCTCGCCGAGATCGAGGCCCTCGTCGCCGAGGGCGTCTCCGAGATCACGCTCCTCGGGCAGAACGTCAACGCGTACGGCTCGGACATCGGCGACCGCGAGGCCTTCAGCAAGCTCCTGCGCGCCTGCGGCGCGATCGAGGGCCTGGAGCGGGTCCGCTTCACCTCGCCGCACCCGCGCGACTTCACGGACGACGTGATCGCCGCGATGGCCGAGACGCCGAACGTGATGCCCCAGCTGCACATGCCGCTGCAGTCCGGCTCGGACCCCGTCCTGAAGGCCATGCGCCGCTCCTACCGGCAGGAGCGCTACCTGGGCATCATCGAGAAGGTCCGCGCCGCCATCCCGCATGCGGCCATCACCACGGACATCATCGTGGGCTTCCCCGGGGAGACCGAGGAGGACTTCGAGCAGACCCTGCACGTGGTCCGCGAGGCCCGCTTCGCCCAGGCCTTCACCTTCCAGTACTCCAAGCGCCCCGGCACCCCCGCGGCCGAGATGGACGGCCAGATCCCCAAGGAGGTCGTGCAGGCGCGCTACGAGCGCCTGGTGGCCCTCCAGGAGGAGATCTCCTGGGACGAGAACAAGAAGCAGGTCGGCCGCACCCTGGAGCTCATGGTCGCCGAGGGCGAGGGCCGCAAGGACGGCGCCACGCACCGCCTCTCCGGCCGCGCCCCCGACAACCGCCTGGTGCACTTCACCAAGCCGGACACCGAGGTGCGCCCCGGTGACGTGGTCACCGTCGAGGTGACGTACGCGGCGCCGCACCACCTCCTCGCCGAGGGCCCCGTACTCGACGTGCGCCGCACGCGCGCGGGCGACGCCTGGGAGAAGCGCAACGCCGCCGAGACCGCGAAGCCGGCCGGCGTGCTGCTCGGCCTGCCCACGGTGGGCGTCCCGGAGCCCCTGCCGGTGGCGACGGGCGGCGGCTGCGCCCTCGACTGACGGCTCGCGGCCGGGTGCCCCGCACGGGGCACCCGGCCGCACCCTGTCCCCGCCGTCCGCGCGCGGACGAGCGGCCCCGGATCCCGCGCCGACCGTGCTCCAGCCGGTCGCCCTCCTCGCTGTCCGTGGGGAGCGTTACGCTGCGGATCATGCTTGTCGCCGCCGCCGTCTGCCCCTGCCCGCCCCTGCTCGTGCCCGAGGTCGCCGCGGGTGCCGCGCCCGAGCTGGACGCCGCGCGTGCGGCCTGCTCGGACGCGATCGCCGTCCTCGCGGCCTCCCGGCCGGACCTCCTGATGGTCGTCGGCCCCGCCGACCGGAGCGGGCGCGGCCCCCATGCGCAGGGCACCCCCGGATCGTTCCGCGGTTTCGGTGTCGACCTCGATGTGACGCTCGGTGAGGCGCTCCCCGCGCACGGCGGCGGTACGGCGCCGGAGAGCGGACTGCCGACGTCCCTCGCCGTCGCCGGGTGGCTGCTCGACCGCACGAAATGGTCGGCCGCACCCGTGGAAGGCCTCGGCGTGGGGGAACCTCTCACGCCCGAGCGGTGTATCCAGAGCGGAGAGGAAATCGCCGCCCGCGCCGACCGGGTGGCGCTCCTGGTCATGGGCGACGCCAGCGCCTGCCGCACGCTGAAGGCGCCCGGCTATCTCGACCCCCGGGCGGAGGGATTCGACGCGCGCGTCGCCGAGGCGCTGGGTGCGGCGGACGTGGCGGCGCTCAAGGCCCTGGACGTCGACCTGGCGCACGAGCTGAAGGCGGCGGGCCGCGCCCCCTGGCAGGTGCTCGCGGGCGCCGCCGAGGGCGCGGGCCTGCGCGGCGCGCTGCTCTTCGACGACGCGCCGTACGGCGTGGGGTATCTGGTGGCGGCCTGGTCCTAGGGGGCTGTTCCTAGGGGGGCCTGTTCCTGAACTGCCCGGTGACGGCGCGAGCCCCTTCAGGCGACCCGCCCGCTGACTGGTAGCGGACGGGTCCCCGCACACGCCGACGGCCGTGAAGCTGAGCGCGCTTCACGGCCGTCCACCGGTGTGTTCAGGAGACCGACGGGTGTGACGGCGGCGACGGGGGAGTGGTGCCGTCCCCCGCGCCCTTGCCGTCGTGGCTCCCGGCGAGGCGATCCAGGGCGTCCTCCGCGGTGCCCGTCCCCGTGCTGCCGCGCGAGGCCTAAGACCTTGTCCTTCGCGGGGGCGGCTTTCGCAATCCGCGGGAAGCCCATGGGCTCACCTTGCCTCAGGGAGTCACTTGCGGGCGCCCTCACCGGCCTCGTTGTCGGCCGCCTCCTGGGCGGACTGCTGCTTGGGGATCTCCACATTCTCGGCGTTGTCGGCGCTGTCAGCGTTCTCGGCGTTCTCGGCGTTCTCGGCCTTGGCGGTGTTCTCCGCGGCGGCGGTCTCAGCAGTCTCGGCGGTCTCCGCCTTCTCGCCCGTATCGTCCTTGCCGCCCTCGGCTTCGCCCTTCGCCTCGCCCGTGGCATCGCCCCCGGCGGCCGCCTCGGCCCCGGCCGTCTCCTCGGCACCGGCAGACTCAGCGGCACCCTCCGGCTCCGCCGTGAGCGTCGCTGCCGCTGCCTCCTCAGTCGATGCCTCGGCCTTCTTGCGGCGGAACCGTGAAAAAACACCCATAACTACTCCATACGTTACTCGTGTGGGCGAAATCCCGCGTCGCCCGGTGCGTCCGATTGCGTCGCACGGGTCACCGGTCTCGAAACCGGCGGCCGGGACCTCGCAACAGGCAACGACCCCGCAGCCGTGCCGTCACGTAGCTCGTTCGGGCAGTCGCGGCGTGATTTGCGAGACTGGGGCGGTGAGTAGTGCAGCCCCCGCACCGCGGGTCATCGCCGTTGTCGGGCCCACCGCGGCCGGAAAGTCCGATCTGGGAGTCTTCCTGGCACAGCGCCTCGGTGGCGAAGTCGTCAACGCCGACTCGATGCAGCTGTACCGAGGGATGGACATCGGTACCGCCAAGCTGACGCCCGCCGAGCGCGACGGCGTCCCGCATCACCTCCTGGACATCTGGGACGTCACCGAGGCGGCGAGCGTCGCCGAGTACCAGAAGCTGGCGCGCGCGGAGATCGACCGCCTGCTCGCCGATGGCCGCTGGCCGATCCTCGTCGGCGGCTCGGGCCTGTACGTCCGAGGCGCCGTGGACCACCTGGACTTCCCCGGCACCGACCCCGCCGTACGCGCCCGCCTCGAGGAGGAGCTGGAGCAGCACGGCCCCGGCGCGCTGCACGCCCGGCTCGCCGCCGCCGACCCCGCGGCGGCCCGCGCGATCCTGCCCGGCAACGGCCGGCGGATCGTCCGCGCCCTGGAGGTCATCGAGATCACGGGGCAGCCCTTCACCGCCAACCTGCCCAGCCACGAGTCCGTGTACGACACCGTGCAGATCGGCGTCGACGTGGGCCGGCCCGAGCTGGACGAACGCATCACCGTGCGCGTGGACCGCATGTGGGAGGCGGGACTCGTCGAAGAAGTGCGCGCGCTGGAGGCGCAGGGGCTGCGGGAGGGGCGCACGGCGTCCCGCGCGCTCGGGTATCAGCAGGTGCTCGCGGCGCTCGCGGGGGAGTGCACCGAGGACGAGGCGCGCGCCGAAACCGTGCGCGCCACCAAGCGCTTCGCGCGCCGTCAGGACTCGTGGTTCCGCCGCGACCCCCGGGTGCACTGGCTCAGCGGGGCGGCCGCCGACCGCGGGGAACTCCCCGGGCGAGCAGTGGCGTTGGTCGAACGAGCGGTCACAGCCTGATCACGTGATGGCATCGGGACGCTCCGCCGGTCATCGTGGCACCTGACGCCGTGCCATCATCGACCATCGATCGACCAGTGGAGTCCGAAGTGGGAGGGCGCGTGGCGATGGAGGCCGGCCCTCGTGACACCGCACATGACGGCGAGCGGCACACCGCACGTGAGGGCGGGCGGCACGCCGCTCCTCACGGTGAGCGGCACACCGTTCCCGACGGAGCGCGACTCAGCCCGGACGGTCCGGACAGCCAGGACGTGACCACGAGCGGCGTGACCGACGACGGGCCCTCCGAGGCGGAGCTGGCCGCGCAGCCCGAGGTCGAGGTCGAACTGCGCCCCCAGCGCAGACTGCGCATCTGGCAGCTCGCCCCGATCGTGATCCTGGCCGCCGTCGGCTCCCTGATGTTCGCCTTCCCGCTGGCCTTCGAGTTCGGCGACGGCGGTGCCGTGGTCGCCATGCTCGGGCTGCTCATCAGCTCCTGCGCCGCGGGCTGGGGCATGATGGCCGCCCGCCGCGTGGGCTACACCTGGCCGGGCCTGCCGGAGCGCGGCTCGGGGCGGCGCCCGGACTGGCGCGTGGTCTCCGCGTACACCCTGGTCGTCGCCGTCGCCGCCGTCCTCGCGGTGTGGCGGGTGGCCCGGCTCCGCTGAGCCGGGCGTCGCACGGGACGGCTCTCCCATCGGTGTCGTACCCACCCCGTACGATCGAGGAATGAGCACGCCGATCGCCTTCCTCAAGGGGCACGGGACCGAGAACGACTTCGTGATCGTCCCCGACGCCGACAACTCCATCGAGCTGCCCCCGGCCGCCGTCGCCGCTCTGTGCGACCGGCGCGCGGGCATCGGTGGCGACGGCCTGCTGCACGTCGTGCGCTCCGCCGCGCACCCGGACGCGCGGCATCTGGCCTCCGAGGCCGAGTGGTTCATGGACTACCGCAACGCGGACGGCTCGATCGTCGAGATGTGCGGCAACGGCGTGCGCGTGTTCGCGCGCTACCTCCAGCGCGCCGGGCTCGTCGGCGAGGGCGACCTGGCCGTGGCCACCCGAGGCGGCGTGAAGCGCGTGCACATCGCCAAGCCCGCCACCCCCGGCGGCCCGGACGGGGACGTCACCGTCGCCATGGGCAAGGCCGTGCTCCCGGAGGGCGACGTCACGGTCTCCGTGGCCGACCGCCACTGGCCCGCCCGCAATGTGAACATGGGCAACCCCCACGCCGTCGCCTTCGTGGCCGACCTGGCACACGCGGGCAACCTCTACAGCCCGCCGCCGTTCACCCCGGCCACCGCGTACCCGGACGGGGTCAACGTGGAGTTCGTGGTCGACCGCGGCCCCCGCCACGTCGCCATGCGCGTGCACGAGCGCGGCGTCGGCGAGACCCGCTCGTGCGGCACGGGCGCGTGCGCCGTCGCCGTCGCCGCGGCCCGCAGGGACGGCCTGGACCCCACGGCGACCGGCACCCCGGTCACGTACACCGTGGACGTGCTCGGCGGCACCCTGGTGATCACCGAGCGGCCCGACGGCGAGATCGAGATGACGGGCCCCGCCGTGATCGTCGCCGAAGGCGAGATCGCCCCGGAGTGGCTGGCCTCGGTGACGGCCTGAGAGCAGTGGGCTGCGGCCGAGGTGCCGGTGAGCGGCGACCTGAAGCGGTGCGCTGAAGGAGCTGCGAGGGCTGCTCCGAAGGCGAGGCGACAGACGGGCCGGCCCGATCGCGCGAGGGCGGTGCCGCGCGCGTGACGGCCCTCCTGAGGCCCGTGGAGACCAAGCCCGCCCAGTCCGCAGCAGCCGTCCCGGCCCGATCCCGCGGCAAAACCCCCGAGCGCCGCCTCTGCGCCACGTGGACGCACCCACCCCGCGCAACCGCCCCCCGACACCACCGGGCGCCCCGTACGCCCGGCGAAACAGTCGAAACGGGAGCCTGCCCCGTCACGATGGGGCTTCCCCGTGTCGAATCAGTACTCGTCCCAGTCGAATCATCACTCGAAACAGCACTTCACAGAACTGTCGCTCGAATGGGTGATCCGTTTCACGCTCGGCGAGAGCGGGTCAGCACCGCGTGATGGGCTCGGTAGCATCAAGCACCGGCCCGGACGGAGCAGGCTGCCGTTCGTACACCGCCGGTCGGAGCTGCCGGAGGTGCCCATGAGTGCGGAGGCCACGAATCCCGCGACGCCCGGCCCCACGACGCCCTCGGGCCCGATCCCGGCGACAGCGGGATCCACGGGCCAGCGGCGCCGCGCCCGCCCCCGGCTCGACCTGCGCAGACTCGGCTGGGCCGCGCTCCTCGGCACGGCTGCCCGCGGCCGCGTCCCGGACGCCATCAGTCACGTCGCCGAGGCCCACCGAGGCCACCACCCGGACGCCGACCTGGAGCCGCTGCGCCGCGCCTACGTCCTCGCGGAGTCCTCGCACCGCGGCCAGAAGCGCAAGAGCGGCGAGCCGTACATCACCCACCCGCTCGCCGTCACCCTGATCCTGGCCCAACTGGGCGCCGAGACGACCACCCTGACCGCGTCCCTCCTCCACGACACGGTCGAGGACACCGACGTGACGCTCGATCAGGTGCGCGCCGAGTTCGGCGAGGACGTGTGCTATCTGGTCGACGGCGTCACCAAGCTGGAGAAGGTCGACTACGGAGCGGCCGCCGAACCCGAGACCTTCCGCAAGATGCTCGTCGCCACCGGCAACGACGTCCGCGTGATGTCGATCAAACTCGCCGACCGCCTGCACAACATGCGCACCCTCGGCGTGATGCGCCCCGAGAAACAGGCACGCATCGCCAAGGTCACCCGGGACGTGCTCATCCCCCTCGCCGAGCGGCTCGGCGTGCAGGCGCTCAAGACCGAGCTGGAGGACCTCGTCTTCGCGATCCTCCACCCCGAGGAGTACGCCGAGGTCGAGGGGCTCATCGCGGCGAAGAACGCGGGCGGTTCCGACCCCCTCGCGGACATCGCCGAAGAGGTACGCGGCGTGCTCCGCGAGGCGGGCATCGCCGCGGAAGTGCTGATCAGACCCCGCCACTTCGTCTCCGTACACCGCGTGCACCGCAAGCGCGGCGCCCTGCGCCCCGCCGACTTCGGACGCCTGCTCGTCCTCGTCGCCGAGGACGCCGACTGCTACGGAGTGCTCGGCGAGCTGCACACCTGCTTCACGCCGGTCGTGGCGGAGTTCAAGGACTTCATCGCCGTACCGAAGTTCAACCTCTACCAGTCGTTGCACACGGCCGTCGCGCGGCCCGACGGCGAGGTCGCCGAAGTCCTCATCCGCACCCACCAGATGCACCGCGTCGCCGAGGCAGGCGTCGTCGCCCTGCGCAGCCCCTACGCGCCTCCCGTGGAGGAGCAGCCCGCCGACGGCGAGCGCGCCGACCCCACCCGGCCCGGCTGGCTCTCACGCCTCCTCGAATGGCAGCAGGCCGCGCCCGACCCCGACACGTTCTGGTCCACGCTGCGCGAGGACCTCGCCCAGGACCGCGAGATCGCCGTCTTCCGCCCCGACGGCGGTACGCTCGGCCTTCCCGCGGGCGCCAGCTGCGTCGACGCCGCCTACGCCCAGTACGGCGAGGACGCCCACGCCTGCATCGGCGCGCGCGTGAACGGCCGCCTCGCGACGCTCAGCACGGTCCTGCGGGACGGCGACTCCGTGCAGCTCCTCATGGGCCAGGACCCGTCGTCGGGGCCCTCACGCGAGTGGCTCGACCACGCGCGTACGCCCGCCGCGCGGATCGCCATCCGGCGCTGGCTCGCCTCCCACCCGACCCCGGCCCCCGGCCAGCCCGCGACAGCGTCCGCGCCCTCCGCGACGGTGCCGTCGGCCGCCCCGCGGCCCCCGGTGCCGGCGGCCCTGCGCCCGGCCGCCGCGAACGTGGTCGCCGACCGCGAGGGCGCCACCGTACGCCTCGCGGGCTGCTGTACGCCCGTACCGCCCGACGAGGTCACGGGATTCGCGGTACGCGGCGGCGTCGTCACCGTCCACCGTGTCAGCTGCCCCGCGGTGGCGCGCATGAAGGGCGTGGGGCGCCCGGAGGTGGGCGTGCGCTGGGGGGACAGCGCCGAGTGCCGGGTCACGCTCATCGCCGAGTCGTTCGGCAGGCCGCACCTCCTCGCCGACCTCACCGAAGCCATCGCCCTGGAAGGCGCCGCCATCGTCTCGGCGACCGTGGAGCCCCCCAGCCAGCAACGCGTCCGCCACACGTACACCCTGGAGCTCCCGGACGCCGCTGACCTGCCCGCCCTGATGCGCGCGATGCGGAACGTACCGGGGGTGTACGACGTGAGCAGGGCACAGCACCGGGCCGCGGCGACGCCCTAGCCGCCGTCCTGGAGGAGCCGTGGCGACGCCCTGGAGGGCCGCAGCGATGCCCCGGTGGGCCGCAAGCGATGCCCTGGAGGAGCGCAGCGATGCCCTAGGGAACGCGAGGGCGCCCGCCTGCCCCCGCCGCGCCCCTCCGAGCCTCCACCCGCTCTCCGGGCCGCGCCGCTGAGGCATCCGGCCACCCCCGCCCCGACACGTTCGAGTGGCCCGGCGCGCGTCATCACGGCGCGGAAGGCAGGCGCTGATAGCGGTAGTTCATGCTGCTCACCCCACGCCCCACGGCCGCGAGGACCAAGGCCGCGCGGCCCCGGTCCGTCCGCGTTGCCATCGCCGTCCTCGCGACCGCCGCCTCCACCGCCCTGCTGGCCGCGAGCGTCCCGCAGCCGGCCGTGCCGCTCGGCATCGGCGACCGGCTCTTCCCGCACCTCGGCAACCCGGGATACGACGTCCTGGAGTACGACATCGCGTTCGCCTACCGGGGGAACAACGCCAAGCCGCTCGACACGGTCACGAAGATCGACGCACGCGCGACCGCCGCCCTTGAGCGGATCAACCTCGACTTCTCCCAGGGCAAGGTCCGCTCCGTCGACGTCAACGGCGCGCCCGCCACCTTCGACACCAGCGGCGAAGACCTCGTCATCACCCCCCACGCGCGCGTGGAGCGCGGTCAGCGCATGCGGGTCACCGTCCGGCACACCAGCCACCCGGTCGGCGGCAAGGAGGAGGGCGGCTGGGTGCGCACCGCCGACGGCCTGGCCATGGCCAACCAGGCCGACGCCGCACACCGCGTGTTCCCCTGCAACGACCACCCCGCCGACAAGGCACACTTCACCTTCCGCGTCACCGCTCCCAAGGCGCTCACCGCCGTCGCCAACGGCCTGCCGGTGGCCAAGACCCGCGCCGGGGCCACCACCACGTGGGCGTACCGCACCGAGCACCCCATGGCCACCGAACTGGCGCAGGTCTCCGTCGGCCGCTCCACGGTGCTGCACCGCACCGGCCCGCGCGGCCTCCCCGTACGTGACGTCGTACCGACCAAGAGCCACAAGAAGCTGGAACGGTGGCTCAAGAAGACGCCCGGTCAGATCGCGTGGATGGAGGGCAAGGTCGGCCGCTACCCGTTCGAGAACTACGGACTGCTCGTCGCCGATGCCAGGACCGGCTTCGCGCTGGAGACGCAGACGCTGTCGCTCTTCGAGAAGCAGCTGTTCACGCGGCCGGAGTTCCCGGAGTGGTACGTGGACACGATCATGGTCCACGAGCTGGCACACCAGTGGTTCGGCGACAGCGTCAGCCCCCGCACCTGGTCCGACCTGTGGCTCAACGAAGGGCACGCCACCTGGTACGAGGCCCTGTACGGCGAGGAGAAGTCGGGGCACAAGCTGCGGACGCGGATGCGCGAGGCCTACCGGTACTCGGACCAGTGGCGCGCCACCGGCGGCCCGCCCGCCGCTCCCAAGGCGCCCAAGCCGGGGGAGAAGATCAGCCTCTTCCGGCCCGTCGTGTACGACGGCAGCGCGCTCGTGCTCTACGCGCTGCGGCAGGAGATCGGACGGCCCGCCTTCGAGAGTGTGGAGCGCGCTTGGGTGCGCGCCCACCGGGACGGCACCGCGACCACCGCTGACTTCACGCGCCTGGCCTCGCACGTCTCGGGCCGGGACCTGCGCGCGTTCTTCGCCGCCTGGCTGTACGGCACCAAGACACCGCCGATGCCGGGGCATCCCGACTGGACGTCTGAGGCACCGGGCAAGAGCCGGCCCGGCCGGGCCGGCGGCGGCCAGATCCCCCCGGGGCACGCCCACCACTGATCAAGGTCCCGCGCCGCCTGTTCTACGGCGTTTGTCCAGGTGGCGGGCCTGGGAATAACCCAGGTGACGAGACGGGCCGTCCCGTGCAACCATCTTCAGGTCGGCGGCGCGGCCCGTCCGGGACATCCCCTCGGGGAGATCTCAGGGGCGATTCCGTCCGGTCCGGGGAATCCCGGGGCGGTCGGGCGCGTTGTCGAAGGTGACGGGTGGCGCCGTCACTCGCGAGGCACTGCCGCACCCAGCGTGCGGCAGGGGACGGCAGACGTCCCCGAGGCGCCCCGCATCGGATTCCCATCGACGTAAAGGACCCAATGACCTCCTCTTCTTCCTTTTCCCAGGACGCACAGAGTGTCGTGCAGAACTACCCCGAAGGTCTTCGGGCCGATGCCCTGATGGAAGAGGACGTCGCCTGGAGCCACGAGATCGACGGAGAGCGGGACGGCGAGCAGTTCGACCGTGCCGAGCGTGCGGCACTGCGCCGCGTCGCGGGCCTCTCCACCGAGCTCGAGGACGTCACCGAAGTCGAGTACCGACAGCTCCGCCTGGAGCGCGTCGTCCTCGTCGGCGTCTGGACCTCCGGGACGGTTCAGGACGCGGAGAACTCCCTCGCCGAGCTGGCCGCCCTCGCGGAGACGGCGGGCGCCCTCGTGCTCGACGGCGTCGTGCAGCGCCGGGACAAGCCGGACCCGGCCACGTACATCGGCTCCGGCAAGGCCCTCGAGCTGCGGGATATCGTGCTCGAGACCGGCGCCGACACTGTCGTCTGCGACGGTGAGCTGAGCCCCGGCCAGCTCATCCACCTCGAAGACGTCGTCAAGGTCAAGGTGATCGACAGGACCGCCCTGATCCTCGACATCTTCGCCCAGCACGCCAAGTCCCGAGAGGGCAAGGCCCAGGTGGCCCTGGCCCAGATGCAGTACATGCTGCCGAGGCTGCGCGGCTGGGGCCAGTCGCTGTCCCGGCAGATGGGCGGCGGCAAGGGCGGCGGCCTCGCCACCCGTGGTCCCGGTGAGACCAAGATCGAGACGGACCGGCGACGGATCCGCGAGAAGATGGCGAAGATGCGCCGTGAGATCGCGGAGATGAAGACGGGCCGCGAGATCAAGCGCCAGGAGCGCAAGCGCAACAAGGTGCCTTCGGTCGCCATCGCCGGTTATACGAACGCGGGCAAGTCCTCCCTGCTCAACCGCCTCACAGGCGCGGGCGTGCTGGTGGAGAACGCCCTGTTCGCCACCCTCGACCCGACCGTCCGCAGGGCGGAGACCCCGAGCGGCCGCCTGTACACCCTGGCGGACACGGTCGGTTTCGTCCGGCATCTGCCGCACCACCTGGTGGAGGCGTTCCGCTCCACGATGGAGGAGGTCGGCGAGTCCGACCTGATCCTGCACGTGGTCGACGGCTCGCACCCCGCCCCCGAGGAGCAGCTCGCCGCCGTACGCGAGGTGATCCGCGAGGTCGGCGCGACGGACGTCCCCGAGATCGTGGTGATCAACAAGGCGGACGCCGCCGATCCGCTGACCCTCCAGCGGCTGCTGCGCACGCAGCGGCACGCGATCGCGGTCTCCGCGCGCACCGGCGCGGGCATCGAAGAGCTGCTCGGGCTCATCGACGCCGAGCTGCCGCGGCCCTCGGTCGAGATCGAGGCCCTGGTGCCGTACACCCACGGCAAGCTCGTCGCGCGCACGCACGCCGACGGCGAGGTGCTCTCCGAGGAGCACACCGCCGAGGGCACGCTGCTCAAGGCCCGGGTGCACGAGGAGCTGGCGGCGGAGCTGGCGCCGTTCGTCCCGGCGGCGCACTGACGTCAGCCCGCGCCACCCGCGCACGCACAAGGCGGAGGCCCCGCCCCCTTCCGAGGGGGCGGGGCCTCCGCCGTGCCGGGCGGCTACGGGCCCTGTCGTGAACCGGCAGGGCCCGGCGCGATCGGCCAGGGCCTACTGCGCCCCGTACTTCTCGCTCATCATGTCGAAGATCTGCTTGGCGCCGGCGCCCAGCTGCGGGCCGGCCAGCCAGGTGTTCTCCGCCGGGCCGATCGAGGTGTTGGACACCAGCTTGGTCTCGCCGTCGCCCGCCTTGTGGAACCAGCCACCGCCGGACGAGCCACCGGTCATCGTGCAGCCGATGCGGTACATCGTCGGCTGCGCCGGGTTCAGCGACAGCCGTCCCGGCTGGCCGGCGCACTTGTGCATGGTCAGGCCGTTGAACGGTGGCGCGGCCGGGTAACCCCAGGCGCCCATGGAGCCCACGCTCCGTGCCGAGGGAGTCGAGAAGTCGACATTCAGTGCGTTGCCGACGGTCTCCTCCAGGGACTTGCTGCCCTGCTGCGGCTTCACGTGCAGCACGGCGTAGTCGTACGGAGCACCGGCACCGCCCGAGGCGGCGCCCTGGTCGATCCACTCACCGGAGGTCGACACCCAGTCCGCCCACCACTGGCCGTACGGGGAGACCTCCTGCGGAGCGGCGTTGCTCAGCTCGGCCTCGGACTTGCCCAGGTCGTTGTAGGCGGGCACGAAGGTGATGTTGCGGTACCAGCCGCCCTTCGAGCCCGCGTGCACGCAGTGGCCCGCGGTCCACACGAGGTTGGACCTGCCCGGGTTGCGCGGATCCTTCACGACCGTGCCCGAGCAGACCATCGAACCCTCGGGGGAGTCGAAGAAGATCTTGCCGACGGGCGCGGCGTGCTCGTGGTACGGCGTCTTCTCGGGCTCCGCCGGGACGGGCTCGGGCTCGGGGTCGGTCGCCCCCTGGTCGGCGGAGGCGTCCTTGGCCGCGATCGTCTTGTTCGGGTCCTTGGCCTTCCGCATCCGCTCGGGCTTCCACAGGTCCTTTATGACCGGGTTGACGAAATCCTTGGCCTCGCGCAGCCAGTCGTCCTTGCTCCAGTCCTTCCAGGCGCCGTCCTTCCACTTGTCCGGATCGATGCCGTGCTCCTTGAGCCGGTCGGTGAGGTCGGCGGGCAGCCCGCCGCCGCCCGAGCCGGACCCCTGGTCGGCACCCCGCGAAGCGCCGGAGTCGGCCTTGTCGCTCGCCTTGTCGTCGCCCGGCCCGCAGGCCGTGGCGGTGAGCGCCAGGGTCGCGGCGAGCCCGGTGACGGCGAGCGCGGTACGGCGACCGCGGCCGCGCGCGAAGGGCGCACGAATGGAACGCATGGAGCTGTAACCCCCGTAGGAACGTGTGTTTGCCATGTGCGTGTCAGGCGAGGGCGCGGCATCCGCCGCCCGGGCCGACGTGGCCTCCCACTATGCCTGTGCAGTTGGGGACGAACAGCGGCGAGGCCGTGAAGGTTTCGCCGCCCCCTTCGGCGTACGCGTATGCATGGCGGCGTAGGCGTACAAAGCGGATCTACGTGGCGCGGTTCCGCGCCGTGCGCGGGTGGCTGAGCGCCGGGCTCCGCTGAGCCCTGGAAGCCTGGGCCCTTGGAGCCCTTGGAGCCCTTGGAGCCCTTGGAGCCTCGGAGTCCGGCGCCGGGGTCGCGCGCGGCCGGTGGGTTCCCCCTCACGAGCGAACCCACCGTGCGCCCCGCGCATGCGCGCGAACTCCTACCGGCCCGCGAACTTCTTGCTGACCGCGTCGTAGATGCCCTTGGCCTCGTCACCCAGGCGCGGGCCCGCCAGCCAGCCGGCCGTCACCGGGCCGATCGACGTGTTCGACACCAGGGCGGGCTTGCCGTCCTTGCCCGCGGCGACCCAGCCACCGCCGGACGAACCACCGGTCATGGTGCAGCCGATGCGATACATCGTCGGGTCGGGCTCACTGATCGAAAGCCGGCCCGGCTTGTCCGCGCACTGGAACTCCTTCTGGCCGTCGAACGGCGGTGCCGCCGGATATCCCGTCGCCGTCATGTCCTTGATGTCCGGCACGGCCGGAGCGTTGAAGTCCACGGGCAGCGCGGCGCCGACCGTCTCCTCCAGGGACTTGCCCTCGCTGCCCTTCTCCGGCGTCACGTGGATCACCGCGAAGTCGTACGGAGCGCCCTTGCCGCCGGTCGGACCGCCCTGCTCGATCCACTGGTCCGAGGTCTGCGCCCAGTCGCCCCACCACACGCCGTGCGGAGCGACTTCTTCCTTGGGCGCGCCCTGGAGGTCCGCGGTGGCCTTGCCCTCGTTGTTGTACGACGGGACGAAGGCGATGTTCCGGTACCAGCCGCCCTTGGCGCCCGCGTGGACGCAGTGGCCCGCGGTCCACACCATGTTCGACTTGCCGGGGTTCTTGGGGTCCTTGACGACCGTGGCCGAGCAGACCATCGAGCCCTCGGGGCCGTCGAAGAACAGCTTCCCGGCCGCGGGGACCTGGTCGTCGTACGGCGCCTTCACGGGCACCGCCGCGACCGGCTTCGGAGTCGGGTCCGTCACGCCCTGGTCACCGGAGATGTCGTTGTCGTCGACACCCCGGTCCGGGTTCTTGTCGGCGTCCCGCATGCGGTCCGGGTCCCACAGCCCCTCGATGATCGGGTTGACGAAATCGCCCGCTTCGCGCAGCCAGTCGTCCTTGTCCCAGTCCCGCCAGGCGCCGTCCTTCCACTTGTCGATGTCGATGCCGTGCTCCTTGAGCCGGTCCTCGATGTCGCCGGGAAGCCTGATCTTGCCGTCACCGTCGCCGTCGCCGCCCGGCTGGGACGCGGACGAATCGTCCTTGTTGTCGTCACCGGGGCCACAGGCCGTCGCCGTCAGGACGAGTGCCGCGCCGAGCGCGACAGCGGCCGCCACGGGGGAGGTCCTGCCGCGCGCGCTTCTCCCACGACGAGCGGTGAAGAGCGGACGTATGGGTCGCATGGTGAGAATCCCCCTGGGCCTCGAATCGTTCCAAATGCCGGACATCGTGACGTAGTACGCCATTCGTACGCCGTTTCGTACGGTTTCCGTACGCCTGTCGCGGCAGCGCCGATCATCACTGGACACCGTGGTGCTCAGGGGTTCTGAACGCCTTGGTGCTGATGAACGGCACCCCACACTATGCCGGTGCCGTTGGGGACGGCCGACGGAACGGCAACGGTTCCGTCACGGCAAGGATCTTCGGGCAACCCGTGATCCCCCGGACTCGCCGTCGTTGGTACGTACGGGGGACACGCGGCACGCGTTCATCCCCCGCGCCAACTCGCCCGCCGCACCCGGCCGGATGCGACGGGCACCTGCCCTGTCCCAGCGGGAGGACGAACAGCCGTGGCCGTGACCGAGCCTGTCCCCGCGGTGGTGTCCGCGGCGCACGAAGGGATTCTGCGCCGTCAGTCGGCGCGCGAGTCCGCCGCGCGCACCTATGCGCGCGCCCTGCCGATCGTGCCCGTCCGCGCGCGCGGGATGACGATCGAGGGCGCCGACGGGCAGCGCTACCTGGACTGCCTCTCCGGCGCGGGAACCCTCGCCCTCGGGCACAACCACCCCGTCGTCCTCGAAGCCATCCGCGCGGTCCTCGACTCCGGCGCGCCCCTGCACGTCCTCGACCTCGCCACACCCGTCAAGGACGCCTTCACCACCGAGCTGTTCCGCACGCTCCCGCGCGGCTTCGCGGAGCGCGCACGCGTCCAGTTCTGCGGCCCCGCGGGCACGGACGCCGTGGAGGCGGCCCTGAAACTGGTGCGCGCCGCCACCGGGCGCGAAGGGCTGCTCGCCTTCACCGGTGCCTATCACGGCATGACCGCGGGGGCGCTCGAAGCATCCGGAGGCGCACGGGACGTACGAGTGGCGCGCCTGCCCTATCCGCAGGACTACCGCTGCCCCTACGGCATCGGCGGCCCCCGCGGCGCCGAACTCGCCGCCCGCTGGACCGAGAGCGTGCTCGACGACTCCAAGTCCGGCGTCCCCGCCCCGGCGGGCATGATCGTCGAACCCGTACAGGGAGAGGGCGGAGTGCTCCCCGCTCCCGACGCCTGGATGCGCCGCATGCGCGAGATCACGGCAGCTCGGGGCATTCCTCTCATCGCGGACGAAGTGCAGACCGGCGTCGGACGGACCGGCGCCTTCTGGGCCGTCGAGCACAGCGGCATCACCCCCGACGTCCTCGTCCTCTCCAAGGCCATCGGCGGCAGCCTGCCCCTCGCCGTCGTCGTCTACCGTGACGACCTCGACGTCTGGCCCCCCGGCGCCCACGCCGGCACCTTCCGCGGCAACCAGCTCGCCATGGCCGCCGGCGCGGCGACCCTCGCCTACGTCCGCGAGAACCGCCTCGCCGAGCGCGCCGCCGACCTCGGCACCCGCATGCTCGGCGGACTGCGCTCCCTGGCCCACGAACACTCCAGCGTCGGCGACGTACGCGGACGCGGCCTCATGCTCGGCGTCGAACTGGTCGACCCCAGCGGCCGCCAACCCGCCCTGCTCGACAGCGATTTCACCCGGTCGAGGGGGGCCGCCCGGTACGACGACCCGTCTTCCGAGATGGCCGATCGGCGACCCGGAAGCGCGCCCGGCCCTTCCGCGCGCGGCCACCACCATCCCGGGTCTGCCCGTACGGTCCCCGCCGCCCGCCCCGGTGACGCCCACGCCGAAGGCGCCCACCCCGAGGGCGCCCACCCCGAGGGCGCCCACCCCGAGGGCACCCACCCCGAGGGCGCGCATCCCCACCCCTCTCAGCCCGACGGGACAGCGGCGGCCGATCCCCACCAGCGCCCGCGCGACCCCGCGCACGACCTTCCGGAATCCCGCCCCCACCCGCCGGCCCCCGACCTTGCCGCCGCCGTGCAGCGGGAGTGCCTGCGCCGCGGACTCATCGTCGAACTCGGCGGGCGCCACTCCAGCGTCGTACGCCTCCTGCCTCCCCTCACCATCACCGACGAACAGGCGACCGCCGTCCTCGATCGCCTCGCCGACGCGCTCGCCACGGCGACGCGCGCCCAGCACAGGTAGCCACCGCCTCCCACGCCCCACTGCCGACCGCCTCCCTTCCCCGTTGATCACGACGGAACCGGACCGCCCCGGTGGCAGCCGACCGCACCTCACGTCCCACCTCCCCGTCCCAGCCCCTGCCCGTCGCCACACGGAGCCCGACACCACGCAAGGAAGCCCCTTGAACGCCACCCCCGCATCCGACGGCCGTCCCCAACCGCACCCGTCAGGCGCCTGCGGCACGCAATCCCCGCCGGCTGCGGAGTCCGGCACGGTCCCCCAGCAGAAGGGCAGGACCCACGAGGCCAAGCGCCTGCCGCACGGCACCGCCGACTTCCTCGACCACCCCGACCCGCAGGTCGCCGCCCAGGCCGCCGCCGTCGAGAACCTGCTGCGTTGCTGGGTACGGGAGAACGGCATCGCCGCGCCCGACCAGGGCTCCCTCCGCATCCCGCTCCACGCCAGCGCCACCGCCCTGCTGGTCCCCGTCGACTACTGGTCCCCGACCGGCTGGCACCGCTTCGGCCTCCCCTACCTCGAGGACGGCCCCGAGTCCGCGCCCCCGGTCGACGCGGTCACGGTCGCCGCCCTCCTCAGCCGCGAAACCGCGACCGCGGAGCAAGACAGCCCTTCCGCCTCCGAGCCCACCGGGGCCCCGGCCGCCGAGCAAGCCGAGCCCCTCTCCTTGGGCGGCCGGGAACAAGGCACGGGGGAGCCGGAGCCGGACAAGCCGACCCTGCGGGGCGCGACGCCGCCGGCTCCGCGGCCGCCGGAGGCCGGGGTTCCTGCGCCCGCGGAGCCCGAGGCCGCGCCACCGAAGGCCGCCGCGCCTGGGGCCGAGGTGCTGCCCCCGGGCGCCACGGACCAGCCGCCCAGCCCTCAGATGCCCACGCGGCAGCCCCCGACCGGCCTCCCGGCACCGGAGGCAACCGAACCGGCCCCGGCCGGAGCCCTCTCGGGGCCAACCCCGGCCACGGGCGGGCCCGCGACTCCCGAAGCACCGAGGACGCCCCCGGCCGCACCCCAAGAGTCCACGGACGGCGCCGACCTCGTCGCCCGCGTCGCCGACTCCGTCCGCCGCACCGCCGACTTCCTCGCCGACCGCAGGAACAACCTGGACGACACCCCCGATCTCTTCCTCGCCGCCGAACAGTCCCTCCTCCTCGGTCACCCCCTGCACCCGACCCCGAAGAGCCGCGAGGGCCTTTCCCGCACCGAATCCCGGCTCTACTCACCGGAGTTGCGCGGCTCTTTCCCGCTGCACTGGCTGGCGGTCGACCACTCCGTCCTGGCCACGGCCTCGGCCTGGACCGAGCGAGGCCGCACCGTGCCGGCCGAGCAACTCACCGCACGCCTGGCCGGCCCCGGTCTGACGCCGCCGGACGGTCACGCCCTGCTTCCCGTGCACCCGTGGCAGATGCGGGAACTCAAGCACCGCCCCGAAGCCGCCGCCCTCCTGGCCGCCGGGCTCCTCAAGGACTGCGGCCCACACGGCACGCCCTGGTGCCCCACCTCCTCCGTACGCACCCTTTACCGGTCCGGCGCGCCCGCCATGCTGAAGCTGTCGCTCGGCCTGCGCATCACCAACTCCCGTCGTGAGAACCTCCACAAGGAACTCCACCGCGGCGTCGAGGTCCACCGCCTGCTGCGCAGCGGCCTCGGCGAACAGTGGCAGGCCGCTCACCCCGGCTTCGACGTGATCCGCGACCCCGCCTGGCTCGCCGTCACCGGAGCCGACGGCAACCCCCTCGCCGGGATCGACGTCATGATCCGGCACAACCCCTTCGGCCCCACCGACGACGCCACCTGCATCGCGGGCCTCGTCTCGCCCAAGCCGACCGGCCGGTTCAGCGGCCAGGACCGCCCGCCGATGCGCTCCCGGCTCGCCGAGATCATCACCCGTCTCGCCGGGCGCACCGGACGGCCGCGCGGAGCCGTGGCCGCAGAGTGGTTCCTGCGGTACCTCGAAAGCGTCGTCCGCCCCGTGCTGTGGCTGGACAGCGAGGCCGGGATCGCCCTGGAAGCCCACCAGCAGAACACCCTGCTGCTGCTCGACCCCGACGGCTGGCCCACGGGCGGGCGCTACCGGGACAACCAGGGCTACTACTTCCGCGAGTCCCGCCGCACCGAGCTGGACAAGCGCCTTCCCGGCATCGGGCAGCACAGCGACACCTTCGTCTCCGACGAGGTGACCGACGAGCGCTTCGCCTACTACCTCGGCATCAACAACGTCCTGGGCCTCATCGGAGCCCTGGGATCCCAACGCCTCGCCGACGAGCGGCTGTTGCTCGCCGCCTTCCGCCGCTTCCTCACCGATGTGGCAGCAGGGCCCGGCCGACTCCGCACCCCTCTGCCCGCCCGGCTGCTCGACTCACCCGTGCTGCGTTGCAAGGCCAACCTGCTGACCCGCCTGCACGGCCTCGACGAACTGGTCGGTCCCGTCGACACCCAATCCGTCTACGTCAGCATCGCCAACCCCCTCCACATGTGAACCCTCCACCCCGCCGCCGACCCTGACCTCTGCCTGTCACGACCCACCCCTGAGGACCACACCCGGCCCCACTGAACCCGCCCCCCTGCCGAGAGGAGCGACGTCGTGCCTTCCACCGAAGCGAGCACCGACGCCGGAACCGAGCCCGCCACCGCGGGCCCCACGGACTTCGAAGAGACCCTCGACCTGCGGCTGCCCGACGACCTCGGCGCGCAGACCCCCCAGAGCGACGCGCAGCCGACCCGCGTGGCAGCCGACACCCACGGCGATGCGCCCCCGACGGCAGGCGGGGCGGGCACCCCGGCACCGGAGGACCTCCTCGACCACATCGCTGCCTGGGGCCCGGCGCCCACCGAGGCCGGAGCCTTCGGCCTCGTACCCGTCCGCCTCGAAGACGACCTGGCGCTCATCAGCGGGTGGATGAACGACCCAGCCGTCGCCGCGTTCTGGGAACTCGCCGGACCCCCGGCCGTCACGGAGGCACACCTGCGTGCCCAGTTCGACGGCGACGGACGCAGCGTCCCGTGTCTCGGCGTCCTCGCGGGCACCCCCATGAGCTATTGGGAGATCTACCGCGCCGACCTGGATCCGCTGGCACGCCACTATCCAGCGCGGCCCCACGACACCGGAATTCACCTCCTGATCGGTGGTGTCGCCGACCGCGGCCGAGGGCTCGGCAGCACCTTGCTCAGAGCCGTCGCCGACCTCGTACTCGATCACCGCCCCTCCTGCGCACGCGTCGTAGCTGAACCAGACCTGCGCAACACCCCCTCCGTCTCCGCCTTCCTCACCGCCGGCTTCCGCTTCGCCGCCGAGGTCGATCTCCCCGACAAGCGGGCGGCGCTCATGATCCGTGACCGGTCCCTGCGCGACGTGCTGTGACCCGCACACGACGGTTCGCTCACAACAAACCGCCCGACGACCCGCTCGCCACAACTGCCCGACGACCCGCTCACCACAAACCGCCCGGCGGCCCGCCCGCGGCGATCCGCCCACGACGGTCCGTGCAACACGGTCCGTGCAACACGATCCGCCCACGACGGCCCGACCACGACGACCCACCCACGACGCCCTGCTCACTTCTGATACACCGCTCGACCCGATCCGGTTCCCTCCCAGAGGAGTCCCCGTGCCGAATCCCTCAGGACCCCACAAACCCCACGAACTCCAAGCCCCCGCCGCGCTCTACGACCCGCCCGAGCTGACACACGAACGCTGGGAGCAGGCAGGCCGGCGACTGCTCGCGAAGATCATCGGCGAGTTCGCGTACGAAGAGATCATCCAGCCCGTCCCTGAGGGGGTGGGCGAGGGCTTCGGCGATGGCGAGGACTCAGGCACGTACCGCCTCCCCCTCGACGAACCCCCCGCGGGCGAGCAGCCCCGCCCCCTGCTCACCTTCCGTGCCTGCCGTGGCGCCTACGGCAGCTGGCGCGTGGACCCGGCCAGCCTGACCCTCACCGAAGGCGACCGGCCTCAGCCAATGACCGACCCGCTGCGCTTCCTGACCGCCGCGCGCCGCACCCTCGGCCTTGACGGTGCCACGCTCGGACACCTCATCCGCGAACTGACCGTGACGCTCAGCGCGGACACCCGTCTGGACCACGGGGCGCTGAGCGCGGCCCGGCTGGCCGACCTCGGATACGCGGAACTGGAAGGGCATCAGACCGGTCATCCCTGGCTCGTCCTCAACAAAGGCCGCATCGGCTTCTCCGCCACGGACGCACTGCACTGGGCACCCGAGGCGCGCACCAGCGCGACGATCCCCTGGATCGCGGTCCACACCAGCATCGCCACCTACCGGGGCGTGACCGGCCTGGACACCTCCGACAAGCTCTACGCCCGTGAACTCGCCCCCGCCACACAGGAGTCCTACGCCGCCCTGCTCCGCGCGCGGGGACTCGATCCGGAGGAGTACCTCTACCTGCCGGTGCACCCCTGGCAGTGGGACGACGTCGTGCTGCCCCTCTTCGCCCCGTCCGTCGCCTCCGGGAAGGTCGTCCCGCTGCCGACCGACGGCGACCTGCGCCTGCCCCAACAGTCCATCCGTACGTTCCTGAACACCACACACCCCGAGCGGCACACCATCAAGCTGCCGCTGTCCGTCCTCAACACTCTGGTGTGGCGCGGCCTGCCCACGGAGCGCACACTCGCCGCCCCGGCCGTCACTGCTTGGGTGCACGCCTTGCGGGACGCCGACCCGTTCCTACGCGACGAATGCCGCGTGATCCTCCTCGGAGAGGTCGCATCCGTAGCGGTCGAGCACCCCGTATACGACTCATTGCCCGAAGTTCCCTATCAGTACAAGGAACTGCTCGGCGTCATCTGGCGCGAGCCCCTCACCCGCTACCTCGCGCCGGGGGAGCGCGCCCGCACGCTTGCCTGTCTCCTGCACACCGACCCGCAGGGACGTGCTGTCGTCGCCGAGCTGGTCCAGCGCTCCGGGCTGACGCCGACCGTCTGGCTGAGCCATCTGTTCGCGGCGCTCCTACCGCCCCTGCTGCACTTCCTCTACCGGTACGGCACGGTGTTCTCGCCCCATGGTGAGAACACCATCGTTGTTTTCGACGACAGTGACGTTCCCGTACGGCTCGCGGTGAAGGACTTCGTAGACGACGTGAACGTCAGCGCCAGGCGCGTGCCGGAGCACGACTCCATGCCGCCCGCCGTGCGCGACATCCTGTTGACCGAGCCCCCCGCCTTCCTCACCCAGTTCATCCACGCCGGGCTCTTCGTGGGCGTCTTCCGCTACTTGGCGCCGCTGTGCGAGGAACACATGGGCGTCACCGAATCCGACTTCTGGGCCCTCGTGCGTGCCGAGATCCTGCGCCACCAGGCCCGCGTCCCCGAGCTCAAAGAGCGCTACGAGATGTTCGACCTGTTCACTCCCCGTATCGACCGGCTGTGCCTGAACCGGAACCGGCTCCACCTCGACGGCTACCGCGACCGCGCGGAACGTCCGCACGCCGCCGTGCACGGGACCGTGCCGAACCCGCTCCACCAGCCTTGAGGGCGGCGTTGTCAGTGGGGCACCGTAGGGTGGTCGGGCTATGACGAAGCCCTCACTCCCCGAACTCCTGCACGCCGCCGTCGCCGCTGTCGGAGGCACGGAGCGCCCTGGCCAGGTGACCATGGCCGAGACCGTCGCCGAGGCGATCGACGACGGCTCCCACGTGCTGGTCCAGGCCGGCACCGGCACCGGCAAGTCCCTCGGCTATCTGGTGCCCGCGCTGGCCCACGGGGAGCGGGTCGTCGTCGCGACGGCCACCCTGGCGCTACAGCGCCAGCTCGTGGAGCGGGACCTGCCGCGCACGGTGGACGCCCTGCACCCGCTGCTGCGCCGCCGCCCCCAGTTCGCCATGCTCAAGGGCCGGTCGAACTATCTATGCTTGCACCGCCTCCACGAAGGCGTGCCGCAGGAGGAGGAAGAGGGCCTCTTCGACCAGTTCGAGGCGGCGGCCCCCACGAGCAAGCTCGGCCGGGATCTGCTGCGCCTGCGGGACTGGGCGGACGAGACCGAGAGCGGGGACCGCGACGACCTCACTCCCGGAGTCTCCGACCGGGCCTGGGCCCAGGTGTCTGTCTCCTCCCGGGAGTGCCTGGGCGCCACCCGCTGTGCGTACGGCCAGGAGTGCTTCGCCGAGGCGGCCCGCGAGCGCGCCAAGCTCGCCGAGGTCGTGGTCACCAACCACGCCCTCCTCGCCATCGACGCGATCGAGGGCGCTCCGGTCCTGCCTCAGCACGAAGTACTGATCGTGGACGAGGCCCACGAGCTGGTGTCCCGGGTGACCGGCGTCGCCACGGGCGAGCTCACTCCGGGACAGGTGAACCGCGCGGTGCGCCGCGCGGCGAAGCTCGTCGACGAGAAGGTCGCGGACCAGCTCCAGACGGCCGCGGAGGGCTTCGAGCGGCTGATGGAGCTGGCACTGCCCGGCCGTCTGGAGGAGATCCCGGAGGACCTCGGCTATGCGCTGATGGCCCTGCGTGACGCGGCCCGCGGGGTCATCACCGCGCTCGGCACGACCCGCGACAAGTCGGTCCAGGACGAGGACGCCGTCCGCAAGCAGGCCCTGGCCTCCGTGGAGACCATCCACGACGTGGCCGAGCGCATCACGACCGGCTCCGAGTACGACGTCGTCTGGTACGAGCGCCACGACCGCTTCGGCGCCTCCCTGCGCGTGGCGCCCATGTCGGTTTCGGGCCTCCTCCGGGAGAAGCTCTTCACCGACCGCTCGGTGGTCCTGACCTCAGCCACCTTGAAGCTCGGCGGCGATTTCAACGGGGTGGGGGCGTCCCTCGGCCTGGCCCCCGAGGGCACCCAGGCAGAGGACGCCCCGGTGTGGAAGGGCGTGGACGTCGGCTCGCCCTTCGACTACCGCAAGCAGGGCATCTTGTACGTCGCCCAGCACCTGGCCCGCCCCGGGCGCGACGGCACGCGCGAGGACATGCTCGACGAGCTGGCCGAGCTGATCGAGGCCGCGGGCGGGCGCACGCTGGGGCTCTTCTCCTCGATGCGCGCGGCGCAGTCGGCGGCCGAGGAGCTGCGCGGGCGCCTGGACATGCCGATCCTGCTCCAGGGCGAGGAGACCCTCGGCGAGTTGATCAAGAACTTCGCGGCTGACGAGCAGACCTGTCTGTTCGGCACGCTCTCGCTCTGGCAGGGTGTCGACGTGCCGGGCACCAGTTGTCAGCTGGTGGTCATGGACAAGATCCCGTTCCCGCGCCCGGACGACCCGCTGATGAGCGCCCGCCAGAAGGCTGTGGACGAGGCGGGCGGCAATGGCTTCATGGCGGTCGCGGCGACGCATGCCGCTCTGCTGATGGCGCAGGGCGCCGGCCGTCTCGTACGGGCGTCGGGGGACCGAGGGGTGGTGGCCATCCTGGACCCGCGCCTCGCCACGGCCCGGTACGGCAGCTATCTGCGGGCGTCGCTCCCTGACTTCTGGTACACCACGGACCGTAATCAGGCGCGGCGCTCCCTGGCGGCGATCGACGCGGTGGCCAAGGAGAAGAGCGAGTAGCGCAAGGGGGCGCGTAGGAGGCTGAAGGGCGCGTAGGCGGGGGAAGGAGCCACTGGCCCGACAGGCCAGCGGGTCACCGGTCAGCGGCCACAGTGACCGGGCGACCGAACAGCTGGCGAGCGCACCGCGCTCAAGGCCTGCACGCCACCGCGCCCAGCCCTACGAAGGCGTGTCGGGCCCCACCAAGGCGTGCCGAGGCGCCTTCTCAAGCCGCCCAGCCCCGCCCGGACGGCCCCAAGCCCTTGCCCGGCCTCCGCGGACCCCGGAGCCCCAGGGCACAGAGCAGGGCCCCGGAACCGGCGCAGTGGGTCCCGGGGCCCGGTCGGGGGCACAGGCTCACACCCGGCGGAGGACCGCCACCACCTTGCCGAGGATCGTGGCCTCGTCGCCGGGGATCGGCTGGTACGCGGCGTTGTGAGGCAGGAGCCAGACGTGTCCGTCCTCGCGCTTGAAGCGCTTGACCGTGGCTTCGCCGTCGAGCATCGCGGCGACGATGTCGCCGTTCTCCGCGACGGGCTGGCGGCGGACCGTCACCCAGTCGCCGTCACAGATCGCGGCCTCGATCATGGAGTCACCGACGACCTTCAGGACGAACAGCTCACCGTCGCCGACGAGCTGCCGGGGGAGGGGGAACACGTCCTCGACGGACTCCTCGGCGAGGATCGGGCCACCTGCGGCGATGCGGCCGACGAGGGGGACGTACGAGGCGGCGGGCTTGCCGGTCGTGTCCGTGGCCTGGGTGCTGGGCTGGTCCGAGCCGCGGACCTCGTACGCGCGCGGGCGGTGCGGGTCGCGGCGCAGGAAACCCTTGCGCTCGAGAGCCATCAGCTGGTGCGCCACCGACGAGGTGCTGGAGAGGCCGACCGCCTGCCCGATCTCCCGCATCGACGGCGGGTAGCCGCGCCGCTGCACCGAGTCCCTGATGACCTCGATCACCCGGCGCTGGCGGTCCGTGAGCCCGGAGCTGTCGGCGCGGATCCCTGGAGGTCGGCCCGGCAGGGAGCGTGTGGGCTTGGGCCCCTCCTGGTTCGTGGCTGCGTCATTCATGGCATGCACCGGCTCGAATCGGCTCCGGGAGCGGTCCTGGGCACTGATAGTGGCGCTGTCTGCGGTGGTGGTCACGTCGGTCGGCCCCTCTCGAGATGTTCTCCCTAGTTAGCCAACGGTAGTTGCTTTCGAAAGGTTGCGCCAAACACACGTTCGAGTGAAAAATCGCAGATTACCTGCCGTGATCATGTGTCCGGGTGTATAGCTCACGCCGAGGCCGAAAGGCATTTCGGTTCATTACGGTACGCTTCACCGCCGGGGTTGTAACCCTGCCGAGTGAGGCTCTCATAGTGCCATCCGCGCCCGCGTCAACCCCGCACCGGCCCCTCTCGGGTGGCGTTGGTGTGGCCGGGCCCGGGGCGCGCAAGGGGTGGACGGCGCGACGCGCGGGAGCGATCGACACGACACGCGACGGCGTCGAAATTTACGGCAAACCCCAGATCTAGTGGTTGGATTGCGACCGCAGCCCAGAAGTTGTGGTCCCTGGTCTTTCAGGGGCTCCGGCATCGCCTATGCTTGGGGCTGCTTCGAGGGCCTCAAGGGTCCCCAGAGGCTTGTGAGTCGTGCCGTGAAGGAGGGTTGGGAGTTCCATGCACTGCCCCTTCTGCAGGCACCCCGACAGCCGCGTAGTCGACAGCCGCACCACCGATGACGGCACGTCGATCCGCAGGCGCCGTCAGTGCCCGGACTGCTCGCGCCGTTTCACCACGGTGGAGACGTGCTCACTGATGGTGGTCAAGCGCAGCGGCGTGACCGAACCCTTCAGTCGCACCAAGGTCATCAACGGCGTCCGCAAGGCATGCCAGGGGCGACCGGTGACGGAGGACGCGCTGGCTCAGCTGGGCCAGCGGGTCGAGGAAGCGGTGCGGGCCACGGGAAGCGCCGAACTGACCACCCATGACGTGGGCCTCGCCATACTCGGCCCACTGCAGGAGCTGGACCTCGTCGCCTATCTGCGCTTCGCGTCCGTGTACCGGGCGTTCGATTCGCTCGAGGACTTCGAGGCCGCGATCGCGGAGCTGAGGGACCGACGCGAGGAGCGGGGTGACCGCGCGCCGGACGGCTCCGGCGCGGAGCGGGCCGCGACCGGCCGCGGGCCCGGGGGGACTCCAGAAGTCCCGCAGCCTGCCACTGCCGCCGACTGACCGTCCTGCCGACGGTTCGGCGGCGAACCTAGACCTGTCACGAGGCGCCCACGCGGCGCACGCGACACAAGACACACACCGTGCTGCGGGAAGAACGCGGCACTTCTGGGCGTTTTAGCCTGATACAGGGAGGCGGCATGACCGAGACGACGAGCGGCCCCGCACGAGGGTCCCGCGCCAAGGGAGCCAAGGGCGGCAAGGGCCTGCGCATCGAGCGCATCCACACGACCCCTGGCGTGCACCCGTACGACGAGGTGGCCTGGGAGCGCCGTGACGTCGTCATGACCAACTGGCGCGACGGTTCGGTCAACTTCGAGCAGCGCGGCGTCGAGTTCCCCGACTTCTGGTCGGTGAACGCGGTCAATATCGTCACGAGCAAGTACTTCCGGGGCGCGGTCGGCACCCCGCAGCGCGAGGTCAGCCTCAAGCAGCTCATCGACCGCATCGTGAAGACGTACCGGAAGGCCGGCGAGGACTACAAGTACTTCGCCTCCCCCGCGGACGCCGAGATCTTCGAGCACGAGCTGGCGTACGCCCTCCTGCACCAGATCTTCAGCTTCAACTCGCCGGTGTGGTTCAACGTCGGCACGCCCCAGCCGCAGCAGGTCTCCGCCTGCTTCATCCTCTCCGTCGACGACTCCATGGAGTCGATCCTGGAGTGGTACAAGGAAGAGGGCATGATCTTCAAGGGCGGCTCCGGTGCCGGCCTGAACCTCTCCCGCATCCGTTCCTCCAAGGAACTGCTGTCCTCCGGAGGCAACGCCTCGGGCCCGGTCTCCTTCATGCGGGGTGCCGACGCCTCCGCAGGAACGATCAAGTCGGGCGGCGCCACCCGCCGCGCGGCCAAGATGGTCATCCTCGACGTCGACCACCCCGACATCGAGGGCTTCATCGAGACCAAGGTGAAGGAAGAGGAGAAGATCCGCGCGCTGCGTGACGCGGGCTTCGACATGGACCTGGGCGGCGACGACATCACGTCCGTCCAGTACCAGAACGCCAACAACTCGGTCCGCGTGAACGACGAGTTCATGAAGGCCGTGGAGACCGGCGGCAAGTTCGGCCTGCGCGCCCGCATGACCGGTGACGTCATCGAAGAGGTCGACGCCAAGTCCCTCTTCCGCAAGATGGCCGAGGCCGCCTGGGCCTGCGCCGACCCGGGCATCCAGTACGACGACACGATCAACGCCTGGCACACCTGCCCGGAGTCCGGCCGCATCAACGGCTCGAACCCGTGCAGCGAGTACATGCACCTGGACAACACGTCCTGCAACCTCGCCTCGCTGAACCTGATGAAGTTCCTCAAGGACGACGGCAAGGGCAACCAGTCCTTCGAGTCCGAGCGCTTCGCCAAGGTCGTCGAGCTGGTCATCACGGCGATGGACATCTCCATCTGCTTCGCCGACTTCCCGACCCAGAAGATCGGCGAGAACACCCGCGCCTTCCGTCAGCTCGGCATCGGCTACGCCAACCTCGGCGCCCTGCTGATGGCCACCGGCCACGCGTACGACTCCGACGGCGGCCGTGCCCTCGCCGGCGCCATCACGTCGCTGATGACCGGCACCTCGTACAAGCGCTCCGCCGAGCTGGCCGCGGTCGTCGGCCCGTACGACGGCTACGCCCGCAACGCCGCTCCGCACCAGCGCGTCATGAAGCAGCACGCCGACGCCAACACCGCGGCCGTCCGCATGGACGACCTGGACACCCCGATCTGGGCCGCCGCCACGGAGGCCTGGCAGGACGTCCTGCGCCTGGGTGAGAAGAACGGTTTCCGTAACTCCCAGGCCTCGGTGATCGCCCCGACCGGCACCATCGGTCTCGCGATGTCCTGCGACACCACCGGTCTCGAGCCGGACCTGGCCCTGGTCAAGTTCAAGAAGCTCGTCGGCGGCGGCTCGATGCAGATCGTCAACGGCACCGTGCCGCAGGCCCTGCGCCGCCTGGGCTACCAGGAGGAGCAGATCGAGGCGATCGTCGCCCACATCGCCGAGCACGGCAATGTGATCGACGCCCCGGGCCTCAAGCACGAGCACTACGAGGTCTTCGACTGCGCCATGGGCGAGCGTTCCATCTCCGCGATGGGCCACGTCCGCATGATGGCGGCCATCCAGCCGTGGATCTCCGGCGCGCTCTCCAAGACGGTCAACCTGCCGGAGACGGCGACCGTCGAGGACGTCGAAGAGGTCTACTTCGAGGCCTGGAAGATGGGCGTCAAGGCGCTCGCGATCTACCGCGACAACTGCAAGGTCGGCCAGCCCCTCTCCGCCAAGAAGAAGGAAGAGGAGAAGGCCGAGGTCACGGAGAAGACCGAGGCGACGATCCGCGAGGCCGTCGAGAAGGTCGTCGAGTACCGCCCGGTCCGCAAGCGTCTGCCCAAGGGCCGTCCCGGCATCACCACCTCCTTCACGGTGGGCGGCGCCGAGGGCTACATGACCGCGAACTCCTACCCGGACGACGGTCTCGGTGAGGTCTTCCTGAAGATGTCCAAGCAGGGCTCGACCCTCGCGGGCATGATGGACGCCTTCTCCATCGCCGTCTCCGTCGGCCTCCAGTACGGCGTGCCCCTGGAGACGTACGTCTCCAAGTTCACGAACATGCGCTTCGAGCCGGCCGGCATGACCGACGACCCGGACGTGCGGATGGCGCAGTCGATCGTCGACTATATCTTCCGCCGCCTGGCGCTGGACTTCCTGCCCTTCGAGACCCGCTCCGCGCTCGGCATCCACTCCGCCGAGGAGCGTCAGCGTCACCTGGAGACCGGTTCGTACGAGCCGGCCGACGAGGACGTCGACGTGGAGGGCCTGGCCCAGTCCGCCCCGCGCCAGACGGAGTCCCTGAAGGCCGTCGCCGCCCCGGAGGTGAAGGTCGAGGTGCCCGCCCCGCAGCAGGCCCACACCAGCGCCGAGCTGGTCGAGATGCAGCTGGGCATCCAGGCCGACGCGCCGCTGTGCTTCTCCTGCGGTACGAAGATGCAGCGCGCGGGCTCGTGCTACATCTGCGAGGGCTGCGGCTCCACCAGCGGTTGCAGCTGACCGCGTGACGCCGTGAGGTGAGGGGCGGCGGGCCTTCGGGTCCGCCGCCCCTCATCGCGTTCTCAGCGGACGCCGCCCATGGCGGACGTGAAGGACGCCAAGTCGGTGTCGAAGCCGTGCAGCAGCTCGCGGAACGCCCACGGCCCGCCCGGCTGGTCCCGGGTGAACTCGGCGACCACGGACGCCGTGGAACCGGCGACTTCCGCGAAGTCGTGCTCCGTGAGGTCCGTGTACCCCTCGCGGATCCGGACGGAGGCATTCACTATGTCGCCGAAGGCCCTGCCCTCCGGAGGCTGCTGGATGGCCACGCCGACCACCACGCGCACGTACCTCTCCGCGAGCCGCTCCAGCTCCAGGACCATGACCTCGTCGTAGCCGAAGCCCTGGCCGGTCTTGCTGTCCCTGCTGAGCGTGATCGTGCCGTCCGGGGACCGGCTGTCGAAGTGCACGAAGTAGGCGGGGCTGCCGTACGGATCCTCGGCCGTGTACGTCGCGGCCACGATGTCCAGGTCGTGGGGCGGCGTACCGAGGGGGCTCGGGTCCCATCTCAGGCCGACCTCGACCTTCTTGAGCCCTTTCCTGATGTTGCTCACCGAACTCCCCCTCACCGTCGGCCGGTTGCCAGTGCTACGGACACGCTAAGGCTTCCCACTGACATCGGCGTCATGACCCATGGCCTTGCGTCGATCGCCCCCGTGGTGATCATTGTCCCGTGACATGGAACGAGAAGGAACTGGATGTCGAGGCCTATCTGGCCAGGATTGCCTACGAGGGGGAGACGAAGCCGGATCTGTCGACACTGCGCGCGCTGCACCGCGCCCACGTGTTGGCCATCCCTTTCGAGAACCTTGAGATCATGCTCGGCCGCCCCGTCCTGCTGGACGTGGCCGCCTTGCAGGACAAGATGGTGCGCCGTCGGCGCGGCGGCTACTGCTACGAACAGAACCTCCTGTTCGCCGCCGTGCTGGAACGTTTCGGCTTCTCCGTGACAGGATTCGGTGCCCGTATCAGGGCGGGATCGACATCCGTACGCCCGGTGACGCACATGCTCCTGAAGGTCGAGGCGGACGGTGAGCAGTGGCACTGCGACGTCGGCTTCGGCGGTGAAGGGCTGATCGAGCCCCTCTTGTTGCGTGACGGGGTCGACGAGCGACAAGGAGCATGGCGGTTCGGTCTGAAGAGCGAGCCGGACGGAGTGATGGTGCTGCGGACCGAGCACCCTGACGGTTGGTTCGACCTCTACTCGTACACGTCGACTCCGTGCCTTCCCGTCGACTATGCCGTCATGAACCACTACATCTCCACCCACCCCACGTCTCCCTTCGTCCGCCGCCCCATCCTGCAAAAGGCCACCCCCGAGGTGCGTCTTCGGCTGACCGGCACGGAGTTGGCCGTCACGGCGCCCGACGGCGAACTCGAGAAACGGGACGTGGCCGGAGGCGAGTTGGGGGACGTGCTCGTGCGCGAGTTCGGTATCGAGCTGAGCGACGAGGAGCTCGTTGACCTGATCCGGGGGCACTACTCGGGAGCGTGACCCGCGCCACGCGCCGCACCGTACGATGGCGCGGTGCTGGTCAAGTGGATTCGCTGCACCGTCGTGGACCGCCGGGGATACGAGCGGGCGCAGCGAAAGTGGGCGGGGCTTCTGGGAGAGCCGGGTTTCCGGGGACAGGGCGGGGGATGGAGTCGTGGTCGGCCGAACGTGGCGCACGTCTTCGCGTTCTGGGAGAGCCGGGCCTTCTACGACTCCTTCATGGCGCGCTCGCACGACCGGCTCGCGGCGGCGCAGGTGGGCACCTACAGGGATGTCCAGGTCAAACTCTTCGACCACCGTTTCGACGTGAAGACGGGCTTCGAACCGCGCTTCACGGAGGCCGACGTGGTGCGCGTGGCGCACTGCCGTGTCCACGAGGAGCGGGTCGAGCACTTCGCGCTGATGCAGGAGAAGGTCTGGAACCCGGCGATGGCCGGCTCGCCGGGGATGGTCCGAGGGCTCTTCGGCGAGGCCCCCGGGCATGAGTTCCTGGTCCTGTCGATGTGGCAGTCCGCCGCCGAGCACGGCAAGTACCGCGCGGAGCGCGTCGAACGGCTCTCGCTGCGCGCGCAGACCGAGGCCGATGTCGCGGCGCTGGCGGGAGACGTCGTGGAGCTGGAGCCGTCCTGGACGGTGTGAGGTGGCGTGGGGGGGGGAGCGGCTGCCCAGGGCCGGGGGCGGTGGCTGTGTGTGGGGCGTGCGCGGGCCCGCTGACCGGGGGGCGTAGATCCCCTGGGCGATGGCGAGGTGCCCGGCGCACGCCCCGCGTGCGTGGCGGCCAAGGTGTCAGCAGTTTTGCGCGGTGCTGGGCTGCTTGAAAGCTCTCGCGCGTGTGGCGGCCGTGGCGTCAGCAGTTCTTCACGGTGCCCGGCCGCTCGAAGGCTTCCGCGCGTGTGGCGGCCATGCGTCAGCGGTTTTGCGCGGTGCTGGGCTGCTTGAAAGCTCTCGCGCGTGTGGCGGCCGTGGCGTCAGCAGTTCTTCACGGTGCCCGGCCGCTCGAAGGCTTCCGCG